>CBIFVU010000068.1:0-16464 GCA_966185905.1 uncultured Lysobacter sp.
GGCACAGGTCCTGGCCCACCCACAGGAAGCGGGCGAAGCGTTCGACCGCGGCGACCGGGTCGGCGGCCGGGGCGATCAGCACCGCGCGTTCGGCGCGCAGGCCGCGGACCATCGCCAGCATGGCCGCGGCCCCGCCCAGGGAGTGTCCGATCACCGCCGCGGCCGGGCCGTAGTGCGCGCCCACCGCGTGCAGGTGGTGGGTGAAATCGGGCAGGGTGGCCAGGCGGCCTTCGCTGCGGCCGTGGCCGGGCTGGTCGAAGGCGACTACGGCGTAGCCGGCCGCACGCAAGGGCGGCAGCCAACGCGCCACCCGGGTGCCGTGGCTGGACCAGCCATGGGCGAACAACACATAGGGCTGGCGCTGCGGATCGCCCCAGACGTAGGCGGCGATGGCGCGACCGTCGATCTCCAGCCGCTCCTGGCGCGCGTCCAGCAGCGGCGCGGCCAGCGCGCGCTGGCGCGAGGACGCGAACGGCGTGCAGAACAGTTCGGCGGCGCGGCGCAAGGTGGCCTCCGGGGCCAGACGCGCGCCCGCCAGGAAACCCAGGCGCAGGCGATACAGGCGGATCGCGTTACGAACGGTCGTGCTAATTTTGTGCGCAAGCGGGGGCATGGCGGACCTCGGGAGGGCTCAGGCGGAGGAAGTGGGCGCGGCGGCGCGCGCGGAGGCGGCGTAGGAACCGACCAGCCGCTGGTAAGCGCGGCGGCCGCGTTCGATGGCGGCGTCGAAGCCGAACAGGCCGGCATCGTGGTGGACGATCAGGGCCAGGCCGTAGATCTCGAAGGCCAGTTGGGCCGGATCGGTATCAGTGGCGAGCTCCCCGCTGTCCACCGACAACTGCACCGCCCGGCCGAGCTCGTGCCGCCAGCGCTTCTGCTGGGCGACCACCCAGTCGCGCAGGACGCCGGGGCGGTCGTCGTACTCGCTGACCGCGCCCAGCAGCACGCAGCCGCCGTCGGCGTGGCGGCTCCAGTCGAACCAGGCTTCGACCACGGCGGCCAGGCGGGCCAGGCCCCGCGGCCGCTGCAAGGCCGGCAGCAGGACGTGGCCGACGAAGCGCTCGGCCGCCTTGTCCAGCACCGCCAATTGCAGGTCTTCGCGCGAGCCGAAATGGGCGAACACGCCGCTCTTGGACATGCCTACCGCGGCCGCCAGCGGGCCGATGGACAGGCCTTCCAGGCCGGCCGAACAGGCAATGCCATAGGCTTGGTCGAGGATGGCCTCGCGGGTGGCGGCGCCTTTGTGGGTGGCGGTCAGGGTCGGCATGGGCGGTAAATTAGCACGTCCGTTCGTTTTAATTCGACCGCCCGTCGGCGGCGTCCTTGGGGGCGGGCGGCGTGCCCAACGCGATGCCTGCCGCCGCCGGCCCTGGGGTCTTTTGCCTGAGATCGGGCGCGGCAGGGGTGTCAAATTGTGTTTTTCATCCGCATCGGCTGGTCGCGGCTCGCGCCGCTCCTACGGGGCAGGGCGGCGATGAGGCTCTTGGCAGGAGCGGCGGCCGCCGCGATCACGAGGCCGGCAATGGAGGTCTCGCCTGCGTTGGCGGCGGCGCATCGGCTGGTCGCGGCTCGCGCCGCTCCTACGGGGCGGCGCGGCGATGGAGCTCTCGGCAGGAGCGGCGCCGCCGCGCTCCCAGGCTTGGTGGTCGGCCCTGTCTGCGACGGGTCCGCCGCAGCAGGGCTCAGTCGCGATAGCGCTTGAGCAGGTCGGCGTAGGCGTCGATGCGGCGGTCGCGCAGGAACGGCCAGATCCGCCGCACGTGCTCGCTGCGGCCCAGGTCGACCTCGGCCATCAGGATTTCCGGCTCCTGGGTCTTGGCTTCGGCCAGGAACTCGCCCTGCGGGCCGAGCACGTGGCTGGAACCCCAGAACTGGATGCCGGCCGCGCCGGCCGTCTTCTCCGCGGCCATCGGCGAGGCCTCGAAGCCGACCCGGTTGACGCTGAGCACCGGCAGTCCGTTGGCGACCGCGTGGCCGCGGTGGCTGAGGATCCAGGCAGTGCGCTGGCGGTCCTTCTCGTCCTGGGCGTCGTCGGGATCCCAGCCGATGGCGGTCGGATACAGCAGCAACTCGGCGCCGGCCAGGGCCATCAGCCGCGCGCCTTCGGGATACCACTGGTCCCAGCACACCAGCACGCCCAGGCGGCCGACCGAGGTCTGGATCGGCTCGAAGCCGATGTCGCCCGGAGTGAAGTAGAACTTCTCGTAGAAGCCCGGATCGTCGGGGATGTGCATCTTGCGGTACTTGCCGGCGATGGCGCCGTCGGTCTCGTAGACCACCGCGGTGTTGTGATACAGGCCCGGCGCCCGGCGCTCGAACAGCGAGCTGACCAGGACGATGCCGTGCTGCTTGGCCAGGGCGCCCAGGCGCTGGGTGCTGGGGCCGGGGATCGGTTCGGCCAGGTCGAATTCGGCCACCGATTCGTGCTGGCAGAAGTACGGGCCGTTGTGCAGTTCCTGCAGCAGCACCAGCTTGGCGCCCTGGCGGGCGGCCTCGCCGACGCGCTGCTCGATGTTGGCCAGGTTGGCCTCGCGCGAGCCGTGGTCGCGGTCCTGGATCAGGGCGACGGGCAGAGTGGTCTTGTTCATCGGGCACGGGTCCGGCTGGGGCGATCGTCCATTGTAGGAGAGCGCCATGACGAGGGCGCAGCGCCGGCTCGGCGCGCGCGTGCGCGGGGCCGGCCGGCCCCGCGCCAGGGGCGGCGGCTCAGGCCAGCGCGCCCTGCGGCAACTGCATGGTCACGCAATGCAGGCTGCCGTTCTGCCAGATCAGCGGCCGGCACGGCACCGGCACGATCTCGCGGCCGGGGAAGGCCTGCGCCAGCACTGCCTGGGCGGCGCTGTCGGCGGCATCGCCGTAGGCCGGCATCAGCACCGCGCCGTCGATGATCAGGAAGTTGGCGTAGCTCGCCGCCAGGCGCCGGTCCTGGTCGATGACCGGGCGCGCCCACGGCAGCGCGAACAGGCGGTAGGGACGGCCATCGCGGGTGCGCAGCGCGGCCAGCTCGGCGGCCATGGCCTGCAGTTCGGCGTAGTGCGAATCCTGCGGGTCGTCGCAGCCCTGGTAGACGATGGCGTCCTCGGCGGCGAAGCGGGCCAGGGTATCGATGTGGGCGTCGGTGTCGTCGCCCTCCAGATAACCGTGGTCCAGCCACAGCACCCGGTCCTGGTGCAGCCAGCCGGCCAGCCGGGTGCTGAGGGTCTCGCGGTCCAGGCCGGGGTGGCGCTCGTGCAGGCAGCGCCAGGTGGTCAGCAGGGTGCCGGCGCCGTCGGTCTCGATGCCGCCGCCTTCCAGGGCGAAGTCGATGCTCTGGCGCTCGGCGTCGCCGAACAGGCCCTGGGCGTGCAGGCGCTCGACCAGCAGGTCGTCCTGGCTGGCGTCGAACTTGCCGCCCCAGCCGGTGAAGCGGAAATCCAGCAGGCGGAAGCCGCCGTCGGCCGCGCGCAGGGTGATCGGGCCGGAATCGCGCAGCCAAGTGTCGTCGTAGGGCGCGTCGATGAAGCGCACCCGGCCCATGTCGATGCGGGCCGAGGACAGGCGCGCGCGGGCGTAGGCCTGGACATCGTCGTCGGCCACGCACACCAGCACCGGCTGGAAGCGGGCGATGGCCGCGACCAGGGCGATGTAGGTCTCCTCCACCTCGCCCAGGCGCTCGGCCCAGTCGGTGTCGGCGTTCGGCCAGGCGATCAGGACCGCGGACTGGGGTTCCCACTCCGCGGGGAAGCGCAATGCGTTGTTGGTCATAGCCTCACAGGATAGGCGGTTTGGGCCCGATTTCCTCGGCGTCGGCCTTGTTGGCGACCACGTCGATCACGCGGTTCTTCTCGAAGTAGACGGTGAACGCCGGGTAGACCCAGCGGTTGATCTGCGGCCACTGGCGCTTCTGTCCGCCGCGTGCCTCCAGGCGCTGGGTCGGCTCGCCGTGGCGGGCCTTGACCTGGTCCATGCTCTGGCCGCGGCTGGGCAGGGAGGCCTGGTTTTGCTGCTGGGCCCGCTCGATCAGCAGGGTTTCGGCCGGCGCGGCGGCGGAAAAGGCCAGCAGGGCGAGCAACGGAGCGGCAGCGATGCGCAGGTTCATGCAATTCACCTCGTCGAAGGACCGCGGATTCTAGTCACAAGCTGACGTTCGACGGCAGCGTGCGGCCGTCACGCTTTGGGCAAGCCGGGGCGCGAGGGCGGGCGGCTGGAACGAAGAAAGCCGCCTTGCGGCGGCTTTCGGCTCGAACCCGGGGCGGCGCTGGGCCGCCCGGTCTCAGCGCTGGCGCGCCTTGAAACGCGGGTTGGACTTGCAGATCACGAAGACCTTGCCACGGCGGCGGACGACCTTGCAGTCGCGGTGACGGGCCTTCGCCGACTTCAGAGAGGACAGGACCTTCATGATGGATCTCGGCTGGTGGTGGATGGGAAGGGTGGAAAATGCTAGCCAGCGATTGTAGCGGGTAAATCTTCGGCCGATCAAGTGGTTGCGTCGGCGGCTTGCGCGGCGCGGCGGACGGCGCGGCCGGGCCGGGCGTCGCCGCGGCCGAGGCGAGGGCGCAAGGAGCGCCGCCCGGGCCGCATAATGGCGCGCATGAACAGCGCATCCCCCACTGCTTCGAGCATCCCCGTGCTCACCATCGACGGCCCTTCCGGTTCCGGCAAGGGCACCATCAGCCGCCTGGTCGCCGAGCGCCTGGGCTGGCACTACCTGGATTCGGGCGCCCTGTACCGCGCGGTCGGCGTGGCCGCCGGCTGGGCCGGGCTGGACCTGGCCGACCCGGCCGCCCTGGTCCGCTGCGCCTTCGACACCCGCATCGGCTTCCGCGACGACGCCTCCGGCGAGCTGCGGGTGCTGGTCAACGAGGTCGACGCCACCGACGAGCTGCGCACCGAGACCGCCGGCGCGGCGGCCTCGGCCATCGCCGCCATCCCCGAGGTCCGGGCCGCGCTCAAGGACCGCCAGCGGGCCTTCCGCCAGGCCCCGGGCCTGGTCGCCGACGGCCGCGACATGGGGACGGTGATCTTCCCGGACGCCCCATTCAAGGTCTTCCTGACCGCCAGCGCCGAGGAGCGCGCGGAAAGGCGCTATAAGCAGTTGAATGACAAAGGGGTTTGCGTTACTTTAGACGGTCTGCTGCGGGAGATTCTCGCCCGCGACGCCCGTGACGCCCAGCGCGCGGTGGCTCCCTTGCGCCCGGCCGAAGACGCCGTGCGCATCGACACCACCGGCCTTGGAATCGACACGGTAGTCGATCAGGTGCTGGCTTTGCTGCCTGCGCGCTGAACGGCGCGGCGCGGTCGTCATCGCTTTCGCAGCAGAGACCAGCCCCGGCGCATTCCGCGCCGGATCGACCAACAACACATGGCGCAGTTGCATCGCGCCACATGACGGGTGGGCCGACCACGCGCCGTCTCAGACTCCTGCAGGGAGCGGACGACGGCCGGTGCGGCCCGTGTGTTCAACCGAGTAACCAATCCAATGACCGAATCATTTGCCGAACTGTTCGAACAGAGCCAGCAGTACCTGGCCAAGCTGAAGCCGGGCGCCATCGTCACCGGTACCGTGGTGGAAGTCCGCGGCGACGTGGTGGTGATCAACGCCGGCCTGAAGTCCGAAGGCATCGTGCCGATCGAACAGTTCCGTAACGACGCCGGCGAGATCGACGTCGCCGAGGGCGACGAAGTCAAGGTCGCGCTCGACTCCATCGAGAACGGCTTCGGCGAAACCGTGCTGTCGCGCGAGAAGGCCAAGCGCGCCATGGTGTGGGACGAACTCGAGGAAGCCCTCGAGAAGAACGAGACCATCACCGGCCGCATCAGCGGCAAGGTCAAGGGCGGCTTCACCGTCGACATCAAGGACGTCCGCGGCTTCCTGCCCGGCTCGCTGGTCGACGTGCGCCCGGTGCGCGACTCGGCCTACCTGGAAGGCAAGGAACTCGAGTTCAAGCTCATCAAGCTGGACCGCAAGCGCAACAACATCGTCGTCTCCCGCCGCGCGGTGGTCGAGAGCGAGTACAGCGTCGAGCGCGAGCAGCTGATGGAGAAGCTGCAGGAAGGCGCGATCCTCAAGGGCGTGGTCAAGAACCTCACCGACTACGGCGCGTTCGTCGACCTGGGCGGCATCGACGGCCTGCTGCACATCACCGACATGGCCTGGAAGCGCGTGCGCCATCCGTCCGAGGTGGTCGAGGTCGGCCAGGAGCTGGACGTGCGCGTGCTCAAGTACGACCGCGAGCGCAACCGCGTCAGCCTCGGCCTCAAGCAGCTGGGCGAGGATCCGTGGGACAACATCGCCCGCCGCTACCCGGCCAACACCCGGGTGTTCGGCAAGGTCTCCAACGTCACCGACTACGGTGCGTTCGTCGAGATCGAGCCGGGCGTGGAAGGCCTGGTGCACGTCTCGGAAATGGACTGGACCAACAAGAACGTCAACCCGTCCAAGATCGTGCAGGTCGGCGACGAGGTCCAGGTCATGGTGCTGGACGTGGACGAAGAGCGCCGCCGCATCTCGCTGGGCATGAAGCAGGTCACCAGCAATCCGTGGGAGACCTTCGCCGCCATCCACAAGAAGGGCGACAAGGTCGAAGGCCAGATCAAGTCGATCACCGACTTCGGCATCTTCATCGGCCTGGACGGCGGCATCGACGGCCTGGTCCACCTGTCCGACATCAGCTGGAACACCACCGGCGAAGACGTGGTCCGCAACTTCAAGAAGGGCGACACGCTGGAAGCGGTGGTCCTGGCCGTGGACCCGGAGCGCGAGCGCATCAGCCTGGGCGTCAAGCAGCTCGAGCAGGACCCGATGGGCCAGTACGTGGCGTCCAACGCCAAGGGCTCCATCGTCAAGGGCACGGTGAAGGACGTCGACGCCAAGGGCGCGACGATCGAGCTGGCCGACGGCATCGAAGGCTACGTGGCCGCCCGCGACATCGCCAAGGAGCGTGTCGAGGACGCCTCGCAGTACCTCAAGGTCGGCCAGGAGATCGAGGCCAAGATCATCGGCACCGACCGCAAGGGCCGCAGCATGCAGCTGTCGATCAAGGCCAAGGACGAAGCCGAGCAGGCCGAGGCGCTGGCCGACTACAACCGCCAGTCCTCCGAAGCGGCCAGCGGCACCACCAGCCTCGGCGCGCTGCTGCGCGAGCGCCTGGGCGGCAAGTCCGAGTAATCGCTGCACCGTCCGCCGCCCCGGTCTGTCCGGGGCGGCGGCACCGGCGCGGACGGCGACGTCCGCTCCGGGGCACCACACCGGCAACACCGGCTCCAGCCGCCGCGGCGCGTCCGCGGCGGCCGGCGCCAGCCGCTCGGCGGCGCGGCTTGGCCGCACCGCCGGCGCGGTCCGCGGCACCCGGCCCTGGCCGGCGCGCCGTCGGTCTGCGGCAGGGGATCGCGGCGCCACGCGACGCCGCAACGCATTGCAGGACAGCGCAGGCCGCACCGCGCGCTGGACGACCTTCCACGAGGCCAGGCCACACACCGCATGACCAAGTCCGAACTCATCGAGATCCTTTCGCAGCGTCAGGCCCACCTCAAGGGCGACGATGTGGATCTGGCGGTGAAGGCGTTGCTGGAGATGATGGGCGGCGCCCTGTCCGCGGGGGAGCGCATCGAGATCCGCGGCTTCGGCAGTTTTTCGCTGCATTACCGTCCGCCGCGCCTGGGCCGCAATCCCAAGACCGGCGAATCGGTCGCGCTGCCCGGCAAGCACGTGCCGCACTTCAAGCCCGGCAAGGAGCTGCGCGAGCGCGTCAGCGACGTGACGCCGCTGGACGAGGAAGGCTGAGCGCCGCACCGGCGCGGGCCGAGGACCCGGCGGCCGTCGTCGGCCCGCTGAAAGGCGCCCTGTTCCGGCTGGAGGCTGGTCGGCGGGATGCGCGCTGGCCGATCCCACGTCGATCCCATCCCGCCGCACGGTATCGCTGGCTGGCTTCGCGCCGCCATCGGCGTTCTTGGCGCTTGCGCCGATCCACTCACCCGTTTTCGATCCGAGGCGCGGCACGATAGCGCTGGCTGCCCTCGCACTGGCTTTCGGCTTTGCAAGGCCCTGGCGCCGCCCCATCCGCCCGTTTCCGATCCGACGCCCGCGCGGCCTGTGCGGCCGGGAAGCATTGGCTCGCTGGCTTCGCCGGCGGCCTTGCGCCCCGGGCCAGGCCCGCGCATGCGACAGGCGGGCAGGCAGGTGTCCGCACGCTCGGCACGCGCACCGGGTCTGGACCTGTCCGAGAGTCGGTCTGTGTGGCAGGCAGGCGTGGGGCAGGGCAGGCACGGCGAACGCCGCCACGGCGCCCCGACCGGACCCAACGTCTACGCAGCCTGCATTCGCGTCCGTTAAGCTAGACCCGATACGCACCAGACCGTGCACGACCTCCGGAATCCTTCCATGCGCCTGATCCGCCTGCTCATCGCCTTGGCCTGCCTTGCGGCGGGGGCGATCCTGGGCGCCCTCAACCGCCAGATCGTCAACATCGACCTGGGGGTCGGTTTCGTGCCCGCGACCTCGCTGGGCATCGCCCTGATCGTGGCCTTGTTGGCCGGCGCGCTGATCGGCGGGCTGGCCATCAGCGCCAGCGTGGTGCTGCCGCTGCGCCGCCGCCTGGCCCGGGCCGAACGCCACGCTGCCGCGCCGGCGGCCCCGGTCGCGGTCGCGGTCGAACCCCGGCCGGCGACCATCGCCAGCAGCGAGGACTGAGCATGGAATTCATCAGTCAGTGGTTCTGGTTCTTCCTGTTGCTGCCCATCGCCGCGGTCGGCGGCTGGGTGGTCGGCCGCCGCGGCGGCGAGCGTCACAGCGACACCCAGGTCAGCCGCCTGTCCACCACCTATTTCCGCGGCCTGAACTACCTGCTCAACGAACAGCCCGACAAGGCCATCGAGCTGTTCCTGCACATCGCCGAACTGGACAAGGACACTTTCGAGACCCAGGTCGCGCTGGGCCATCTGTTCCGCCGCCGCGGCGAGGTCGACCGCGCCATCCGCCTGCACCAGGCGCTGGTGCAGCGCCCCGGCCTGAGCGACCCGCAGAAAGTGCAGGCGCTGCTGGCGCTGGGCGAGGACTACATGCGCTCGGGCCTGCTCGACCGCGCCGAGACCGTCTTCAGCGACCTGGTCGCCCTGGACATGCGCGCACCGCTGGCGCTGCGCCACCTGATCGGCATCTACCAGTCCGAGCGCGACTGGGACAAGGCCATCGAGAACGCCCAGCGCTACGAAGCGGCCACCGGCGAGCCAATGGGCAAGCTGATCGCCCAGTTCGAGTGCGAACTGGCCGACCGCCACCGCGCCGCCGGCGAGGCCCAGGCCGCGCGCGATGCGGTCAAGCGCGCCTACGAGGCCGACGCCAACTCGGTCCGCGCCGGCATGCTGGAGGGGCGCATCGAGGTCGAGGCCGGCAACGACGCCGCGGCCATCCGCGCCTTCGAGCGCGTCGCCCGGGTCGATGCCGATTACCTGCCCGAAGTGCTGCCGGCGCTGTTGAGCTGCTATGAGCGCAGCGGCGACGCGACCGGCGCGCGCGCGTTCCTGGCCGAGATGTGCGAGCACTACCGCGGCATCGCCCCGGTGCTGGCGCTGACCCGCATGGTCGAGGCCGAGGACGGCGTGCCGGCGGCGCGCGCCTATCTGGCGCGCCAGCTCAAGGACCGACCCTCGGTGCGCGGCGAGGCGGCGCTGATCGACCTGACCCTGGCCGAAAACGCCGACCCGCTGGCGACCTTGCACGACCTCAAGCACATCACCGACCAACTGCTGGTGCGCAACCCCAGCTACCGCTGCAACCGCTGCGGATTCGGTGCGCGCAGCCACCACTGGCAATGCCCCAGCTGCAAGGAATGGGGTTCGATCAAGCCGCTGCTCAACTACGCGGTGGTCTGAACCATGTGGGGATGGATCGCGGTCTATGCGGCCCTGGGCGCCGCAGGCACTTGGTTGGCGCGCGTGTACGCCCTGCGCAGCCGCCTGATCGACGAACCCGGCGAGCGCCGCAGCCACAGCCAGGCCACCCCGCGCGGCGGCGGCATCGCCATCGTCGCTGCGTTGCTGGCCGCGGCCATCGCCCTGGGCCTGCGCTTCCCGGCGCAGGCGTCGCTGGCCCTGGCGTTCGCCGTCGGCCTGGCCGCGGTGGCCGGGATCGGCTGGATCGACGACCACCGGCCGCTCTCGCCGTGGCTGCGCCTGGTGGTCCACGCCCTGGCCGCGGCCGTGCTCGGCGCGGCGGTGTGGCACTCCTCCGGCTCGTGGTGGCTGGGCCTGGCCGGGTTCGTCCTGGCCGTGGGCCTGGTCAACGTGTGGAACTTCATGGACGGCATCAACGGCCTGGCCGCTTCGCAAGCGGCGCTGGTGGCGTTGGGGCTGGCCTGGGCCGGCGGCCCGGTGTGGAGCTGGCTGGCACTGGCGCTGCTGGGCGCCTGCCTGGGGTTTTTGCCGTTCAACTTCCCGCGTGCGCGGATCTTCATGGGCGATGTGGGCAGCGGCGCGCTGGGCTACGCCGTGGCCGCCCTGACCGTGTTCGCGGCGGCCCGGCTGGGCCCGTATTCAGGCGCCTGGGCGCTGGCTGCGCTGCTGCCGCCGCTGGCGGCGTTCCTGGTCGATTCCAGCCTGACCCTGCTGGGCCGGGTCCGCCGCGGCGAGCGCTGGTGGACCCCGCACACCCAGCACGCCTACCAGTCCTGGGCCCGCCGCAGCGGCCACGCCCGGGTCACCCTGGCCTATGCGGCGTTCACACTGCTGGCCGTAGGCTCGCTGGGTCTTGTGACCCAGGTCCGGCCCGGTTTCATGCTGTGTATGGGGGCCGGGTGGTATATATCCGCGGCTTTTTTTTGGTGGCTGATCCAGAAGACCGGCAGGCGAGCCGGCGAGCAGGGCGGCCGGGACGAGGCGACCGAATGAATTTCAGGCGAGGCAGGGAATGAGCTCATTGCGCGATCGTCTCAAGAGCGGACTGCCGCGGCTGGCCGTGGTGGCGCACGATCTCGCGATGGTGTGGCTGGTCTGGCAGGCGCTGCACAAGCTGCGTTTCGGCGTGACCGTCTCGCCGCCGCCGCTGCCGCTGTGGTCGACCGAGATCGCCCTGGTGCTGGCCGCGCAGGGCCTGGTGTTCTGGCAGGTCGGCCTGTACCGCGGGCTGTGGCGCTTCGCCGGCGTGCCCGACCTTTGGAACATCTTCAAGGCCTGCATGCTGGGCCTGTTCGCCATCGTGCTCGGCCTGTTCCTCTACAACCGCCTGGACCTGGTGCCGCGCACGGTGCTGGTGCTGTACCCGCTGGTGCTGATGGGCACCCTGGGCGCGCCGCGCCTGCTGTACCGCGCCTGGAAGGACAGCCGCATCGCCAACGACGATTCGGTTTCCGTGCGCATCCTCATCCTCGGCGCCGGCCGCGCCGGCGAAGCCTTGGTGCGCGACCTGCGCCGCTTCGGCACTTATCACCCGGTCGGCTTCCTCGACGACGCCGCGCGCTTGCGCGGCAGCAAGGTCCAGGGCGTGCCGGTCCTGGGCCGGGTCGAGGACGTGGCCGAGATCGCGCGCGAGACCGCGGCCAAGCTGCTGGTCATCGCCATGCCCTCGGCCGATGCCGACGCGATGCAGCGCATCGTCATGGCCTGCGAGCGCACCGGCGTGCCGTTCCGGATGGTGCCGCGCCTGCAGGACGTGCTGGAAGGCCGTTCGCTGCCGGGCGAGCTGAAGGAAGTGGCGATCGAGGACCTGCTCGGGCGCAAGCCGGTACTGCCGGACTGGAAGGCGATCCGAGGCTGGCTCGGCGCGCGCTCGGTGCTGGTCACCGGCGCCGGCGGCTCGATCGGCTCGGAGCTGTGCCGCCAATGCGCGCGCCACGGCGCCGGCCGCATCGCCCTGATCGAGATCGACGAGCTGGCCCTGGTCACCACCGAGACCGCGCTGCGCCGCGACTTCCCCGATGTCGAGTTCATCCCGATCCTCGGCGACTGCGGCGACAAGGCGGTGATCGAATACGCTCTGCGCCTGGCCCAGCCCGACGCGGCCTTCCATGCCGCCGCCTACAAGCAGGTGCCGCTGCTGGAGGCGCAGTTGCGCGAGGCGGTGCGCAACAACGTGCTGGCCACCGAGACCGTCGCGCGCGCCTGCCGCGCCGCCGGCGTCGGCACCTTCGTGCTGATCTCCACCGACAAGGCGGTCGATCCGGTCAATGTGCTCGGCGCGACCAAGCGCCTGGCCGAGATGACCTGCCAGGCCCTGGCCGACCAGCGCGCCACGCGCTTTGTCACCGTGCGCTTCGGCAATGTGCTCGACTCGGCCGGCAGCGTGGTGCCGCTGTTCCGCGAGCAGATCCGCTCCGGCGGCCCGGTCACCGTGACCGACCCGGAGGTCACCCGCTTCTTCATGACCATCCCCGAAGCCTGCCAGCTGATCCTGCAGGCCTCGGCGATCGGCACCCATGAGGCGATCTACACCCTGGACATGGGCGAGCCGGTGCCGATCCGCCTGCTCGCCGAGCAGATGATCCGCCTGGCCGGCAAGCAGCCCGGCCGCGACGTGGCCATCGTCTACACCGGCCTGCGCCCCGGCGAGAAGCTGCACGAAACCTTGTTCCACGCCGACGAGCGTTACCGCCCGACGGTGCATCCCAAGATCCTGCAGGCCGAGCCGCGCGATGTCGCCGCCTCGGCCCTGGACGCGTCGCTGCAGCAGTTGCGCGAGGCCTCGGCCCGTTACGACCGCGAGGCGCTCAATGCGCTGCTGCGCGTGGCCGTGCCGGAGTTCCATCCGGTCGGCGAACATCCCGACTACAAGGAATCGGCCACCGTGGTCGCATTCCCCGCCCGCAACGCAAGGAAGATTTGATGGCACGTATCCGCAAGGCTGTATTTCCCGTCGCCGGTCTCGGCACCCGGTTCCTGCCCGCGACCAAGACCGTTCCGAAGGAAATGCTGCCGATCGTGGACCGGCCGCTGATCCAGTACGCCGTCGACGAGGCGGTCGAAGCCGGCTGCGACACCCTGGTGTTCATCACCAATCGCTACAAGCACGCCGTCGCCGATTATTTCGACAAGGCCTACGAGCTGGAGCACAAGCTGGAGCGCTCGGGCAAGCACGAACAGCTCGAACTGATCCGCAATGTGCTGCCGCCGGGCGTGCGTGCGGTGTTCGTGACCCAGGCCGAAGCCCTGGGCCTGGGCCACGCGGTGTTGTGCGCCAAGGACGTGATCGGCGAGGAACCCTTCGCCGTGCTGCTGCCCGACGATGTGATCTGGAATCGCGGCCCGGGCGCGCTCAAGCAGATGGCCGACGCGGCCGAGGCCAGCGGCGCCAGCACCATCGCCGTGCAGGACGTGCCGCGCGAGCAGACCGGCAGCTACGGCATCGTCGCCACCCAGGGCTTCGACGCGCGCCAGGGCCGCATTACCGCCATCGTCGAGAAGCCCAAGCCCGAGGTTGCGCCGAGCAATCTGGCCGTGGTCGGCCGCTATGTGCTCAATCCGCGCATCTTCGAGCTGCTGGAGAACACCACGCCCGGCGCGGGCGGCGAGATCCAGCTGACCGACGCCATCGCCACCTTGCTCCAGCAGGAGGCAGTCAACGCGTATCGGTTCCAGGGCACGCGCTTCGATTGCGGCACCCACCTGGGCCTGATCGAGGCGACCATCCGCTACGCGCTCGACCACGAGAAGCTCAGCGATTCGGCGCGCCAGCTCATGCAGAACGCGCTCAGCGAACTCGGCGTGGAAGACCTGGCCTGAGACCAGGCGCGGCCGGCCCGCCTGCGAGCCTGGGACGCCCGGCGTTCCCCAGCGACGCACCGCGGGCCGGCGTTGGCGGCGCAGGCGGCCCGTCTCGGCCTGGAGAGGGCGCCAGCGGTTTCCCGCGGCCCCGTCTCGCGCCGCAGGCGGCGTTCGGCCTGCGCTGCGGCACGGCGCATCGGCCGCAGCTCGCCACCGGGCCGGATCGGTCCGGTCTTCGGTCCGGTCTAGGGGCCGAAGACATCCGATTCGATCGAGGCCTGACCCGGCCAAGGTCCGTTCGATCAGCGTCGAGCTAGACCGAGAGCCGGCTCGGTCGATCCCTCCGTGGCCGGCTCCGGTCCGCGGATGGCTAGCGGACCGGCTCGGGCAGGCCTAGGCCGGTCGCGAACGCGCCGGCTAGCGCAGGCCCAGCCATACCAGCAGCGCCGCGGCCGCGCACAGGCCGGCCAGCGCGCGCGCCCAGCCGGCCATTCGCAGGCTGCGCCGCGCCCAGGTGGCGGCGGCGCGGTCGCGCAGCACGCGCACGTCGCGCCAGGTTTTCCATTCCCGCGGCGGAAAGCGCTGCTCGGCCAGGGCGGCGCGGCCGAGCCGGCGCAGCCCGTCGCCCCACAGCCACAGCGGCAGCACCGGCAGCGCTGCCAGGCCGGCCAACGCGCCGCGCAGCGCGCGCCGCGCCTGCTCCGGCGGACCGGCCGCGGCCTGCGCCTGCACCGCCAGCAGGCCGTCGCGCAACAGCCACAGGCCGACGGCGCACAAGACCGCGATCGCGGCCAGGCGCGCCAGGCTGCGGCGGCGATGGACAGGATCGGCGCGATGCACCTCGTGGGCGCTGAGGAGGCGGGGCATTGGCGTAAAGTGCTGGGCAGGGCGCCGTTGGCGCCATCAAACCGCCCGCGCCCGCGCATGTCCAGACTCACCGAACACTATTACCGCGCCAGCCTGGAGCACACGCCCGCCTGGGCGCCCTTGCAGGAGCGCGTGCGCGCCCGGGTGTGCGTGGTCGGCGGCGGTTTCGCCGGGCTCAACACCGCGCTGGGGCTGGCCGAGCGCGGTCAGCGCGAGGTGGTGTTGCTGGAGGCGCAGCAGATCGGCCACGGCGCCTCCGGGCGCAACGGCGGCTTCGTGTTCGGCGGCTTCTCGCGCGGCGAGGACGCCCTGCTGCGCGAACTCGGCCCGGAGCGGGCGCGGGCGCTGTATGCCGGCACCCTGGACGCGGTCGAGCTGATCCGCGCGCGCATCCATCGTTACGCCATCGCCTGCGACGCCACCCAGGCCGGCATCGTCTGGGCCAACTGGTTCGACGACCCGGAGGTGCTGCGCGCGCGCCAGCGCCTGCTGGCCGAGCATTTCGGCGTGGACTGGCAATGGTGGCCGCGCGAGCGGCTGCGCGAGCAGGTGCGCAGCCCGCGCTATCGCGATGGGCTGTACGAACCACAGGCTTTCCATTTCCACCCGCTCAAGTACGCCCACGGCCTGGCTGCGCAGGCCGAGCGCCTGGGCGTGGCGGTGCACGAGGCCAGCCCGGCCCTGGCCCTGGCGCGCAGCGCCGGCGGCTGGCGCATCGACACCCCGCACGGCAGGGTGGAGGCCGAGCAGGTGGTGCTGGCCTGCGGCGGCTACCTGGCCGGGCTGCGCCGCGACGTGGATGCGGGAGTGATGCCCATCGCCACCTATGTGATGGTCACCGAGCCCTTGGGCGCGCGCCTGGAGCAGGCGCTGGCCACGCGCGCGGCGGTGTACGACACTCGCTTCGCTTTCGACTACTATCGGCCGCTGCCCGACACGCGTCTGCTGTGGGGCGGCCGCATCTCGGTGCGTGACCGCTCGCCGCGCCAGGTCCAGCGCTTGCTGTATCGCGATCTGCTCAAGGTGTTCCCGCAGCTGGCCGGGGTGCGCATCGAACACGCCTGGTCGGGGCTGATGAGCTACGCGCGGCACCAGATGCCGCAGATCGGCCAGGTCGAGCCGGGCCTGTGGTTGGCCCAGGCGTTCGGCGGGCATGGCGTGGCGCCGACCACCTTCGCCGGCGAGGCCCTGGCCGCGGCGATCGCCAGCGGCGACCCGCGCTGGCGCGAGCTGTCCGATTACGGCTTGGTCTCGGCGATGAAGCCGGCCGGGCTGCTCGCCGCGCAGTTGAGCTACAGCTGGGCCCAGTTCAAGGACTGGTGGAAAGACACGAGGGAAGGAGCCAGAGCATGAGCGATACCACGGGCGATGCCGCCCACGCGCCCGCGCCGCACGAGGCGATGGAGGCGATTTCCTGGAGCGACTTCGAGAAGGTCGTGCTGTGTGCCGGCACGGTGCTCAAGGTCGAGGAGTTCCCGCAGGCGCGCAAGCCGGCGTGGAAGCTGTGGGTGGATTTCGGCCCGCACGGGGTGCGCAAGACCAGCGCCCAGATCCGCCACCTCTACGCCGCCGAGGATCTGGTCGGCCGGCAGATCGTGGGCGTGGTCAATTTCCCGCCCAAGCAGATCGGGCCGTTCGTGTCCGAGTTCCTGCTGACCGGCTTTCCGACCGACGAGGGCGTGGTGATCACCGCGATCGAGCGGCCGGTGCCCAACGGGACCCGGCTGGCCTGAGGGGCGGCGATTACAGTCGGCCGGATCGAGATTGGGTGTAGGCGCGGCGTCAGCCGCGATCAGGCCCGCCCCAGCGCACGGTGGCGCAGGCAAAAAACGGGAATCGGGAGTCGGGAGTCGGGAATCGGCAGGGCAGGTGCGGGACGTGCGGGCACGCCCGCGCGTAACCGCCGTTCCGATTCCCCATTCCCCA
>CBIFVU010000069.1:0-15929 GCA_966185905.1 uncultured Lysobacter sp.
ACGATGAAGGCCAGCGCCAGCATCTTGATGGTCGGGTTGTTGTCGATGAAATGGCCCAGCGGCTTGGCCGCCAGCAGCATCACGCCCACCGCCAGCAGGATCGCGGCGACCATCACCGGGGTGTGGTTGGCCATGCCGACCGCGGCGATCACCGAGTCCAGCGAGAACACGATGTCGATCACCGCGATCTGCGCGATCACCGCCATGAACGAGGCGGCCGGCTTGGTGTGCACATCCTCGGATTCGTCCTCGCCGACGATCAGGTCCTTGATCTCCATCGAGCCTTTCACCAGCAAGAACGCGCCGCCCAGGATCAGCACCAGGTCGCGCACCGAGATGCCCTGGCCGAACACGCGGAACAGGTCGGTGGTCAGCCCGGCCAGCCAGGCCAGGGTCAGCAGCAGCGCGATGCGGGTGATGCAGGCCACCGCGATGCCGAACTTGCGCGCTTTCTCGCGCTGGTCGAAGGGCAGCTTGCTGACCGCGATGGAGATGAACACCAGGTTGTCGATGCCCAGCACGATCTCGATCGCGCTCAGGGTGATCAGGGTGATCCAGACTTGCGGATCGGCCAGCAGGGAAATCACGTCAGTCACGTACGGCGTACCTCGAAAATGGAAAGAACAAGGGCGCCGGCGGCCGGCGGCCGCAGGCGGGGCCGGCCCGGAGGCGGCCCGGGACGGGCCCGGCGGCGCGCGCCGCTCAGCCCATCCAGTGGTGCCACAGCCGCGGCCCGAGGATCGCGCCCCAGGTCAGCAGCACATTCATCAGCAACACGAACACCGCCGCCGAGCCCATGTCCTTGGCGCGCCCGGCCAGTTCGTGGAACTCCGGGCCGTAGCGCTCGATCACCGCCTCGACCGCGGAGTTGAGCAGTTCCACGCTCAACACCAGCAGGATCGAGCCGATCAGCAGCGCGCGCTCGACCCCGCCCTGGCCGAAATACCAGCCCACCGGGGCCAGGACCAGGAACAGGTAGACCTCCAGGCGGAAGGAGGACTCGTGCAGCCAGGCCGCGCGCAGGCCCTGGAAGGACCAGGTCGCCGCCTTGAGGATGCGGCCGGGCCCGCGCGGCAGGTGGCCGTATTCGTCAGCCATGCCGGCGCTCCCGGCGGACGGCGAGGGCCGCGCCGGCAGGGCGCGCGCTCGGGTACGGCAGCAGGGTCGGCATGGGCGGTTCTCGATCCATGGGCCGGGGCCGGCCGGTCGCGGACGGCCGGCGGCCGTCGTGAATCGGGGATTTTGCCACAAGCCTGTGACGCTGATGCGGGATTGGGGATTGGGGATTGGGGCGGCCGCGGCCGGCGATGCGCCGGTTCGGGCCGGAGTCGCCGGGTGCTGCTGCAGCCGGGCTATCCCGCTCAGTGCAACTGATAGGCGAAATTCAGGTTCCAACGCGGCTTGCGCTCGTCCGCGCCGGCTTCCAGCGGCACATCGGCGGTCGGCTTGGCGTAGGCGAAGTCGATGTTGAAATGGCGGTTGTCCGACAGGCGCACCCCCAGCGCGAGCGAACCGAGCTTGTCCACCGGCGGCCGCCCTTCGGTCATGGAGACCTGGGCGTGCTGCACGGCCAGGTACGGGGAGACGCTCTTGAGCCAGCGCGTCTGCGGCTTGAAGTTGCGCGCCAGCTCCAGCGACACCCCCCAGCCCTTGTCGGCCGACACCTCGCCCGGATCGTAGGCCAGGGCGAAACGGCTGCCGCCGAAGCTGATCTGCTCCGAGGAAGGCAGGCGCTGGCGCGAATACTGGCCGGTGGCGCGCAGCACTGCGCTGTAGCGTTGCTGCTTCCACGCCCGGCTCTGCGCATAGCCCAGGCTGTAGCGGGTGAAGGAGACATCGCTGGGCGCGGCCAGTGCCAGCCCATCGATATTGGTCAGCGTTTCCGAACGCGCCCCCCAGGTGTCCAGGCCGCGCGCGATCGACACGCTGAGCTGGCGCGCGCGGTCGGCCTGGGCCTGCGCATAGTCCAGCCCGGCCTGCACCACCCGGGTCTTGGAGCGCTGGTCCAGGCTCGCGCCGGTGACGGTGTTGAGGTAGCGGTCGGACTGGTCGGCGCCGTAGGCGCCCAGCGACAGGAACAGCGAGCGCTCGTTGCCCAGCTTCAGCGGATAGCGCGCGCTCAATTGCAGGCGATCCTGCTCGACGCGATGGTCCAGGAACGAGGGCAGCGGCACCTGCCCCACCGGCACGCCGCGGTAGCGCGAGGCCTCGGCGCGGCCGATCCAGCCGTCGCTGCCGAACAATTGCGAATAGCCGCCGCTGTAGAAGCGCTCGTCGCCGCGCCCGTCCGGGTACAGCGCCGCCAGGCTCCATTGCTCGGCCAGCGAGGTCAGCGCATTGAGGTTCAGCGTGACCAGGCCCTGGGTGCCGGGGTGGTTGAACTCCAGCGCCCAGGTGGCGTCGTAGCGTTTGCCGCCGACGTTCAGTTCCAGCGTGGTCGCGCCGTCGGTGGTGGTCGGCGCGGGCACGTTGATGCCCAGCTTGGCCCCGGGCAGGAAGCCCAGGATCTGCGAATAGCGCTCGAACGTGGCCTGGCGCAACGGCCGATCGTCGAGGATGTGCTGGGCGATGGCGCGGATCTTGCGCTCCAGCTTGCCCGGCTTGCCGCCGATCTTCAGCGCGGCCACATAGCCCTCCACCGCCACCACCCGCACCGTGCCGCCGGCGAAGTCCTGGGTGGGCACGTAGCAGAACGACAGCGCGTAGCCGTGCTTGCGATAGACCGCGGTGCATTGCTGCGCGGCGGCGATCAGTTCGGCCACGGTGATCGCGCGCCCGGCCAGCGGCCGGAACAAGGCCGAAATGTCCTCGAAAGGCACCGACTTGACCCCGGACACATCGAACTTGGCCGGGGTGAGCTGCAACGCCAGCAAGGCCTCCAGTTCGGGATTGGGCTGCGGCGCCACGGTGGTGGCGCTGACATTGGGCGCGGTCTTGGGCAGCGGCGCCTGCGGCAGGGTCTGCAACGGGTTGCCTGCGGTCGGCACTCGCGGCGGGGCCGGGGCCTGCGCTCCCGCGGGAGCCCACGCGTGCAAGCACGCCACCATCGCCGACACCGCCAGCCAACGCTCGCCCCGACGCCCTGTGCCCATGCACATCCCCCAAGCCCTGCCCCGGCCGGCCTGCGCCGGCGATCGGGTGCGCGGCCGCACGGCGGCGGCACGCGCACCCCTTGACTCGCATCGCCCCCACCGGCCGGCACGGCGGGAACGGCACCCGGCCGTTCCCGCGCGCAGCGGCCTGCGCTCAGGGCTTGTTGCCCTTCTTGCCGCCCAACAGGCCGGTGCCGAGCAGCCCGCCCTTGCCGGCGTCGTTGCCGCCCAGCACGCCGCCGAGCAGGCCGCCGTTGGGATTATTGAGCCCGGTCGCCCCGGCCACGCCGTTGACGACCGTGCTCAACCCCTGGGTAACCGGCTGCAAGGGCCCATTGACCGCGCTGGTGGCGGTGTTGCCGACGGTGGTCACGCCGCCGCCCACGCCCGCGACCACGCCGCCGACCAGATGGGTCACCGGCGCCAAGGGGGTGGACGCGCCCGCCGTGGCCACGCCCTGCCCGACCGCGCCGACCGTGCCGCCGAGCCCGGCCACGCCAGTGGTGGCGCCGGCCGCGGTCACGCCGACCGGGTTGGCGATGGCGCCGGCATTGCCCAGGCCAGCGCTGATGCCGGCCCCGACCGTGCCGAGGTTGCCGCTCACGCCCTGGACCGCGGTGCCGACCACGCTGGCCACCCCGCCCACGCCGCCGGGTACCGGCGCACCGGTGAGCGCACCGCCGACCGCGCCGCCGGCCGAGGCCACGCCGCTGACCAGGCCGCCCGCGCCGCGGGAGACGTTGGCCACCAGATTGCCGCCGCCGCTGGTGCCGCCGGTGTTGGAACCGCCATTGACCTGGCCCAGGCCGGCCACCGGATTGAGCACGGCGCTGACCGCGCCGGTCAGGCTCTTGCCGGCCTGCCCTTCGAGCACGC
The DNA here is from genome assembly GCA_966185905.1 of uncultured Lysobacter sp. GTDB lineage: Bacteria > Pseudomonadota > Gammaproteobacteria > Xanthomonadales > Xanthomonadaceae > Lysobacter. The sequence goes on from CBIFVU010000069.1 coordinate 3,969, forward strand.
CGCCGAGCTTGCTGCCAAGGCCCTTGACCCCGCCGCCGACGCCGGACACCAGCCCGCCGGCCGCGCTGGTCAGCGGCTGGATGGGCGAGCCCTGGAACGCGCCGACCGTGGTCACGGTCTTGCCCAGGTCGTCCACCGTGGTGCCGACATTGACCACCAGGTTGTCCACCCCGCCGACCGTGCCGCCGAGCGGATCGGCGGTATTGCCGATCTGGCCCAGGCCGCCGCTGGTGGCCTGACCGAGGTCGGTGACGGTCTTGCCCACGTCGGTGACGACCTTGGCCAGCCCTTGGGTGGTCGGCGTGTTGCCGCCCAGCAAGGCCTGGTTGGTGATCTGTCCGCCGATGGTGCTGATCGCCCCGCCTACGCCGCTGACCAGATTGCCGCCGGCGGTGACCACCGAGCCCAGAGCATTGGTGGGCGTGCTGGTGCCCGTGCCGGGACCGCCCGGGCCACCCGGACCACCGGGACCACCGGGACCACCCGGGCCGCCCGGATCGCCGGGACCGCCGGGACCGCCGGGACCGCCCGGACCGCCCGGATCGCCGGGACCGCCGGGGCCACCCGGATCGCCGGGGCCGCCCGGGCCGCCCGGGCCGCCGGGATCGCCCGGGCCGCCTGGACCGCCGGGACCACCCGGATCGCCGGGGCCGCCCGGATCGCCGGGGCCGCCAGGACCGCCCGGCCCGGGATTGAAACTGGACTTCACCCCGCCCGACCCCGAGCAGCCGGTCGTGGCGACCGTCGCGGTGAGGATGCAAGCAGCCAGCAGGCTGTAGGAAAGGGCCTTGCGAATGCGCTGAGACTCCATCACGTCCTCCGGATGCAGCCGCACTGGGCTGCCTCATGCCCTGGATGAATCGCTGTGCCTGCGTCCGCTGCGCGCAACACCGGCTAGCGCCGGTAACACACATTCGAGTCGTGGATTTGTGTGCACCTGGCAGACAGGCTGCGCCTGCGAAGCGTTAAGAACTCGTGATTAATCGCGACAGAATCCGAACAACCACGCGAGTTTCCGACAGCCGGCATTTTCGGTGAGCGAGCGTGATTTTCGTTGACAGGGCAGGCCACGAACGCAGCCGGGCGGCCCCGGCGGCCACCTCACCGGCGATCCTTTCGTCCCAGATCCGCCCCGGCCCCTAAGCCGGAACGGCCGCCGCGCCCTCGCCCGGCGGGCGCCCCGAAACACCACTCAAAAGTGTGATTCTCTCGACTCGACGAGCGCGGCCGAGGTCACGCCCCAGGGCCAAACCCGTACGGCGCATTACGCGGCTTTTGCCCGGATTTCCGCAATTTCTCGATCTGCATCATGCAGCCATTGGAAACGCCAATCCCGAGGCCTCACCACTCCAGAGTGCCGCGGACCACCGCCTGCACCCGCCCACCGATCCAGACCACGCCCGACGCGTCCACCCGCACCTGCACCCGGCCGTCGCGGCCGAGCTCGCGGCCCTGGCTGGCGGTGTAGGCCTCGCCCCGGCGCAGGCGGCCGGCCTGGAGCAAGGCCGTGGCGATGGACGCCTGGGCGCTGCCGGTCACCGGGTCCTCGCCGCAGCCATCGCCCGGACAGAACACGCGCACCACCCAGGCCGGCCCCGGCGCCTGGGCGCGGGCGAACACCGCCAGTCCCAGCGCACAGCCGCCATCGGCGAGCGCGGCGATGGCCGGCAAGTCCGGGCGCATGCCGCGCACCGCGGCCTCGTCTTCCAGTTCGGCCAGCCACCAGGCCGCGCCGTTGTCCCACAGCGCCGGCGCCAGCGCGCCGCGACGCAGCCCGGCCAGCGCCGCCTGCAAGCGCGGCGCGGTGGCGGCGGCATCGACCGCAAGCTCGCGCGCCGCCGGGGTGCGGATGGCGATGTCCGGACCGGTCGCGCCGTGCGTCACCCGCAGCGGCAACACCCCGGCCCCGCACTGCTGCGCCATCGCCCCGCACCCGGGCGGCATGCGGCGCGCGTCCAGCACCGCCCAGGCCGCACCGATGCTGGGATGGCCGGCGAAATCGAGTTCGCGCTGCGGGGTGAAGATGCGCACGCGATAGTCCGCCCCCGGCGCATCGGCCGGCAGCAGGAACACGGTCTCGGGCAACTGCATCCACGCCGCCAGCGCCTGCATCGCCGCCGCGTCCAGGCCGTGCGCATCGAACACCACCGCCAGGGGGTTGCCCTGGCCGATGCGGTCGGCGAATACATCCAGTTGCAGGTAACGGTGCAGGCGCATGCGCCGATGCTAACCGCGCCGGATGCGCGGCCCAGTGCCTTTGGCCCGATTGACGGCGAGCACCGAAGCGGTTCTGCGCGCCCGGATCGCGCGCGCGGCGCGGACGCCGCGCGCGGCCGCGCTTACTTCAGCGGCGCCAACTGCAGCGACTGGTACAGCTCGTTCTGCGCCTTCTTGGCCATCGAGCGCGGCACCTTGACCAGGAAGCCGTCGCCGGACAGGCCGACATCGCCGTGGACCACGAAACCGTTGACCCGCACATAGCTCTTGAGCGAATAGCGGCCGCCCTTGCGGTCCACTTCCAGGAACATCGGCGCGGTCAGGAAGCCGGTGCCCTTCTGGTAGACGCGATGCTCGCCGTCCTGGCGCTTGAGCGCATAACCGTTGCGGGCGGCCCAGGCCTCGGCCAGGGCGTGCACGTCCTGGGTCGAATCGAACTCGACGTAGTCGAACGGGTGCTTGCCGTTCTTGGCCACCAAGGCCATCACCGCCAGCATGCCGAAGCCGACCAGACCGCCGAACAAGCCCATCATGATGATCGAACCCATGTTCCTTCCTTGAGAGTCGAGTGAGCGCGCGGGCAGCGCAGCGCCGCCGCCCGCGAAAAAAAAGCACCCGGACGCGGTCCGGGTGCCTGGATCTGGTGGGTCGTGATGGATTCGAACCATCGACCAGCGGATTAAAAGTCCGATGCTCTACCGACTGAGCTAACGACCCGTGCGCAGGCCTGGCGGCCCGTGCGTCCCCGCCGGCAACGGCGGAGCCGCGCATTCTAGCAAAGCGCGCGGCCCCGGTCAGGCCCTGCGGCCGGCGCGTTCAGATCGCGGCCTCCGCGGCGGCGAGGGCGCTGGCGCCGTCTCCATCGGCGGCGCGGCGCGGGCGCCGCCCGCGCTCAGACGTAGCGGGTCGGATCGGCCACCCCGGCCACGGCGAAGCCCTCCGCACGCAGCCGGCAGGCGTCGCAATGCCCGCAGGCGCGACCGGCCTCGTCGGCCTGGTAGCACGAGACGGTCTGGCTGAAGTCCACGCCCAGGCGCACGCCCTCGCGCACGATGTCGGCCTTGCTCATGAACTGCAGCGGCGCCTGCACCCGCAGCCCGGCGCCTTCGACCCCGGCCTTGGTCGCCAGGTTGGCCAGGCGCTCGAAGGCCTCGACGAATTCGGGCCGGCAATCGGGGTAGCCCGAATAATCGACCGCGTTGACCCCGCAGAAGATGTCGTTGGCGCCCAGCACCTCGGCCCAGCCCAGGGCGATGGACAGCATGATGGTGTTGCGCGCCGGCACATAGGTCACCGGGATCGCGTCCTTGGCCGCGTCCTGGCCGACCGGATGCCCGTCGTCGTCCACCGGCACCGAGATCGTCTCGTCGGTCAGCGCCGAGCCGCCGATGCTGCGCAGGTCGACATTGACGGTCTTGTGCGCCACCGCGCCGAACGCCTGCGCCACCCGCCCGGCCGCCTCCAACTCAGAGGTGTGGCGCTGGCCGTAGCGCACGCTCAAGGCATGCACGGCAAAACCCTGCTCGCGGGCGATGGCGATGACTACGGCGGAGTCCATGCCTCCGGAGACCAGGACGACGGCTTTTTTCATGGCTGGGGATTCGGGATTCGGGATTCGGGATTGGGATCAGTCGAGGGGGGCGGGCCAGCGGAGATGCGGTAACGGCGGCGTCCAGGCTTCGGCCAATCCCGAATCCCGGATCCCCAATCCCCGCCCTTCACCGCCCCGGCTCGTCGTCCCACAACACCTTGTGCAGTTGCAGTTGGAACCGCACCGGCAGGCGGTCGGCGACGATCCAGTCGGCGAGTTCGCGCGGCTTGAGCTGGGCGAAGCTGGGCGAGAACAGGACATCGCAGACCGCGGTCAGGCCGTGCTCGGCGACCACGCCCTTGGCCCAGTCGTAGTCGGCGCGGCTGCAGATCACGAACTTGACCTGGTCGCGCGCGGTCAGCAGGGCCAGGTTGCTCCACAGATTGCGATGGGCCTCCTGCGAGTCGGGGGTCTTGATGTCCACCACCCGCGACACCCGCGGATCGACCGCGCCGATGTCCAGCGCGCCGGAAGTCTCCAGCGAGACCATGTAGCCGGCGTCGCAGAGCTTCTCCAGCAGGGCGATGCAGCGCTTCTGCGCCAGCGGCTCGCCGCCGGTCACGCAGACGTGGCGGGCACCGTGGCCGGCGACCTCGGCCAGGATCGCGTCGAAGTCCCACCACTGCCCGCCGTGGAAGGCGTAGGCGGTGTCGCAGTACTGGCAGCGCAGCGGACAGCCGGTCAGGCGCACGAACACGGTCGGCCAGCCGATGCTGTCGGACTCGCCCTGCAGCGACAGGAAGATCTCGGTCAGCCGCAAGCGCTCGGACGGCGCGGCGGCCGTCTCGGCGGCGGCGTTCATGCGGACCTCAGTTGCGCAGCCGGCCCAGCTGGATCGCGTTGAGGCGATCGGATGCCGTGCGGGCCGCGTCGGTGCCGGGATAGCGGGCGGCCACGTCGGCGAGCGTGCGCTCGGCCGCATCGACCTGCTTGAGGCCGAACTGGGCCAGACCGACCTTGAGCAGGGCCCCGGCGGCCTTGTCGTGGGTCGGATAACGCTCGATCAGGGCCTGGAACTGCTCCTGGGCGAGCTGGTAGTTCTGGGTGACGTAATAGCTCTCGCCCAGCCAGTACAGCGCATTGGGCGCGTAGGCGCCGCTGGGGTGGGCCGCCAGGAAGTCCTGGAACAGCCGCGCCGACTCGGCGTACTGGCCGCCCTTGAGCGCGGCGAAGGCGGTGTCGTAGGCGGCGCGTTCGTCGCCGCTCTGGGCCAGCAGGCCCGCATCGCCGTGCACCGCCGGCGGGGTGTCCTTGACCGGCGGCGGCGCCGGGGCGGCCGCTTGCGGCGCACCGGCGGCCGGCAACGCGCCGGCACCGCCTTCCAGCCGGTTGAGCCGGTTGTCGGTGTCCAGGTACTGGGCCTTGCTGGTTTCCTGCAACTGGCGATTGAGCTGTTGCAGTTCCTCGATCTGGGCGCGCAGCGCCTGCAGCTCGGACTTGAGCTGGGTGACCTGGTTGAGCAGGTCGATGTTGGCCTGGTTGTCGGCCGCGCGCTGCTCCAGCACCGCCACGCGGTCGGCGAGGCTGGCGCGTTGCGCGAAAGCGGGCGTGGCGGCCGAAACGGCCGCCACGATCGCCAAGGCCAGTGCGAACTTGCGCATCGTTGAGCCTTATATCGCTGTCGTAGGGAGGTCTGGCCGCTTACTTGGCGGTGTAGACGATCTCGACGCGACGGTTCTTGGCCCAGCAGTCTTCGCCGGACTCGGTGCAGACCGGGCGCTCTTCGCCGTAGGAGGTCACGGTGATCTGGCCGCCGGAACCGCCGTTGGCCTGGATCGCCGAGGACACCGCATTGCCGCGGCGCTCGCCCAGGCCCAGGTTGTACTCGCGGCTGCCGCGCTCGTCGGCGTTGCCTTCCAGGGTCATGCGCGAGGACGGACGGTCGCGCAGGTACTTGGCGTGGCAGCCGACGATGGCCTGGAACTCGGGCTTGAGCGAATCCTGGTCGAGGTCGAAGTAGACCACGCGCTGGCGCAGGCAGGCGTCGGTGTCCAGGTCGTTCGGGCCATAGGCGCCGGAAGCGACCGGGCCGGTGTCGCCGCCCGGCTGGGTGGTGCCGGGGGAGGTGCCGGCGTCGACCGGGGTTTCCTTGACCTTCTTCGAGCAGGCGACGGCCGCGGTGCAGAGCACGGCGGCGAGCAGGATGCGGGCAGCGTTGTTCATGGGGTCTTCCTCGTCAGTATGGAGCGTGGGGCAGGGGTCGTTCGGGCAGGTGGGGCGCGATCCGCGCGCGGGGACGCTGGGCGCCTCAGCGCGGCAGGCGGTAGGGTCCCCAGGCCGGTTCGCGCACGTCACCGTCGGCCAGCACCAGGCGCTGGCGCACCCGGGCGTCGGCGGACACGGCATACAGCACGCCACGGCGTCCTTCGCGCGCAGCATAAATGATCATCGAGGCGTTCGGGGCAAAGCTCGGCGATTCGTCCAGCGAGCCCGGCGACAGGGTGCTCCAGCGGGGGGAGCCCAGGCTGGAATCCATCATGGCGATCCGATAGGTGTTGCCCGCGCCCTGGGCGGTGGCGATCTTCTTGCCGTCGAAGGAAACGCTGGCGCTGGCGTTGTAGCTGCCCTGGAAGGTGACCCGGGTGGCGCCGCCGCCGCTGGCGGCGACCTGGTAGATCTGCGGCTTGCCGCCGCGGTCGGAGGTGAAATACACCTTGCCGCCGTCGGCCGACCAAGTCGGCTCGGTGTCGATGCCGAAGTGGTTGGTCAGCTGGGTCAGGGCCTTGCTGCCCAGGTCCATGACGTAGATCTCGGGGTTGCCGCTGCGCGAGAGGGTCAGGGCCAGGCGGCGGCCGTCGGGCGAGAACGCCGGGGCGCCGTTGATGCCGCGGAACTTGGCGATCAGCTCGCGGCTGCCGGTGGCGATGTTCTGGATGTAGATCGAGGAGTTGCCGCCCTCGAAGCTGACATAGGCCAGGCGCCCGCCGTCCGGGCTCCAGGAAGGCGAAAGCAGCGGCTCGGGCGAGCGCACCACGGTCTGCGGGTTGAAGCCGTCCGAATCGGCGACCATCAGCGCGTAATTGCTGCCGCGGCCGGTGCCGGTGGCGGTCACGTAGGCGATGCGGGTGAAAAAGGCACCGCGCACGCCGGTGATCTTTTCGTACACCGCGTCGGCGATCTGGTGGGCCACATCGCGCATGGCGTTGGCGCGCGCGGTCAGGGCGAAGCCGAGCAGGCGCTGCTGCTTGGCCACGTCGAACAGCTCGTACTCGACCCGGTAGCTGCCGGCGCCGGCGTCGGCGACGCGGCCGACCACGATGAAATCCTGGTTGAGGGCGCGCCAATCCGGATAGCTGATCTCGCTGCCGCGGGTCGGCTTGGCGGTCATCTGCTCGACCGGCAGGCCGCGGAACTGGCCGGAACGGTTGAGATCGTTGCGCACGACCTCGGCGATGTCGGTCTGGGGCGCGGCGCCACCGCCCTGGTAGGGCATCGGCACGACCGCGATCGGGGTGGCCGAGGCATTGCCGCCGACGATGTCGATCTCCAATCCCTGCTGCTGGGCCGACGCGGCGAGGGGGAGCAGGACGGCGAGCAGCGAAGCCAGCCAGCGCAGGGGTCGTTTCATCGGCACTCCGTGGGATCCAGCAGGGGGTTTGTTCAGGTTCGGCATTGTTAACGCTGTTGGGTGAACGTGGACTCAAGGCCGGCGCCCGATCGCATGAACAGGGGCCTGCGGGGCCGGTGGCGAGCGATTGGGCAGCCACCGGCCGGCCGGATCCAGGCCCGAACCACCGCTGCGGGCAGGATCGGCAAATCCGTCAAGCCCCGGTCAGGCCCGGCACGTCGGGGCCAAGCCGGACAGGGCCGAAGCCGATCCCGGGCCCGCGCGGCTCAGTCCTCCGCGTCGCGGTCGCGCCAACGCCGCCACCAGCGCCGGCGCGGGGCCTCGTCTTCGGCCGCGGCGCGGAACGTCAACCGGATCTGCGGCCGGAACACCTGTTCGTAGCCCTGGTAGGGCAAGGGCGCGGCGGCCTGCACCGCGTCCAGCAGCGAGCGCCGGCCGGCCGGGTCGAACCCGCAGGGCTCGGCCAGTTCGGCCGACTCCACGCGGCCGCCAGGCTTCTGCCGCAGGTCGAGCACGCAGACCGCGTCGTCGGCCAGGCTGCGCGGCACTCGCCAGTGATCGCCGATGGCCTCGCGCAGCCGCGCGGCATAGCGCACATGCAGCGAGCCGCCGCAGTTCTCCGGGTGCTCGCGGCACCAGCGCGCGCGCATGGCCGCTTCCTCCTCGGCGCTGCCGCGCTGGGCGGCCGGGGCCGGCGCGGCGGCCGCGGCCAGCGCCACTGCCCCGCCCAGGGCCAGGACGGCGGGCAAGCAGCACGGTCGGCGCTGGCAAGGGTGCGTGCGCATCAGCGGTCCTCGGCGCGGAAATTGAGGTTGAGGTTGCGCTGGAACACCGCCTCGAAACCGGCGTAGGGCAAGGGCTGGGCCTTGAGCACGGCGGCCTCGATCGAGCGCTTGCCTTGCTCGTCGTAGGAACACGGCGATCCGACCTCCACCGCCAGCACCGCACCGCCGGGGGACTGGCGGATGTTGAGCCGGCACATCGAGCCGATCGGCACGGTGTCCGGCCGGGTCCACTTGGACAGGATCGCCGCCTGCAACGCCGCGGCGTAACGCGCGGCCAGGCCAGCGTCCACGCCCTGGTTGCCGGCCGGGGCCGGCGCGGAGGCCGCGGCGGCCTGGCTGGCCTGGGTGGCGCGGCGATCGGCCAATTGCTCGAGCTTCTGCTCGGCCAGTTGCTGTTCGCGCTGGATCCGCGCGCGTTCCTTGCGGATCTCCTCCAGCTTCTTCTGCCGCTCGGCCTCCTGCTGCTCGGCCAGGCGCTGCTTCTGCTGGGCCTCTTCCTGGCGTTTCTGCTCGGTCAGGTCGACCTGCTCCTGTCGGGCCTTGGCCTCCTGGATCTTCTTCTCCTCGGCCGGGTTCGGCGTGGGGGTATCGACCACCTGCTCCTGGCTGGTGGTGTCCGGCACCGGGATGAAGTCCTGCGGGGATTGCTGCTGCGGCGCGCTGGCGTCCTGCGGCTTGGGCTCGGGCACCGGCTGGGGCAGCGGCTGGGCCTCCTCCGGCTCGGGCTCGGGCTCGGGCAAGGGCGCGACCGGCTCGGGGCGGTTGCGCAGGGTGCGCTGCATCGCCGGGGACAGATCGCTGAGCTCGGCCAGCTCGGAGGACAGCGGCGAACCGGCGGCCGACACCGCGCCGCGGTTCCAGTTCAACAACGCGCCCAGCAGCAGCGCCGCCAACAACAGGGCGTGCAGCAGCACCACCCCCATGGCGGCCTGCACGGTATCGGCGCGGGTTTCCTTCATCGCTTGGCGCCCTTCTCGGGCTGGCTCATCAGGCCGACCTTCTCCACCCCGGCGTCCTGCAGGATGTTCATCGCGTCCATGATCGGCTGGTAGTTGGCCCGGCCGTCGCCGGCGATGTAGACCTGCAGCTTGTCCTTGCCGTTCTGCTTGACCAGGGCGCCGATCTTGGTCGCCAGGGTCTGCCGGTCCACGGCCTCGTTGCTGCCGGCCTTGACCGCCAGGAAGTAGTTGCCCTGGGCATCGACCTGGACCACGACCGGGTCGTTCTTGGTCTCGATCGACTTGGCGTTGGACTTGGGCAGGTCCACGTCCACGCCCAGGGTGAGCAGCGGCGCGGTGACCATGAAGATGATCAGCAGCACGAGCATCACGTCGATGTAGGGCACGACGTTGATCTCGGACTTGAGCTTGCGTTTGCGATGGCGGCGGATGGTGCCGGACATGCGGGGTTCCTCTCGGTTACGCGCGGCGCGCGGCCGGAGCCGGGCGCGGCGGTCGCGCAGGGCGCGGAAGGTGCGGTGGGCGCTGCGGCCTCATCGGTCGGGGCCGGCCGCTCAGTCGTCCAGGTGCGCCTGGCGCTGCAGGATCGAGGAGAACTCTTCGGAGAACGCGTCGTAGCGCACGGCCAGCCGCTCCACGCCGGTGGCGAAGCGGTTGTAGGCCCACACCGCCGGGATCGCCACGAACAGGCCCATGGCGGTGGCCAGCAACGCCTCGGAGATGCCCGGGGCGACGTCGGCGATGCCGACCTGCTTGGACGCGGAGACCAGCGAGTGCATGGTCACCATGATGCCGAATACGGTGCCGACCAGGCCGATGTAGGGCGAGGTCGAGCCGATGTTGGCCAACAGCTCCAGGTTGTGCTCCAGCCCGTCGAGCTCGCGCGAGCCGGTGGCGCGCATGGCGCGCTGGGCGCCCTCGATCTGGGCGCGGGCGTCCACCCCGCGGCGCTGGCGGGCGCGGTTGAACTCGCGGAAACCGGCCTCGAAGATCGCCTCCAGGCCGCCGATCTGGCGCGCCCGCTCGGTGGTGCCGGCGTACAGCTTGGACAGCTCGGCGCCGGACCAGAAGCGCTCCTCGAACTGGTCGGCCTCGTTGCGGGCGCGGCGGATCACCTTCCATTTGCGGAAGATGATGAACCAGGAGGTGAGCGAGGCCAGCACCAGCAAGGCCATGATGAACTGCACCGGCAGGCTGGCCTTGATCACCAGGTCCCACAGGCTGAATTCGGCGGCGGCCCGGCCGGCCGCGGCGGCGCCTTGCGTCACGGCCTGGGCGGCTTCCTCCGGCAAGGCTTCCACGGTCGTGGCCAGAAGCGCGATCAGCGATGACGTCATGCTTGGTTCTCCGTCGCCCGGGGGCGGGCTGGTTTGGGGCTACGCGGGCCGTGGAGACGACGCGCCGCGGGTTGTGGGCCAGGGTGGAACGGTGCGGTGGTGCGGTTGGACAGCAGGTGCGGTGGAACGTTCGGATCGAGCGGAAGCAGCGTGGAGGCGAACGGTTGCAGCGGAACGACGGGGTTGCGCCGCCGGGCCGCGGCTCAGTCCTCGCCGGGCGCCTGCTGCGCCAGCAACTGCCGGTGCAGCGGCGCCGGGATCGCGCAGGGGCGCAGATCCTGCGCGGCGACCGCGGCGACCCGCACCTCGGCCTGGATCAGGCGCTCCTCGCCGCGCAGCACCTGCTGGTCGAAGACCAGGCTGGCGCGGCGGCAGCGCCGCAGGGCGACGGTGACCGCCAGTGCGTCGTCCAGCCGCGCCGGCTTGAGGAAGCCGATGCGCATGTCGGCGACGACGAACAGCAGGCCGTGCTCGCGGCGCAGGCCGTCCTGGCCATAGCCCAGGGCGCGCACCCATTCGCTGCGCGCGCGCTCCAGGAACGCCAGGTACTGGGCGTGGTAGACCAGCCCGCCGGCGTCGGTATCTTCCCAATAAACGCGTGTCGGCCAACTGAATAGTGCGGAAACGGGCGCCGGGGGCGCTGCGGGCGTCGGGGTCATGCGGCAGCTCCCGGGACGGTCCTGGTCGTGCGGCTGGGGCTCAGGCGCGGGCCGGGCATCAGAACAATTCCCCCGGTTCCCCGGCCCGCGTGCGCGGCTCCAGGCCCAGGTGGCGGTAGGCGCGCTGGGTGGCCATGCGCCCGCGCGCGGTGCGGACCAGGAAGCCCTGCTGGATCAGGTAGGGCTCGATCACGTCCTCCAGGGTGCCGCGCTCCTCGCTGAGCGCGGCGGCCAGCGACTCCACCCCCACCGGACCGCCGTCGAAGGCATCGATGATGGTGCGCAGCATGCGCCGGTCGAGCTCGTCGAACCCCTCCGGATCGACCTTGAGCAGGGCCATGGCGGCATCGGCGGTGTCGCGGTCGATGTGGCCGCCGGCACGGACCTGGGCGTAGTCGCGGACCCGGCGCAGCAGCCGGTTGGCGATGCGCGGAGTGCCGCGCGAGCGGCGCGCGATCTCGGCCGCGCCCTCCGGCGCGCAGGCGATGCCCAGGATCTGGGCCGAGCGGCGCACGATCCGGGTCAGTTCCTCGGCGTTGTAGAACTCCAGCCGCTGGACGATGCCGAAACGGTCGCGCAGCGGCGCGGTCAACAGGCCGGCGCGGGTGGTGGCGCCGATCAGGGTGAACGGCGGCAGGTCGAGCTTGATCGAGCGCGCCGCGGGGCCCTCGCCGATCATGATGTCGATCTGGTAGTCCTCCATCGCCGGGTACAGCACTTCCTCGACCACGGGCGAGAGGCGGTGGATCTCGTCGACGAACAGCACATCGTGCGGCTGCAGGTTGGTCAACAGCGCGGCCAGGTCGCCGGCCTTCTCGATCACCGGGCCGGAGGTCTGGCGCAGG
>CBIFVU010000070.1:0-15765 GCA_966185905.1 uncultured Lysobacter sp.
GGGCGCGACGCGGAACGGCCGGACCTGCGCGCGCGCTCCACCGCGGCCCGGCGCAGCGCCTGAGCGCCGGGCATCGCGCCGACGCTGCCGACGCGGGGCCGGGGCGTTGCGCCCGGCGAGTGCCGCTCGGCCCGCCTGGTCGGGCCGTGCTGCCGGACCCGCGTTGCCAGGCCGTGCTGCGCGGGCCCGTTCGCCCGACGGTCTAGGCCCGGTTCACTTCAGCATCGGCCCGAGCTTGGCCCACACATGGTCGCGCAGCTTGGGCTGGGCGCTGGCCACCGGATGCAGGTTGTCGGACTGGAAGGCGTCGCGGTCCAGGGCGATGGGCTCGAGCAGGAACGGCAGCAGTTCGGTGCGATGCTTCTGCGCCAGTTCGCGGTAATTGCGCTCGAAGCCTTCGGTGTATTCCTTGCCCAGGTTCGGCGGCATGCGCATGCCGATCAACAGCACCTTGGCCTTGGTCGCCTGCGCGGCCTGGATCATGCGCTCCAGATTGGCGCGGCTCTGTGCCAACTGCAGGCCGCGCAGGCCGTCGTTGGAGCCCAGCTCGATCACCACCACCGAGGGGCGATTGCGCTGCAACTCGCCGGCGATGCGCGAGGCACCGCCGGCGGTGGTCTCGCCGCTGACGCTGGCATTGACCACCCGCCAGCCGGGCTGGGTCTTGGCGATGCGATCGGCGGTCAGGGCCACCCAACCCTGCGGTGCGGCCAGGCCATAGCCGGCCGACAGCGAGTCGCCCATGAACAGCACCGTGCGCTGCGCCGCCGGGACCGCTGCGGCGGGTGCGGCGGCGGTGGGCCGGGCCGGCGGCGCGGCGGCCGCTGCCGGGGCCATGCCCAGCGCAGCCAACCACAAGGCCGCGCCCAGGCCAGGACCGATGGCCCATTGAACCGCGCGTCGCGATCCCGCATATCCTGCATTCGCGCCCGCTCCGGCGGGCGGTCGCGGCTGCGGGCCGTGGCGGCCCGGGCTTCCAGGGTTGGAGCTCTTAAAGTTCATTTAACAACGTCTCCCGAAGATTGCGGGCAGGCAAGCAATAAGGACGATCATGTCAGCTTCCAACCTGGCCGCTCCCGACCAGACCGCTCCCGACCAAGCCGTTCCCAGTCAGGCCGATTCGATCACGGCCGGCGCCATCGTGAAAGAGCGCGGCCCAGCCCAGGCTGAAGCGCCCGCCGCGGCGTCGGCAGCGCTGGAAGTGCGGTCGCTGGGCAAGCGGGTGAAGCTGCCGTCGGGCGAGTTGACCATCCTCGATGAAGTCGGGTTCGCGGTCGCCCGGGGCGATACCGTCGCCATCGTGGGCGCGTCGGGCTCGGGCAAGAGCACCCTGCTGTCGCTGATGGCCGGCCTGGATTCGCCCAGCAGCGGCACCGTGGCGCTGGACGGGGAGACGATCTCGGCGCTGGACGAGGACGGCCGCGCGCGCGTGCGCAGCGAGAAGGTCGGCTTCGTGTTCCAGAGCTTCCAGCTGCTGCCCTCGCTGACCGCACTGGAGAACGTGATGCTGCCGCTGGAGCTGCGCGGCGACCGCGATGCGCGTGCGCCGGCGCAGGCGATCCTCGACAAGGTCGGTCTGGGCCAGCGCCTGGACCACTATCCGCGCCAGTTGTCCGGCGGCGAGCAACAGCGGGTGGCGCTGGCGCGCGCGTTCGTGACCCGGCCGGCGCTGCTGTTCGCCGACGAGCCGACCGGCAACCTGGACACCCACACCGGCCAGGCCATCGTCGAACTGCTGTTCGCGCTCAATGCCGACGCCGGAACCACCTTGGTGCTGGTCACCCACGACGACCGCCTGGCCGCGCGCTGCCGCCGCCGCATCCGTTTGGACAGCGGCCGTTTGGTGCAGGGCTGAACCCATGGGCCGCATTCTCCCGATGGCCTGGCGGCAACTGCGCCGCGACCTGAAGGCCGGCGACGTGCGCATCCTGCTGGCCGCGTTGGTGCTGGCGGTGCTGGCGGTGACCGCGGTCGGCTTCGTCACCGACCGCGCCGAGCGCGCGCTGGCGATCGAAGCCAACCGCCTGCTCGGCGGCGATGCAGTGATCCGCGCCGACCAGCCCATCGCCGGCGCCCTGCGCGCTGCGGCGCAGGCGCCGGGTTTGCGCCGGGCCGAGGCGACCGAGCTGCAGACCATGATCCGGGTGGGCGAGCGCCTGCAACTGGGCGATCTGCGCGCACTCGGCGCCGGCTTCCCGCTGCGCGGCGCGTTCCGCCTGGCCGACCGCGCCGGCGGCGCCGAGCGCGATGCCTCCGGCGTGCCCGCGCCGGGCACGGTGTGGATGAGCCAGGCCGGGGCCGAGACGCTCGGCGCGCAGCTCGGCCAGGACATCGCCATCGGCGAATCGCGCCTGCGCCTGGCGGCGCTGGTCGTCCAGGAGCCGGATGCCTCGCTGGACTACTTCAACATCGCGCCCAAGGTCTTCCTCAACCTGTCCGACCTGCCGGCCACCGGCCTGGTCCAGCCCGGCAGCCGCATTCGCTATCGGCTGGTGGTGGCCGGCGGCGCCGACGCAGTGGAGGGTTTCCTGGCCGCGGCCAAGCCCGCGCTCGGCCGCGGCCAGCGCCTGGAGACGATCGCCGACGCGCGCCCGGAAGTGCGCTCGGCGCTGGACCGCGCCGGCCGCTTCCTCGGCCTGGCGGCACTGGTCTCGGTGGTGCTGGCGGCCGTGGCGGTGGCCATGGCCGCGCGCCGCCACAGCGAGCGCCACCTGTCGGGCACCGCGGTCATGCGCTGCCTCGGCGCCAGCCAGCGCACCCTGGTCGGCATTCATGTCGGCGAGATGCTGCTGTTGGGGCTGCTCGCCAGCGCCATCGGCGTGGCTCTGGCCTTCGGTCTGCAATGGGCCATCGGCGGCTGGCTGGAGCAATCGTTGAAGATGTCGATCCCGGCCGCCGGCCCGTTGCCGGCGTTGCAAGGCTTCGGCGTCGGCTTGGTGGTGCTGTTGGCTTTCGGCGCGCCGCCGGTGCTGGCCCTGCGGCGGGTGCCGGCCTTGCGCGTGCTGCGCCGCGACTTGGACCCGACCGAGCCCAGCGCCTGGCTCGCCGCGCTGGCCGGCTTGGCCGGGCTGGCCGCGCTGCTGTGGTGGAAAGCCGGCTCGGCGGCGCTGGGCGGGGCGATGTTGGTCGGCCTGTTGGCGACCTTCGCGGTGTTGGCGTTGTTGGCGCTGGCCCTGATCGCAGTGGTGCGGCGGCTGCGCGGGCGCTTGCGCGGCAGCTTGCGCTATGGCCTGGCCAACGTCAGCCGCCGCGCCGGCACCGCCATCGCCCAGGTTTCGGCGCTGGGCTTGGGCCTGATGGCGCTGCTGCTGCTGACCTTCGTGCGCACCGACCTGCTCGATCGCTGGCAACTGGCCCTGGCCGCCGATGCGCCCAACCGCTTCATCATCAACGTCCAGCAGGACCAGATGGCGCCGGTGAGCGAATTCATCGCTGCCCAGGGCCTGCCGGCGCCGACCTTGTTCCCGATGATCCGTGCGCGGCTGGTGTCGGTGAACGGCGCGCCGGTCACCGGCGAGGCCTACGCCGAGCGCGGCGACCGCGCCAAGCGCCTGGCCGAGCGCGAGTTCAACCTGTCCGTCGCCGACCGCCTGCGCGAAGACAACAAAGTCGTCGAAGGGCGCTTCTGGGCGCCGCAGCGGCTGGCGGCGCCGGAAATCTCGGTCGAGGAGGGCTTCGCCGAAACCCTGGGCTGGAAGCTCGGCGACACCATCGGCTTCGATATCGCCGGCCAGGCCTTCAGCGCGCGCATCACCAGCCTGCGCAAGGTGGACTGGGAGAGTTTCCGGCCCAACTTCTTCGTCGTCGCCTCGCCCGGCGCGATGGATGGCTATGCCGCCAGCTACATCACTGCGGTCAGCGTGCCGGCGGCGCGCACCGGCTTCACCTCGCAGTTGGTCGAGCGCTTCCCGAACCTGTCGGTGATCGATGTCGAGCAGGTGCTCAAGCAGGTGCGCAACACTGCCGACCAAGTCTCCACCGTGGTCGAGGTGGTGTTCTATTTCTCGCTGCTGGCCGGCGTGCTGGTGTTGATGGCCGCGGTCAGCGCCAGCCAGGACGAGCGCCTGCTCGAAGGCGGGGTGATGCGCGTGCTCGGCGGCAGCCGGCGCCAATTGCGCCTGGCCCAAGCCTCCGAATTCGCTGCCATCGGCCTGCTGTCGGGGCTGACCGCGGCGATCGCCGCTTCGGCCCTGGCTGGCGTGGTCGCGGTGCAGGTGTTCGACCTGCCGTGGACCTTCGACGCGCGCATGGCCGCGGCAGGCGCCGCCGCCGGCGTGGCCGCGGCCTTGGCGGCGGGGCTGTTCGCCACCCGCCGCGTGCTCGATGCGCCGCCTTCGGTGACCCTGCGCGAACTGCAGGGCTGAACCGGCGCCTGGACGCCGGGGCGGCCGCGCGGCGGCCCCGGCGGCGGGCTCACACGCTCAACTGCGGTTCGGCGTCGAAGCGCCGGGCGTAGCCGCGTTCCTCGGCCACGCGCTCGACCTCGCCGTCGGCCAGTCCCGGTGCCGCGTACACCGCGTACACCGGCGCGCCTTCGCGCAGGCCGACATGGTGCAGGCGATAGCGGGAGGCGCCGCTGCCGGTGTCGGGCGGGTAGTGGCGCGGGGGTTGGCCGCCTTCCAGGTCGAGTTCGCTGTTGTCGACGGTGCCGCCGACGAAGAGGGCTCGCATCGCGGGTCGCTCCTGTGGGGACGAAGCCCCATCGTCCCGTCGCCGCCGTTGCGCGCGGATGAAGCCGATGTTGCCGCGGCGCAAAGGTCGGGTGAGGCCTGCGGCCTCAGGCGCTGCCGGAGGAGCGCCCGTGCAGGCGCCGCGGGCGGCGCTGGCGGCGCAGCCAGGCGGTCTGCAGCAACAACAGCGCGCCGATCGCCAGCGCGGCCCAGGCCGCCACCGTCGCGCCGGGCAGGGCAGAGGCCGACTGGGCCACGTACACGCCGCCCAGCGCCCACAATGCGGCCAGCACCAAGCCCAGGCCGCCGCGCAGGCCGGCGTTCAGCGCCAGCAACAGCGCCGCGGCCAGGGCGAACAGCGCCAGGCTCCACGGCAGCATGGCCTCGGTCGAAAGCAGGCGATACGCGACGATCACCTGGGCGGTGTTCAGGAACGCGGCCAAGGCCAGCCAGCCGCTGTGCAGGCCCAGGGCGAAGCCGGCCCACACCGCCTGGCCGGGCCGTGGCGCGGGATCGCGCGCCAGCACCCAGCCGGCCCAGGCCAGGCAGGCCAGCGCCAGCCAGATCATCGCCAGGGCCAGCCAGAACCCTTGTTGCGAAAACACCGGCATCCATGCCGCAGTCAGGGCGAAGCCGGCGGCGGCGGCCGGCCGGGCGCGGCGCAGCGCGCTCTCGTCGTGGCGGCGCTCGCGCAGTTGCCACAGGGCGAAGGCCAGGTCCAGCAGGAAGATCGCGCCCCAGATCGAGAACGCATAGCCGGCGGCGACCAACAGGGTGGGGTAGCGGTCGGAGATCGCGCCGGGGTCCGGGCCGAAGCGGCCCTGCTGCGAGAACCAGGCCAGCGCCGGCATGGCCGCGGCCGCGATCAGGACGAGCAGGCGCACTGCGAGCGCTCCAAGCGTTGAGAGGAGGTCGCCACACCCTAACCCGCGGCCGCGTAAAATCGGCGCGATGACTGCCGACCCTGCCTTCGCCCGCCATGCGCGCTGACCGCTCCGACGACGCGCTCGACACCTTGTTCCAGCCCTTCGCCGACCGCCTGCTGGCCTGGCCGGACGCCGGCGGCGCGCTGTTCCTTCGCGCCCGCGACGGGGTCGGCCTGCGCCAGGCGCCGCGGCCGGGCCTGGTATGCGAGCAAGACTTCAAGCCAGCGGCCGATGCGCTGGAGCGCGGCGGCCTGCCGGTGGTGGCGCTGGAGGCGCTGCCGGCCGCGCAGCGTTTCCCGCTGGTGCTGGTGCTGCCGCCGCGCCAGCGCGAGGAAGCGCGCGCGCTGTTCGCCCAGGCGCTGGCGCGCACCGCGCCCGGTGGCCGGGTGGTGGCCTGCATGCGCAACGACGAAGGCGCGCGCTCGGGCGAGGACGACCTGGGCCGGCTGGCCGGCAAGGTCGCCAGCCTGTCCAAGCGCAAATGCCGCGTGTTCTGGACCGCACCGCTGGACGGTCCGGCCGACCCGGCTCTGGCCGCGTCCTGGGCCGGGCTGGATGCGCCGCGCCGCATCCTCGATGGGCGTTTCCTCAGCCGACCGGGTGTGTTCGCCTGGGACCGCATCGACCCGGCCTCGGCCTTGCTCGCCGCACACCTGCCGGCCGACCTGGCCGGCCGCGCCGCCGACCTGGGCGCCGGCTACGGCTATCTGTCGGCCGAACTGCTGGCGCGCTGCCCGCGCGTGACCGCGCTGGACCTGTACGAAGCCCAGGCGCGCGCGCTGGCGCTGGCGCGCAGCAACCTGGAGGCGGCCACGGTGCCGCTGGAATTCTGCTGGCACGACGTCGCCGTCGGCCTGCCGCGCCGTTACGACCTCATCGTCAGCAACCCGCCGTTCCACGCCCAGGGGCGCGAGGAGCGGCCGGACATCGGCCGCCGCTTCATCGCCGTGGCCGCCGCGGCGCTCGACCGCGGCGGCCGGCTGTGGCTGGTGGCCAACCGCCACCTGCCCTACGAACAAGCGCTGGAGGAACACTTCGCCCAAGTGCGCACCGTGGCCCAGGACGGCGGCTTCAAGGTGGTCGAGGCGACCCAGCCGCGAGGCCGCGCATGAAACTGGTCAAGCTGATCGCCAATCTCGGCTACGGCAGCCGCAAGGACGTGGCGGCGATGTTCCGCCAGGGCCGCATCACCGATGCCCAGGGCGAGGTGCTCTACGCCGACGACCCGGTCGGGCACGCCCAGGTGCGCGTGGACGGCGCGCCGCTGGACCCGCCGGCCGGGCTGGCCCTGGTCCTGCACAAGCCGACCGGCTACACCTGCTCGACCAAGGACCCCGGCCGCGTGGTCTACGACTTGTTGCCGCCGCGCTTCCGCCTGCGCTCGCCGCTGCTGTCGCCGGTCGGGCGGCTCGACCGCGACACCAGCGGCCTGTTGCTGATGACCGACGACGGCGGCCTGCTGCACCGGATCGTGTCGCCCAAGGCCAAGTTGGAGAAGGTGTACGAGGTGACCCTGGCCTCGGTCCTGCGCGGCGACGAGGCAGCGGTGTTCGCCAGCGGCGAGCTGATGCTGGAGTCGGAGAAGACGCCGCTGGCGCCGGCGCGCATGGATGCGCTGGGGCCGCGCCAGGCGCGGCTGGCGCTGACCGAGGGCCGCTACCACCAGGTGCGGCGGATGTTCGCTGCGGTCGGCAACCATGTGCTGGCGCTGCATCGCGCGCGCATCGGCGGCCTGGGGCTGGGCGAATTGCCGGCCGGGCAATGGCGCGCGCTCGACCCCGACGACCTGGAGACTTTGTTCCGTGGCTGAGCCGATCCCTGCGCTGGACTTCGTTCCCGAAGCGGTGCTGTTCGACATGGACGGGCTGATGCTCGACAGCGAGCAGGCCATGCTGGAGACCTGGCGCGCGGCGGCCCTGGCCGAGGCCATCGACGCCGACGACGGCTTGTGGCTGGCGATGGTGGGCATGCACGACCGCGCCAGCTTCGCCCTGCTCAGCCAGCGCCTGGGGCTGGAGCCGGCCACGCGCCTGCGCGACACCGGCTATCGCCTCTACGATGCGCGCGTGGCCGCCGGCCTGCCGCGCAAGCAGGGCCTGCTGGAATTGCTCGACCTGCTCGAAGCGCATCGCCTGCCCAAGGCGGTGGCGACCTCGACCCTGCGCGAACGCGCCCTGGCCAAGCTCGGCGCCACCGGCCTGCGCGCGCGGTTCCCGGTGATCGTCACCGGCAGCGATGTCGCCCATCCCAAGCCGGCCCCGGACATCTACCTGCTGGCCGCGCGCGAGCTGGGCGTGGACCCGGCGCGCTGCGTGGTGCTGGAGGATTCCGAACCGGGCGTGCGCGCCGCGCTGGCCGCCGGCGCCACCCCGATCCAGGTGCCGGACCTGGTCGCACCGGGCGAGGCGTTGCGCGCCTTCGGCCACCGCATCGTGGCCTCGCTGGAGCAAGCGCGCGAGTTGCTGGAAGCGGTGCTGGCCGGCGCGGGCGGGAGAGCGGCGGAGCGGGCGCGGCGTCCCTGAGCCGCGGGGCGCTGAGTCCGGCTGTCCTGCGTCCGGGGAGCGTTGTAACCCCGGCACCCGGGTCCGGTGTTTTTCTCCGGTACGACTGCGAAGTCTCTGGATCCCCGACTGCGCGGCGATGACGGTTTGAGCGAAGTTCTGCCGCAGCGCGCCGACGCCTGGCTGGCGCGCATTGGCCGTGCAGCAGCCTCGCATCGAGCGCGGGCGCATTCCACCTGCTGCTGGCGACGCTGTCCGGTCGCCGCACTTGCACCTATTGTTGATGTTGCATCCGTTCGCCGCGCCTGTACCTGCCATCGTTCCCGCGCAAGCGGGAGCCCAGGGCTTCATCGGCAGACCTGCGAGGTCTTTGGATCGCGACCGCAGGGGCGGTCAGGGCGAGGCCTCGCCGCACAGCATCAGCACCGGTGCGCCGCTGGCGCGCCTATGCTCAGCGGCGCTGCAAGCGATGCTCGACGAGCTTCCCGTCGCGGTAGTCGAGCTGGTAATACGCCTCATCCACGCCGTAGCCGGACACGCCCAGTTCGTAGACATCGCTGCCCGCGGCGGCGTCGTGGCGGTCGGGCGGGCCCAGCAGGGCGATCACCTCGTCGCGGGCCATGCCCGGGCGCAGCGCCTGCTGCAGGGCCGGCAGCATCGCGCCGCGCCGGTTCTGCTGCGGCTCGGCGCCGCGCTGGGCCTGCCAGGCGGCCGAGTCGAAGCGGGAGGGCGCGGTGCCGGCGCAGCCGGCCAAGGCCAAGGTCGCGGCGAGGGCCACGGCGATGGAACGGCGCAACGGGCGAGGGGCAGGGAGCATGGCGGACCGTCCTGGGTCGGGTGCGCTGGCGACGTTAGCACGATGTCCCGCGGCCGGCCTGGGTTGCCCGCATCGGCCACTGTCACCGCCACCGCGCGCCGGATGCGGGCGCAGGGCGCTCGCCCGGACCCGGCCGGTTCAATCGGCCAGCAAGCGGCGCCAGCCTTCCGGGCCCAGGCGCTGGAGCGTGGCCAGGTTGCGCTCCACGATCACATCCGGGTCGGGGAAGGCGGCCACCGCGCGCTCGACGCTGGCTTCGCGCAGCAGGTGCAGGGTCGGGTAGGGCGAGCGGTTGGTGCAGTTGCCGACTTCCTCCGGCGAGGTGCCGGCGAACTGGTAGTCCGGGTGGAAACTGGCGACCTGGATCTCGCCCTCCAGGTCCAGCGCCGCGACCGCGCCATCGGCGAGGTCGAGGAAATCGTTGAATTCCAGGAAATCGGTCAACGCCCAGGGATGCACCAACAGCGTGGTGTCGATCCGTTCCGGGTCGCTCTGCTCCAGCAGCACCAGTTCGCTGGACAGTTCTTCCAGCAACTCCTCGGCGTTGCGCGCCCGGCTCAACACGAAGCGCACCTGGCCCTTGGCCAGCACCGCCTTGGCGAAAGGGCACAGGTTCAGGCCGATCACCGCGCGCTCCAGCCAGCGCCGGGTCGCGGCGATGGGCTCGGGCTCGGCGCCGTGCGCGGTGGGCGTGTCGTTCATGGCGAGCTCGCCGGGCTCAGTCGCGGAAGTTGTCGAACTGCAGCGGCCGCTCGAAAGTGGCTGCGCGCAGCAGCGCGATCGCCGCCTGCAGGTCGTCGCGCTTCTTGCCGGTCACCCGCAGCTTGTCGCCGTTGATCTGGGTCTCGACCTTGAGCTTGGCGTCCTTGATCGCCGCGGCGATCTTCTTGGCCAGCTTCTGCTCGATGCCCTGCTGCACCGCGATCTTCTGCCGCGCACCGGCCAGGTTGGTCTCGATGTCGCCGAACTCCAGGCAGCGCGCGTCGATCTGGCGCGCGGACAGGCGCTGGCGCAGGATCTGGGTCATCTGCTCGAGCTGGAACTCGCTGGGCGCGGACTGGGTGATCTGCTTGTCCTCCAGCACGAACTTGGCGTCCACGCCCTTGAAATCGAAGCGGGTGGACAGCTCGCGGTTGGCTTGGTCGACCGCGTTGGTCAGCTCGTGGGTATCGACTTCGGAAACCACGTCGAAGGAAGGCATGGGACGGCTCGCGACAAAAGGGGGAACGGGCGCAAGGGTAACGCAAGCGCGGCGGCGATACGCACTGTTGCGCCGCCCCGCCGGGGCGCATGCACGCGGCCGGGCCCCGGGCATCGATACAATCGGGCGGTTGCCGTTCCCCCGCCACCCCCATCCCGGACCCGATCATGCTCAAGACTGCCGCTTTCGCCGCCCAGAGCGCCCGCGCCCCGCTGGCCCCGTTCTCCATCGAGCGCCGCGAGCCCGGCCCGGACGATGTGCTGATCGACATCCTGTATTGCGGCGTCTGCCATTCCGACATCCACCAGGCCCGCGACGAGTGGGGCGGCTCGCAGTTCCCGATGGTGCCCGGCCACGAGATCGTCGGCCGGGTCGCCCAGGTCGGCGCCAACGTGACCCGCTTCAAGGCCGGCGATGCGGTCGGCGTGGGCTGCTTCGTCGATTCCTGTCGCGAGTGCGCGCAGTGCAAGGCCGGCGAGGAGCAATACTGCGACCAGGGCATGACCGGCACCTACAACTCCAACGAGCGCGGCAGCGGCGCGCCGACCTATGGCGGCTATTCCACCCGCATCACCGTGGACCAGGACTATGTGCTGCGGGTGCCCGAGTCGATCCCGCTCGACCGCGCCGCGCCGCTGCTGTGCGCGGGCATCACCACCTACTCGCCGCTGCGCCATTACGGGGTCAAGCCCGGCGATTCGGTCGCCGTGGTCGGCCTGGGCGGCCTGGGGCACATGGCGGTCAAGCTGGCGGTGGCCATGGGCGCGCGGGTGACGGTGCTGAGCACCTCCGAATCCAAGCGCGAGGCCGCATTGGCCCTGGGCGCGCACGCCTTCGGCGCGACTCGCGACAAGGCCACTTTCAAGCAGTTGGCGCGCAGCTTCGATTTCATCGTCGATACCGTGTCCGGCGAGCACGACTACAACGCCTATCTGGCGCTGCTCAAGGTCGATGGCACCATGATCCTGCTGGGCGTGCCCGAGCAGCCCGCGCCCGTGGCCGCCGGCTCGCTGATCATGCAGCGCCGCAAGCTCGGCGGCTCGCTGATCGGCGGCATCCGCGAAACCCAGGAAATGCTGGATTTCTGCGCCGAACACGGCGTGGCCTCGGATATCGAGCTGATCGACATCGCGCAGATCAACGAAGCCTACGAGCGCATGATCAAGGGCGATGTGCGCTATCGCTTCGTGATCGACATCGCCAGCCTCAAGGCGGCTTGAGGCGCCGGGCGGTCGGGGGCGGCAGGCGAACGGCTGCGCGGCTGGACGGCTGGGCACCGCCGCCGGCCGCGCGCTGCGGGGCACTTGACCGACTCGCGGCGCCGCCCTGTCGCCCCCGGCAACGCCATCCCCGCCATAGCGGGAATCCAGAGCCTCAGCGCGCGCCCCGGATGAAGCCCAGGCTTCCCGCCTCCGCGGGAACGGCAAGCCAAGCCCGCACGGCCTCGCCCAACCCCAAGCCGTCCTCCCCGCAAATCGGGGATCCGGCGCCTTCAACGCGCACACCCCGGATAAAGTCCTGGGTGGCCTTTTACCGCGACGGCCAACCAAGCCCGGAGCGACCGCGCCACCGCACCCGCCAGGCCGGCTAAGCTGCGTCCATGCCCGTGCTGCTGCTGATTCCCCTGCTGCTGCTCGCCCTGGTCCTGCTGTGGGCGGTGCTGGTGCCGGTCGGCCTGGTCCAGCGCTACCGCTACGGCAAAGCCCGCCGCCGCGCCCTGCCCTGGGCGGTGGCCCTGGCGACGTGGCTTTCGCTGCTGTCGCTGTTGGTGTTCTTCGCCAGCGCCTGGGCGGCCGGGCATTGGATCGAAGGCGCGCCGCGGCATGCCGCCGCCGGGCTCGGCGCCGGCCTGTTGCTGGGCCTGCTCGGCCTGGCCTTGACCCGCTTTGAAGACCTGCCCGGCGGCCTGCACTACACGCCCAACCGCTGGCTGGTGCTGGCACTGACCTTGGTGGTGGCCGCGCGCCTGGGCTATGGCCTCTGGCAGGCCGCGCACGGTTGGGGCGCCGACCTCGCGCAGGGGCTGCCCGCCCAGGGCAGCCTGTTCGCGGTCGGCGGACTGCTGCTGGGCTACTACCAGAGTTATCTGCTGGGCCTGCGCCGGGGCCTGCGCCGCCGCGCTGCACGGCTTGCGCACCGGTGACGCCGGTCGCGGCGCGCGGCATGATGGCGGGCCCCGCCGCGATGCCTGCCATGCCCTTGCCGTCCCGCACCCGCCGATCCGCGCCGCCGGCCGCGCGCACCACCGCCGCGCCGGTGCGCGCGTGATCGCGCCGGCCTCGCATCGCGGCCGCGCCGCAGCGACCATGCTGGTGGCGGTGCTGATGTTCTCGTTGATGGATGCCGCGCTGAAGCTGCTGTCCGCGCACTATCCGCCGTTCCAGGTGGCGGCCCTGCGCGGTCTGTCGTCGCTGCCGTTCGTGCTGACCTGGGCATTGGCCAGCGGCGGTTGGCGGCCGTTGTTGCGGGTGCGCTGGCCGCTGCACCTGCTGCGCGGGGTGCTCGGCATCGGCATGATGGCCGCCTTCGTCTACGGGGTGAAGCGGCTGCCGTTGTCCACGGCGTATTCGATCTTCTTCATCGCGCCGCTGCTCATCACCGCACTGTCCGGTCCGCTGCTGGGCGAGCAGGTCGGCCCGCGCCGCTGGGTCGCCATCGGCATCGGCCTGCTCGGCGTGCTGGTGCTGCTGCGGCCGAGCGGGCAGGGCATGTTCAGCCTGGCCGCGCTGGCCATCCTCGGCGCGTCGCTGGGCTATGCGGTCAGCGCGATCACGGTGCGCCTGCTGGCGCGTACCGACACCACTCAGGCGATGATGGTCTGGCTGATGGTGATGATCACCCTCGGTGCCGGCGCCCTGGCCTGGCCGGGCTGGGTGCCGCTGCGTTCGGCCGACCTGTGGCTGATCCTGGGCCTGGGCGTGGCCGGTTCGATCGGCCAGTACGCAGTGACCGAAGCCTTCCGCCTGGGCGAGGCCTCGATGATCGCGCCCCTGGAATACACCGCGCTGATCTGGGGCGTGCTGCTGGACTTGAGCCTGTGGGGCGTGCTGCCCGATCCGGTGACCTGGCTGGGCGCGGCGATCATCGTCGCCAGCGGCCTGTATTTGTTGCGCCGCGAACGCGTCCATGTCGAGGCTGAACACCCCTGAGCGTGGGGTGGATCGGGGCAGGCCAGGGCCGCTCAAGGCAAGGGCGGCCACCCCCGGCGCGGCCCGGTCTGCGTGAACACCGACTGCTTGGACAGCCCCCGCGTGAACGCTCCGCCCTGCGGCCCTTACTGCGTGAACACCGGTGATTGCGCCCGCCCGCGGCAGCGCGGAGGCTTTCGCCGCAGCGCGCCATGACGCCAGGGCGGTCCCGGCGTAGTGTCGCAGCGCAGTCGCAGTACAAGGGGGCTTCCATGACCGCGCTCGTCCACGCCCCGGGGGCGCCGTGCTGGTTCGAGTTGGCCACCGACGACCAGCCTGCGGCCGAGGCCTTCTATTGCGCCTTGTTCGGCTGGACCATCGAGCGCACGCCGATGCCCGACGGCAGCCTCTACACGATCTTCCAGCTCCACGGGCGCGACGTCGCCGCCGCCTACAGTCTGGTGCCGGGCGCCTTGCCCGGCGCGGACGGCAAGGCCGCCCCGCATTGGGAAGTGTATTTCCGCGCTGAAGATTGCGATGCTGCCGCGGCGCGCGCGCAGGCGTTGGGCGGGCGCATCATCGCCGCGCCGTTCGAGTTGATGGAGCATGTGCGCATGGCAGTCTGCGCCGATCCGGAAGGCGTGGCCTTCGCTCTGGCCCAGCCGCGCGCCCATCCCGGCGCCGACGCGCTGGGAGTGGACAACGCGGTGTGCTGGGCCGAACTGGCCACCCGCGACCTCGGCCGCGCCGAGGCCTACTACCGCGCGTTGTTCGGCTGGCGCCTGCATGAGCATCCCAACGATCATCCCGACTATCGGCTCTTCGTCGGCGGCCAGCGCGTACTCGGCGGCCTGTTGCAGATCGGACCGGACTGGAGCGGGCTCAGTCCGCATTGGTCGGTGTATCTGCAAGTGGCCGACGTGGATGCCTGCGTCGCGCGCGCACTGGCCCTCGGTGGCGGCGCGGCGTTGGCGCCGCTGGAGGCGCCCGGGCTGGCCCGGATCGCGCGGCTGACCGATCCCGGCGGCGCTGGCTTCTATGTGGCCCGCTTCCACGAACCTGACCGGGCGCCGCGAAAACACTGACCGCGGGCGCGCGCGGATGTGTGTTTGCCCACGCTTTTGCTGCGTGCTATAAGCCGATCGCACACGCTCCAGGCCCGTAGGAAACCAGCCTGGGCGCGCCGCCGGATCTGAACGGATTCAGTTCGTGCGGCGGTCCTGTCAGTCAGCAAAGGAAGCGCGACATGAACAAGGCACCCTGGATGGTACTGGCCCTGCTCGCCGCCGCCGGCATGGCGACGCAGGCCCCCGCGCAAGGCGGCAAGCGCGCGCGCAACAAGGCCGACGCCTGGATCGGGCGCGACGCCAGCGAACTGTTGCTGCAATTGCGCGTGGACGGCGGCCGGGTCGATATCGAAGAAGACGACGCCACCGGCGAGACCCGCTACACCTGGCGCACCTGGAACCCGGCCTGGGTGGAGACAGTCACCACCGGCGGGGACCTGAGCTTCGGCGGCCCCGGCGCGGGCGGCGGCACCATGGTCGGCATGGCGCCGGGCGCCGGCCCGAACGCGCCCGGCACACCGGTGTTCCAGTCGCCGACCCACACCTACCAGGTCCAGCACGCGGCCACCCATCGCTGCGATGTCACCTTCTTCGCCGACGCCGACGGCATCGTCGCGCGCTGGGAATTCACCGGCAGCAATTGCAGCAACGACATCCGCGCGCCCAAGCGCTGAACCCTCGCTGCGCCCGCACCATCCACTCAAGGAGGAACCCATGAACAAGCTCCCATCCGTCCTGGCCCTGGCCGCCGCGCTGGTGCTCGCATCGGTGCTGGCCGCGTTCGCGCCGCCGGCCCTGGCCGCCGGTCCGCGCCACGGCGTGATCACCGACCTGCAGCCGATCGAGAACCGCGGCGAGGACGAGTCGGAAGTGACCAAGAAGAAGCGCAAGTTCGGCAGCCTCGTCGGCGGCCTGGCGGGCCTGGGCGCCTTCGCCTCGGGCAAGGCGCGCGACCCGGTCACCTCCTCCATCGCCCAGCACGGCGCGCAGATCGGCGAGGAAACCGCCGCGCGCGTGGGCAGCCAGGGGCCGACCACGCGCTACATGGTCAAGGTCAAGCTGGACTCGGGCAAGACCTTGTCGATCACCCAGTTGCGCGAGCAGGTCGGTGCGCTCAAGGTCGGCAGCCGCGTGCGCGTGGAAGGCAAGGGCGACGAGGCGCTGGTCTACGGCGAATGAGCCGCGCCGGCCGAGTGCGCGCAGGCCACGGCCGCCGGTTCCGTCGAGGGGCCGGCGGTTTGTTTTTCGTCGCTGCGCTGCCGCCCCTACGGGGCTGAGCGCCCAAAAAGAACGGGCCCCGAAGGGCCCGTTCCGGTACTGCATGAGCCGCGCGGACTCAGCGGCGCTGCCTCGATCAGAAGCGCGCGCCGATGCCCACGCCGACGGTCACCGGGTTCAGTTCGGCTTCGCCGACCTTGACGCCGTCCAGCTTCACGTCCGGCTTGCCCTGCATGT
>CBIFVU010000071.1:0-15741 GCA_966185905.1 uncultured Lysobacter sp.
CGCCCCCCCGGCGCTGCTACGGTCGCGCTCATGTCGTCGCCACCCGACATCGCACGATCCGGTTCCCACAGGGCTGCCTGGTGGCTGTGGGCGGGCTTGGCGCTGGCCACTGCGCTGGTGGTCGCGCTCGCCTGGCAGGTGATGCGCTTGCGCGAGGACCAGCGCTGGTTGTTGGATCGGGCCACCCGGCCGTATGTGGGCATGTATGTGCCGGCGCTGGCCCTGGCGACGCTGGATGGGCGGCCGGTGGTGCTGGGCCAGCCGCGCGGCGATACCCAGGTGTTGTTCTTCTTCACCACCGGCTGTCCGTATTGCCGCGCTTCGCTGCCGCAGCTCAAGCGCATCGGCGCGGCGTTGGCGCAGGCGTCGGCAGGGCGCAGCGAGTTGATCGGCGTGGCCTTGTCCGCGCCAGCGCCGGCCGGCGCCTATGTGCGCGAGCACGGGCTGGATTTCCCGGTGGTGGCCCACGACGAGCGCCGCGCCATCGCGCTGTTCCGCGCGCGCAAGGTGCCGGCCTTGCTGGTGGTCGGCGGCGATGGCCGGGTGCGCTATCGCCATGTCGGCGCGATCGACAGCAAACAGACGCTGCGCGAGGTGCTGGCGGCGGTCGCGCCGCGCGCGGCGCCGGTCGCGGCCGGACCGGGGGTCGGCTCGGTCGCCGATCGCGGTGCCGACCCCGGTGCCCATTCCACCTCTGGCCAGAGTGCGGACTCCAGTGTCGCGGTCGGCGCCCAGTTCCTGCCGACGCCGGCGCCTGGCGACGCGCGTTCGCCTGCAGCAGCGACTTCACACTGGGCGGCGGGCCCGCGCGCGCTGCCCTGATCCAACGGCGCCGGCTGCGGCCGGTGCCGTGCGGGCCCGCGTGGCCCGATCCCGGCGAGGCCGTTCGCGCCGCCTCGCCCGCACGGCCGGATCCGGCGAACGCGCCGGGCTCCGGCGCCACCGCCGCCGCGCTCGGGCGCGGCGCACATCGACAGGAGCTCTGCAATGAAAGCACGCAACCGTGGTGTCCGCATCGTCCTGGCGGCCTTGCTGTTCTCGGCCGCGATGGGATTCGGCGCCTTCCAGGTGGTCGCCGGCGACGGCGCCGCTCCGAGCCAGGAGTCTTCTTGCGATTCGATCACCTGCCGCACCGAGTGCGGCGACTTCGGCGGCGAACTCGGCCCCGGCGGCCCTGGCCGTCCCCTGGTCTGCTATTGCTGCGGCTGATCCCCCTCGGCCGCCAGCCTCTGCCGGCCGCGGGGTGGCCCCCGGCCGGCTTTTTTCGCCTCGGCCAAGCGCCCGCCGGCGTATGCGGCCCGAGGCGCGGTCGGCCTCGCCGCGGCCGAAGCGCCTCGCCTCCGCGTTACCGCTGCGCGCAACCGAGCGGCGAAACGATAAAACGCGAAATCCGCGCCATTCCGGCCAAACTCGGCCCGCGATGCGATAAACGCCATCGGCGCCTCGCTTCGGCAGCGCAAGGTTTGTTAGTTTGCGTGAGCCACGCATCACTGCCGGTCGCCGCGTAGGGGCGCGACGACCGCGCGCCTGCCGCGCCGCGCACGGGTCCGCCCGTCGCGGTGGCGATGGGGACGGCACGCCGCGCGTGCACCATGCCCCGCCGACCGACCCAGCGAGCGCAGCACGCGATGCCACAACGCATCGACCGGATCAAAAACCTGGCAGCGGTGTCGCAGTTCCGCATCGGCGCGCTGCTGGTCCAGCCCGACCGCCTGAGCATCGCCCGCGACGGGCAATGGGTGGCGCTGGAACCGCGCATGATGGAAGTGCTGGTGGCGCTGGCCGAGCGCGCCGGCGAAGTGGTCAGCGCCGAACAATTGCTGATCGAAGTCTGGCGCGGCACCTTCTACGGCGACAACCCGGTGCACAAGACCATCGCCCAGTTGCGCCGCCGCCTGGGCGACAGCAGCCGCGAGCCGGACTACATCCAGACCGTGCGCAAGCGCGGCTACCGCCTGGTCGCGCCGGTCAGCTTCCCCGAGGACTACCGCAGCGGCGTGCCGCGCGCGGCCGCCTGGACCCAGGGCAGCCCGTACGTCGGCCTGCGTTCGTTCGACCGCGACCACGCCGCCGTGTTCTTCGGCCGCAGCCGCGCTACCGCCGAGCTGCTGGCGATCCTGCGCGAGCAGATGGACAACCAGCGCCGGCTGGTGCTGGTCTCCGGCGCCAGCGGCTGCGGCAAGACCTCGCTGCTGCGCGCGGCGGTGATGCCGCTGTTGCTGCAGGACGGCGGCTTCGACGGCCTGCACGCGCGCGCGGCGGCCTATTTCGACTTGGGCGCCTGTCGCGGCGGCGACCTGCGCCCACGCCTGGCCGAAGCGCTGTGCGCCTGGTCGCTGGATGCGCGGCCGGTGTTCCTGCCGGCCGAGAGTGCGGCGCTCGCCGGACAGTTGCAGGATGCGCCCCAGGCAGTGCACGCCCGCCTTGAGGATGCCTTCGCCCGCATCCTGGCACCGCTGGCCGAACGCGCCCACCTGTTGC
The DNA here is from genome assembly GCA_966185905.1 of uncultured Lysobacter sp. GTDB lineage: Bacteria > Pseudomonadota > Gammaproteobacteria > Xanthomonadales > Xanthomonadaceae > Lysobacter. The sequence goes on from CBIFVU010000071.1 coordinate 2,482, forward strand.
TGGTGGTCGATCACGCCGAGGCCGCGGTCGCCGCGCCGTCGATGACCCAGGACGACCGCGCCGGCTTCGGCGCCGCGCTGGCCACGCTGTGCGCCAGCCCGCGGGTGGCGGTGGTGGCCATCACCCGCAGCGACTTCTACCCGCGCCTGGTCGAGAGCGTGCCCGGCCTGGCCGAGCTCAAGGCCGGCGAAGGCCACCTGGACCTGCTGCGCCCGCGCCCGGGCGAGATCGCCCAGATCATCCGCGCGCCCGCCGCCCTGGCCGGGCTGCGCTTCGAGGAAGACGCCGACAGCGCCATCCGCCTGGACGATGTGCTGCGCGATGCCGCCGCCGAACACCCCGATTCGCTGCCGCTGCTGCAACACACCTTGCAGGCCTTGTACGAAGCCCAGGGCGAAGGCGGGGTGCTGAGGCTGGCCAGCTATCGCGAACTCGGCGGCCTGGAGGGCGCGCTGGCGCACCGCGCCGAGCAGGTCTACGCCGCGCTGCCGGCGCCGGCGCAGGCGGCGCTGGAACGGGTGCTGGCGGCGTTGATCGTGCTGCGCCCCGACAGCGAGGCGGTGACCGCGCGGCGGGTGCCGTGGTCGAGCCTGGAAGATGCCGGCGCGCGCGCGCTGGCCGAGGCCTTCGTGCAGGCGCGCCTGTTCGTGGCCGGGCTGGGCGGCGGCGAGCCCGGCTTCGCCGTCGCCCACGAGGCGCTGCTGCGGCAGTGGCCGCGCGCGCGCGAATGGGCCGCGGACAATCGGCAACTGCTGCAGGCGCGCGGCCGCCTGCAACGCGCAGCGCAGCGCTGGGCGCAGGAAGGCCGCCGTACCGATCATCTGCTCAATCCCGGCCGGCCGCTGGCCGAGGCGCGCGAAGCAGCGCGGCGCCTGCCCGAGGACCTGGACCCGGACGCGCGCGATTACCTGCGCGCCAGCGAGCGCCAGCAGCGCCGCAAGCAATGGCTGCGCGCCGGCGCGATCGGCGCGCTGGCGATCCTGGCGCTGACCGCCACCGCACTGGGCCTGCAGGCTGGGCAAGCCCGGCGCGAAGCCGAACAACGCCGCGACCAGGCCCAGCGCCTGGTCGGCTTCATGCTCGGCGACCTGGCCGAGCAACTGCGTCCGATCGGCAACCTGAAACTGCTCGACAGCGTCGCCAGCCAGGCGCTGGCCTATCTGGAACGCCTGCCCGAAGCGCAGATGCAGCCGCGCGAACTGGTCAACCACGCGCGCGCGCTGCGCACCGTCGGCGAAGTGCTGATGAACCAGGCGCGCTTCGGCGAAGCGCGCGCGGCCTTCGAGCGCGCCGACGAAGCCGCACAGCGCGCGCTGGCCGAAGCCGCGCGCGCGGTGCCCGCAGCGGGCACGACGGCGAGCCGCGCAGCGGCCGCGGGCCCCGCCCCGGCCAGCGCCGCCGAAGCGCGCCCGGACATCGTCGCCGAGGCCCTGGCCGAATCGGGCACCACCGCATACTGGCTGGGCTACCACGACTACCAGAACAACCGCTACGACCCGGCCCAGGCGCACTGGCGCCGCTACCTGGAAGCCAGCGAGCGCCTGGTCGCGCGCGCACCGGGCGAACCGCGCTGGCAACTGGAGCTGTCCTACGCGCTCAACAACCTCGGCACCCTGGCCCACGTCCGCCAGCGCAGCGACGAGGCCGCGGCGTTGTTCGCGCGCTCGGTGGCGATCAAGCAGGCGCTGCTGGCGCGCCGGCCGGACGACAAGCCGCTGCGCTACGAACTGGTCGACAGCCTGTCCTGGCTCAGCAGCGCCCAGGACGCGCGCGGCGAACTGGACCAAGCCGCTCGCGGCTATGCCGCCCAGACCGCGATGCTGCGCGAACTGGTCGCCGGCGAGCCCGAAGCCGACGCGTGGCGGCGCAAGCTGGCGACCTCGCTGCTGCGCGGCTCGCTGCTGGACCTGGACCGCGGCCGGCTGCCGACGGCGCAGCGCGACATCGACGAAGCCATCGTCCTGCTGCAAGCGCTGGTGGCCAAGCAGGCCGACAACCAGGACTGGCGCCGCAATCTGGCCCACACCGAAGTCCATGCCGGCACCCTGGCCCAGTGGCGCGGCGACTCCGCCGCTGCGCGCGCCCACCTGCAGCGCGCGCAGGCCTTGCTGGCGCCGCTGCTGGCCCAGGCCGAGCCCTTGCCGGACTGGCGCCTGCTCGGCCTGCTGCTGCGCCTGCGCCAAGCCCAGCTCGCACCGGGATCGGCACCGCCACAGCCGGACAGCGAACGCCTGGTGCAGGAACTCGAAGCGCTGCGCGCGAGCGCGCCGCAGGACCCGCCGACCCTGGCCCTGCTGGCCCGCAGCCTGGTCTGGCGCGGCGAGCGCTGGGCTGCCGCCGGCGAGCGCGAGCGCGCGCTCGCGGATTGGCAGCGCGCGCGGAGCCTGCTGGCACCGCACGTGGCCGGCAGCCGCGACCGCAACCTGCTCGACCCCTGGGTGCGCGCGCATGCCCGCCTCCAGGACAGCGCCCCCGCCGCCCCGCAACGCGACTGGCTGTGGGCGCACGGATATCGCCACCCCGGCTTCGCGGCATGGTCCGCGGCGGCCGGCGCTCCCGACCCGGCCGCCGGCGGCCGGTCCCTCTCGTCCCAACCCCGGAAGGAATCCGATCCATGAGCGACACCCCCCGCAACACCGCCCGTCCCGCGAAGGCCCGCAAGGCCGCCGCAGCGGCCGTCCAGCCCATCGCCAAGGCGGCCAAGCCTGCCGCCAAGCCGGCTGCCCGGAAGGCCGCCAAGCCGGCGGCGCAGCCCGCCGCCGGCAAAGCCGCCGAGCCCTCTGCGAAGTCCGCCGGCAAGCGCCGCGGCAGCCCGCAGCAGGCGCGCGTGGACATCCACCTGACCATCGCCCACGTCGGCTTCGGCGGCAACGCCGGCGGCGGCCGCTACTTCTACAGCTTCGCCCCGGACGTGGTGACCGTCGGCGAGAGCCCGATCACCATCGCCTACACCCTGGCCCCCGACGTCGGCTCGCATTTCAAGATCCACGACGTGCTGACCTCCGACGCCCACGACCAGATCCTGGGGGTGAAGAAGGTCGACCGCGGCCGCAGCGCCGAGCTGGAGAACAGCAATACGGTCAAGACCCTGATCTTCTTCTCGGTGCTGGTCCACGATACCCAGCGCGATGTGATCGTGGCCTGCGACCCGCAGGTCGGCAACGACCCGCGCACGGTGCCCTCGGCGCTCGCCAAGCGTCGCCTCTGAGCCGCGCGGCGGGCGTCGGCCAGCCTCCGGGCCGCCGCGCCCGCCGTCTCCGCCCCATCGCCAAGCCATTGATCCGGCGGGGAAACGCACATCGTAAGATTGCCGTAAGGCGGTCCCGGCCGGGACCGCGGAGGCTCCACCCCGCCCGGCCCGCTGCGTGCCGCGACCGGGTCCGGCAGAGCCGCCCGGCGCCGCCGGCGCAGGGCACGCGCCGCCCTCGGGGCGGCCCGCCGGAGCCCGCCCATGTCCATGTCCGAACCCTCCTGCGCCGTCGCCGGCGCGGCCGACGACGCGCTCTCGCCTCCGGACAGCCTCGGCGCCCTGTCGCAGTTCCGCCACGGCGCCGAGGACCGGCGCCTGCTCGAACGCGCCCGCCTGGAGGCGACCCAGCGAACCGCCCACGAAGCCGACGACAAGCCCTGGGGGCTGCTCTACCGCGCCCTGGTCGACTCGATCGGGCTGTCGCCGGACGACTTCCAGATGCTCTACCCCAGCGTGCCCTGGGACTGGCCGCGCACCCAGGCCGGCTTCATCCATCCGGCCCAGTACGACTTCTGCGCCACCGCGCCGCAGTGGGGCGCGATCGGCGCCTATGTCTCCAGCGGCGACACCGTCGACCAGGCCTACCAGCAATGCCTGAACGTGGTGCCTGCGCAGACCGCCTACCCCAGCCTGGCCCAGCACCTGCGCGACGCCGACGACGCGCTGGTGGCGGCGGCCAACCTCTACACCCTGGCCACCACCTCGGCCGCGGCCGCGCATTCGCGCCTGGACGGCGAACCGCGCCCGGGCTTCACCGCCTGGCTCGGCAGCGCCGGCGGCCGCGGCTACCAGGCGCGCATCCTCGCCGCCAGCACCGCCATGCGCCAGGCCCAGGCGCATTACGCCGCGCTGGTGGCGCAGTGCGACGACCCGGCGCTGGGCGCGGCGCAACGACGCTGCGGCCGCGCCGAACACCACGCCCGCCTGGCCGACCTGGACCTGCTGCGGCTGGCGCCGGTGCCGGACTGGCGCGTGGCCGAAGCCGCGGCCGATTGGGTGGCGCGGGTGGAAGGCGGCCGCGGCCCTGGCGCGGTCACCCTGGGCTTCAGCCAGCGCGAGGCGCCCTACGATTTCTCCCAGACCTGGGCCGGCCAACAAGCGCGGGTGCGGCGCGCGTTCTGGCAGGTGCGCGTGGACGGCCGCTGGGAGGCCATCGACGAATTCGAGTTCGATCCCAAGCTGGAACTGTCGCTGGACTTCCAGGCGGTGCAGACCGTGGCGATCCGTCCCGGCGGCTGGTACGACGGCGACTACGTGCGCAGCCTGATCGACGGTCCGTTCGTGGCCGGCTACAGCGCCTTCGGCGAGAACGGCACCCAGGCGGTGTTCGGCGAGCGCGGCTTCTTCGGCCTGGTCAAGACCGGCCTGTGCGTGGGCTACCGGCCCAGCTTCGCGATCCGCGCGTCGGCCTCGGTGTTCCGCCGCTTCGCCGAAGCGTTCGCCGGCGCCAGCGGCCTGCGCATCGGCCCTTTGACCCTGCACGCCGAAGGCGGCAGCCAGCGCGCGGGTTGGCGCGCGGATCCGGCCACCCACAGTTTCAGCGGCGCCTGCACCGGCCGCACGCCTTCGATCATCGGCGCGACCGTGGCCGAATGGCCGAACGGGCCGCGATGAGCGCGGAAGGGACGCTTGCGCCTTGAGCCTCGCGCGGCGCGGGCGAGCGCCGCGATGCGCAGCGGCGGAGGTGCAGCGGTCGTGGTGTCGGTCGCTGCTGCTGTCGCGGCGGCGGCAGCGATCGCGGCGGCGACCGTGGCGACGAGCGCGGTCGCGCAACACAGCCGGAAAGCCTCCGCCCAGCCGTAGCGGGCCAGCTGAAAGACCCTCAGGTCGTGCGTCGGACGACTCGCCACCGCTCAGGCGGTGGCCGCGGAGACGGCGGCGGCAGCGGCTAACGGTGGCCGCGTTGCGATCCAGGCGCGGCGTGTGCGGGCCGGCCGCAGCCGTGGCGATAGCGCCGCTTCCGCTCCAGGCTCAATACGGTTGCAGCAGGGCTTCGCACAGGCGGCCGCGGCAGGCGCCGCTGTCGAGTTCCAGCAGCAGCGAGTCGCCCAACGCACCGCTCGGCGCGGCGATGCCGGCCGGCAACAGCAACAGGGCCGGCGGGGCTTGCTCCAGGTCTCGGGGCAGGCGCAGACCGCGCTCCAGGCGCCATCGCGGCATCGTTGCGATGCGGCGGTCGAAGTCCGGCGCCAGCGCTTGCCGGCGCGGCGCCTGGGCCAGTTTCCAACGCTCCAGGTCGGCATCGCTGGCCACTCGCACCGCGCCTTCGCGCCAGGCCGGCTCCAACACTTCCGGCGCGCCGCGCGGGCGCGAACGCGATTCGCTCAACGGCGGCAGGATCGAGGCCCAGGCGAGCGCCGAGCCGGGTTCGAGCGTGCCCGGCGGCAACGTCGGCGGCGGCGGCGGCAGCGCAGCAGCGGCCTGGGCCGCCACCTCCACCGGCACCGGCTGGCCGCGCGAGCGCAGCCAGAGTAGGTGGGCGCGCGCTTGAAGCAGGTTCATCCGCGCCACCGCGCCGGCGCCGGCGGCGCGCTCCAGGCGCGCGAGCGCGGCCGCGTCCTCCATGGGCCAGGCCTCGGCCCGTCCGGCGGCCAGGACCCAGGCGCCGGTGGCCAGGTCCGGCTCGTCGTAGAGCCAGGTCCAGGCCAGGCCGCGCCAGGCGGCGCTGTCGTCGATGTCGTAGCGCAGCGCTTGCAACAGGCGCGCGCGCGCGCCTGCGCGCTGCGCGGCCAGCGTCGTCGGCGCGATGCGGATCGGTTGCTGCAGCGTGCGCAGATAATCGGCCAGTCCGGCCAGCCCCTCCTCGCGCACCGCCGCCACGCGCGACGGGTCGGTCTGCGCCGAGGCCTTCGGCTCGCGCGGCAGCAAGCGCCGTTGCTCGCCCATCTGCCGCGCCAACTCCAGCAACTGGCGATGGAAAGGCTGGCCCTGGGCTGTGCTGCGCGCGGCTTCGCGCAACAGCAGCGCAGTCTGGATCTCGAACTCGCGCAGCGCCAGCGCCGGCGGCGGCGGCCCGAAACGCAGGCGCCCGCTTTCGGCCGCCGCCGCGGCCGGCCGCGCGGGCGCGGCCCGCGCCGGCCGCGGCGGTGCCGCGTCCTGGCGCGGGCGGATGGCGTTCGGCGCCGGCGCGATGCGCTCGGCCGCCGGTTCTGGCTGGCGCGAGGCCGGCGCCTGCAAGAGCAGGATCAGGGCCAGCGCCGGCGCCAGCCAGGCCAGCGACCAAGCGGTGGCCGCGTCGCGATCCTCCCAGGCGCGCCAGGCCACCGCGGCGATGCCCGGCAGCCCGGCCAGCACCAGCGCCGCGCGGAACCAGCGCTGCCCGGCGCTGAAGCCCGGCCCGGACACGGCCTGCCCCAATCGCTCCATCGCCCACATCGGCGCCGACATCACCCAGCCGGTCAGCGGCGCCAGCACCAGCACGGTGAAAAAGGCCAGGATGCCCAGCTTGAGCCCCAGCCCTCGCGGCCGTTGCCAATGCGCGACGGGACGGCGGCGGCGCCAGATCATCGGTTCTTGATCCAGCGCGGCAGGCGCAGCGCCAACACCGCCAACGCGGCGAGCAGGCAAGCGCCGAACACGGTGATCCAGATCGCGCCGGTCCAGCTCTGCCAGGGCGTGGCGCCGGGCTTGGGCAACAAGCCGGCGTACACGCCCTGGGCCCACTGCGCCAGCGCGCCGGCCAGCAGCGCCACCGCCAGCACCGCGGCGGCGCGCCACTGCGCCCGCGCATGGCCGCGCCAGCCGGCCGGCGGCGCGACCGCAGCGCGCGCCTGCTGGCGCGCGATCTGCTGCTGCGCGCGCGCGGCGCGGGCCTGGGCGCGCTGTTGCGCGCGCGACAATGGCGCCTGCGCCGGCGCTGCCGGCTGTGCGGCGCCGGCCGGCGACGGCCGCGGTCGCGGCCGCGCCTTGCGCGCGGTCTCGCGCAACAACCGCTCGCGCACGCAGGACGCGCACGGCATCCCAGCGTAGTGCTGGTGCTCGCGATTGTCGGCGCAGACCAGCAACTGGCCGCTGTTGCGCTGGGCATAACCGCGCAGGGCATGGCTCCACTGCAGCGCGCTCGGCCGTCCGGCGGGCTCGCCGGCGAAGGCCGCGTCGAACAGTTCGCGCAGCGTCTGCGGCATGCTGGCATGGCCGCTGCCCGGACTCGGCGCGATCTGGCGGCTGCCGCTCAAGCCATAGGCATAGCAGCGCTCGCGGATGCGCCCGGCAATGTCGGTGGGCACGCGGTCGGAAGCCGGCCGGCCGGTGAAGGGATGGATGCCGAAGTTCAGCAGCTGGAACACCACCACCGCCAGGGCGAAGCGGTCCTGCGCTTCTTCGCCGGCCGTGTCGGGCTTGCGGCCCTGGTATTCCGGCGCGAGATAGTCCGGGGTGTACTGCGGCGCGGCGAAGCGGCGGCCGCGCCCCTGGATGCTGAAGCCGTCGCAATCGAGCAGGGCGATGTAGAGCGAGGCGCGGTAGAAGCGCAGGTTGACCGGCTTAAGGTCGATCACGCAATGGTGCTGCGCATGCAGCGCGGCCAGCACCGCGCACAGGTTGGCGGCCAGGGTGATCTTGGCGCCCAGGCCGGTCGCCAGCCCGGCCGCGCGCGCCTGGCGCTCTTGCAGCACCTGCTCCAGTTCCGAGGTGGACTGCACGTCCAGCGCCGGCATGGCGAAACCGGCGAAGCGGCCGCGCTCGTCGCGCACCACCGCGTCGGGCCAGGCGATCTGCACGTAGCGCTTGCCGCCCTCGATCTGGTCGGGCAGTTGCGGGCGCAGTTCCAGCATCGCCTCGATGCGGTCGGTGTAACTGGGCGGGTCCACCCGCGCGTGGTAGATCTTGGCCACGCTGCGCGGGTCGTCGGGCAGCAGGTAGACGCTGCCGGCGCCGCCGCTGTTGATCAGCGCGCCCAGCCGGGCGCTGCGCGCGCCGATGCGGACGATATCGCCGCTGACCGGGCTCATGCCGCGCCTGCCTTCGCCTTCGCCATCGATCTCGCCTGCCCCACCCTGGCCTCCTCGCCCGGATTCATCCGCGCAATGCGATCAACAGGGTCTTGTCGTCGGAGGTGATGCCGTGCGTGCGCGGGTCGGCCAGGGTGCCGTGCAGCGCCTGGCTGCCCGGCCCGGGCTCGACCGAGCGCAGATAACGGCAGACCGGCTCGATGAAGGGCCGGTACAGCCCGGCATTGCCCTTGGCCATGGCGAAAGGCATCGCGCCGTCGGACATCAACGCCAGCCGCTGCGCCGGCCACGGCGCGGCCTGCAGGCGCAGGCGCTCGCGCCAGGCCGAGCCGGTGACGAAATAGGTTTCGTTGGCGTACTCGCCATTCTCCGGCGCCGAGATCGCCGCAGCCGCGCCGTCCTCGTCCGCCTCGGCCACGCCGATGCCGTCGCCGATGTGGAAGAACCAGCCGCCGCCGGCATCGCCAAGGTAGCCGACCAGGGTCGCGGCGAAGCTGGACAGCTCGGCCCCGGCTGCCTGCGCGGCCTGCTCGACGCGCGCGCGCGCGGCCGCGACCGCAGCCTCCACCGCCGCGCGCACCGTCGCTTCCTCGGCCTCGGCCAGGGCCGGCAGGCCGGGCCCGGCATCGGCCAGCGCCTGCACCGCCGTATCGGCGATCAGGCGCGCGCCCTCGTCGCTGCGCGCGGCCGAGCCGGCGCCGTCGCACACCACCGCGACCAGCGCGTCGCCCTGGGCCCGGTACGCGAACGCGTCCTGGCAGGCGATGCCCTTGTCCAGATGGGAAGTGCCGGTCGCCGATGCCGCGTAGATCCGCCAGCTCATGCGCGTGGCCCCTTCGCTCAGGTCGGCACCGAGGACCAACTGTCGGTCGAAGGCAATTGCGCCTGACCGCCAGGACGCGATTGCGAGACCACCTGCATGCTCGCGCTCAGCCACAGGAACAACTCGCGGAACTGCAGCCCGTGCAGGCGCTTGACCCCGCCCTCGCCGCGGCTGCTGAACTGGCCCATGACCTGCCCTTGCGGGCCCTCGCCCACGGCGATGGGGAAGATGGCGACTTTGTTGGCCACCTCGGCCTCGCGCGCGCGCTTGGCCGCGGCCTCCCAGGCGTCGGTCGGCGCGCCGTCGGACATCAGGAACAGCCACGGCCGGGTGTAGGCCACGCCGGCCTGCTTGTAGCGGCGCTTCTCGTCTTCGATCTCGGTCAGCGCCAGGTCGATGGCGCGGCCGGTCGGGGTGGTGCCGTCGGCCTGCAAGGTCGGCGCGGTGAAATCCATCGCATCGCACCAGTCGCCGACCAGCTCGGCGTTGTCCAGGCCGCCGTAGCGGATCACCAGCACGCGCACCCGCTTGGCCGCGATCACGTCGGCCTTGAGCTCGGACTCCAGCAGTTGCAGGCCTTCGTTGAGCTGCTGGATCGGCGCGCCGAGCATGCTGCCCGAGCAGTCCAGCACCAGCACCAACGGGGTGCGTTGTTCGGTGTTGTCGACCAGGGCGACGTCGGGAATGGCGGTCTGGGTCATGGCAGTCCCTTGCGGCTGAGAAAGCCCGAGTATAGCCATGCCGGCGCCGGACGCGCTCGCCGGGCGGGCGCGGACCGGCGATGCCGCGCTCAGTCCAGCACCCGGCCCTTGCGCCAGTAGCCCATGAAGCTGATCGCCGAGCGGGAGAAACCGCGTTCGCCGACCAGATGGCGGCGAATCGCCATCACCGCGCCGGCCTCGCCGGCGATCCAGGCATAGAAACCCGAAGCGGCGGCGGCCGCCTGCTCCCACAGAATGTCGCGATCCACGTCGATCTCGGCCAGTTCGTCCTGTGCCTGATCGTAGTGATCGGCCTGCCCCCTGGGCCCGCGCGGCTCGGCCGCGCTGGCTTGCGCCGCGGCGTGCGCGCTCGCGCTCGCCGGCGCTGCCATGGCCTGCGGCGACAGCGCGGCAGCGCGGATCGCCTCGACCAGACGCTGGCCGTGCTCGGCCGGGGGCTGGCCGGGACGAGCGCGCGGCAGCCACACGATCTGCGCGTCGTCCGGGCCCAGCAAGGGCAACGCATCGGCCGGCAGCGGCACTTCGATGAAAGCGCGCACCTTCGGCGGCCGCGGCTGCGCGGCCAGGGTTTCCAGGATGCCGGCCACCGCCGGCAACGCGGTCTCGTCGGCGATCAACAAGACCTCGCGCACGTCCGCCGGCGGCTGCCATTCCACGCCGCCGGCGCCCTGGTCCTGGGCATGCGGCGCCAGCAACCGCACGCGATCGCCCGGTCCGGCGCGCAGGGCCCAGCGCGAGGCCGGGCCGCTGTCGCCGTGCACGGCGAAGTCCACGTCCATCTCGCCTCCGGCCGCGTCCACGCGCAGCGCGCGCACGGTGTAGGTGCGCATCGGCGAGCGTTCGGCCTCGGGTTGGCTTCGATAGCGTGAATACCAATCCTCGCCGGAGGGCACGTCCAGGGCGCCGGAGGCAGTGGGAAAGAAGATCTTGATCCGCTGGTCCGGCCCGCCGCTGCGCGCCTGCGCCAGCGCCGGCCCGGCGAAGACGATGCGCAGCATCGAAGGACTCAGGACGATCCGCTCGCGGACCGCCACGTCGAACAAACGAAAAGGAATGCGCTGCGCCATGCGCCCGGCTCCTGTAGAGGGGAAGAAGGAGGCTCGGGGCGCCGGTCGGCGCGGCCTGGCTGCGGTCGGCGCGTGCGGCGCGCCGTGGCGCCATGGTAGCGCCCGCGCCGGCGCGCGGGCTTGCCCGGCTTGGCTGCAGCGGCGGGCGCTCGCCGGCCGCCAGCCGCCAGCCGCCGGCGGCGGCGCCGGAACGGTCAGCAGCCGTCGGCGCCAACCCGCGCGAACGCCGGGACTACAGCGAGTCCTGCGGCTCGACCACCACCGCGTCCTGCGGCAGCCGTGCGCAACCGGCGCGCGAGACCCGCGCCTCCCACTGCCAGAAACCGTAGGCGACCGCAGTCAGCGCCGCCCCGGCCAGGGCCAGGTGCAGGGCGCTGTCGCTGAGCAAGGGCGAGACCGCTCCGGCCAGCAGCGCATTGACCACCAGCCCGGCGAAGGCCTGCAGCGAGGAGGCCGAGCCGCGCTGGTGCGGGTACATGTCCAGGATCGACAAGGTCACGATCGGGAACACCAGGGCGATGCCGAACGCACCGATGCACATCGGCAGCACCGCCCAGGGCACCTGCGGCGCATCGGTCCACAGGTTGTAGCCCAGGTTCAGCACCGCCGCCGCCGCGCAGAAGGCGAAGCCGATGTTGACCAGCCGGTCGCCGCTGACCTTGCCCGCCGCGCGCCCGGACACGAACGAGCCCAGCACCATGCCGCCGATGGTGGGCACGAAGAACCAACCGAAATCGCGCTCGCCCAGGCGCAGGATGTCGAGCACGAACGCCGGCGCCGAGGCGATATAGAGGAACAGCGCGCCGAAGTTGAATGCGCCGGCCGCGGTCAGGCGCTGGAAGCGCGGGTTGAGGAAGATCGCCACGTAGTCGCGCAGCAATCGGCGCGGCTTGAGCGAGAGCCGGGCCTGCGGCGGATGGGTTTCCGGCAGCAGCATCGCCACGGCCGCCAGCAGCAGCACCGAAAACCCCACCAGGAACCAGAAGATCGCCGGCCAGTGTGCCCAGCCCAGGATCCAACCGCCGATGATCGGCGCGATCGCCGGGGCGATGCCGAAGATCATCATCACCTGGCTCATCAAGCGCTGGGCGTCGTCGCCGTGCAGCACGTCGCGGATCACCGCGCGCCCCACGATCAGCCCGACCCCGGCCGACAAGCCCTGCACGGCCCGGAACACCAGCAGCGTGGTCAGGTCCTGCGAGAGCGCGCAGGCCACCGAGGCCAGGGTGAACACCGACAGGCCGACGATGATCACCCGCCGCCGGCCCAGCGCGTCCGACAAGGGGCCATGGACGATGCTCATCAGCGCATAGGCCACCAGGTAGACGCTGATGGTCTGCTGCATCTGCAGCTTGTCCGCGCCCAGTTCGGCGCCCATCGCCGGGAACGCCGGGAACATGGTGTCGATGGAGAACGGGCCGAACATCGCCAGCCCGCCCAGCAGCAGGGCCAGGCGGCGCAGCGACAAGGGCGCGGCGGGGGCGGTGCGTTGCGCGCTCATCAGGTCGCCGAGGCGGCAGCGCGGGTGTCGATGGGCACTTGGTCCGGCGGGCCCTTGAGCTCGACCAGGTTGTCCTCCGGATCGAACAGGTACTGCGACGGGCCCTCGCCCTCGGCGCCGTAGCGCGAGCCGAACTCGCCCAGGCGCACGCCGTGCGCCTGCAGGTGGGCGAGGATGGCCGGATGGTCGAACGGCTCGGTGCGCAGGCACAGGTGGTCCATGTTGCGCCCCTGCGCGCCGGGGGCGGCGCCGCCGGCGCGGCCGATGCGCCCGTCCACGTCGACCAGGTCGATCAGCGAAGCGCCGGCACGCAGTTGCACCAGGCCGATCTCGTCCTGGCGCCGCTCCACGGCGCAGCCGAGCACCTGGCAGTAGAAGTCGATCATGGCCGCGGTGTCGCGCACGCGCAGGACCACGTGGTCCAGTTGCAGGACCTGGAAGGGCGGCGGGGAAGACGGGGGGGACGAGGGACGGTCCATGCTCGGCGCTCCAGAGGGGACCGCGCCCATGGTAAGGCCAATCGACCTTGCTGAACCGGTGCGCTGGCGAGGATCGCGCACGCGGCGGCCGGTCGCGGCCGGACTGGCGCATACGCCGCGCCGGCCCCGCCGCACGCGATCGCCCACTGCCGGTCCCGGCAGGGCCCATCTCGCCGCCCAAGGCCCGGCCGCCCGCCGCGCCCCGCAGGCGGGCCAAGGCCAGCCTCCGGCCGGCCCGGTCGCGGCCCCGGCCGAGCCGCCGAGTATAGCCGCTCGGCGGCTTGAAACACGCGGTGGGAGAAGCCGGCCGGCCCTCGGGGCGGACGGCTGCCGAAGGCGCAACGCCCGTAATCGCTCAGGCCCCAGACCGCCGCGTGTACAAACCTCGGGAGAGACCGACCGGCCGCGGCGGCATCGCGGCCGGTCGGTCTCTCCAGAGTTTTGTACACGCGGCGGTCTGGGGCCTGAG
>CBIFVU010000072.1:0-15584 GCA_966185905.1 uncultured Lysobacter sp.
GGGTGCCGGTGCAGCCGGTGGCGCTGCGCTATGGCGAGCGCGGCGACGCGCAGGCGGTGGTGGCCTTCCAGGACAAGGAAAGCTTCTTCGCCAATTTCCTGCGCCTGCTGGGCGAGCCCGGCCGCCTGGCCGAGGTGCACTTCCTGGTGCCGATCGCGCCGGGCGAAGCCGACGGCCGCCGTCGCATCGCCGAACTGGCGCGCCAGCGCATCGTCGAGGCGATGGTGGGCTGAGGCCATGCTGACCGCGGCCGACTACGCTCCACCGCGCTGGCTGCGCAACGCCCATGTGCAGTCGGCGCTCGGCTCCAGCCCGTTGCGCCGGCGCCGCGCCGAGCAGCGCCTGGCCGCGGTCGGCGCGCACACCGAGGCGCACCTGATCCAGACCGGCAGCGGCGTGCGCCTGCACGGCCTGCACAGCGCCGTGCCCGGCGCCGCGCCGCGCGGGCTGGTGGTGTTGCTGCACGGCTGGGAAGGCAGCGCCGATTCCAACTACATGCGCCTGACCGCGGCGCAGTTGCTGGCGCGCGGCTTCGAGGTGTTCCGCCTCAATTTCCGCGACCACGGCGACACCCATCACCTCAACGAAGGCCTGTTCCATTCCAACCGGCTGGATGAGGTGGTCGAGGCGGTCGCCGAGATCGCCCGGCGCTTTCCCTTGCGTCCGCTGTCGGTGGCCGGTTACTCGCTCGGCGGCAACTTCGCCCTGCGCCTGGCCCTGCGCGCGCCGGAGGCCGGCCTGCCGCTGGCGCACGTGGCCTCGGTCTGTCCGGTGCTGGACCCGGCGCGGACCATGGATTCGATGGAAGCCGGCCTGCCGCTGTACCTGTGGTACTTCGAGCGCAAATGGCGCGGCTCGCTGGCGCGCAAGCGCGAGCTGTTCCCGCGCCTGCACGATTTCGACGACCGCACCCTGGGCCTGCGGATGCGTCCGCTGACCCAGTGGATGGTCGAGCGGCACACCGACTTCGGCACCCTGGACCGCTACTTCGACGGCTACTCGGTGGCCGGCCAGCGCCTGGCCGCGTTGCAGGTGCCGGTCAGCATCCTGATGGCCGCCGACGATCCGGTGATCCCGCTGGCCGGTTTCCACGAGCTGGCCCTGCCCGCCAGCGCGCGGCTGGAGATCGCGCCCTGGGGCGGGCACTGCGGTTTCCTGGAAAACGCCAGCCTGGACGGTTTCGCCGAGCGCTGGATCGGCGAGCGCATGGCGGCGCTGGCGGCGGGGTGAGCGGCGGGTTGCGCGGCGCCAGCGCCGCTCGCGCCGCAGCGCGCGATGGCTGCGCCGCGAGCGTTGCCGTCCCCGGCGGCGTCTGCGGCCCGCGCTCCGCGCAGGCGCGCCTGGCCCGCGCGGCGGCTCAGTAACCCGCCGCCTGCCCGTCCTTGCGCGACTCGCTGGCGCCGATGTAGCCGCCCTCGGGATTGACCATGATCGCCTGGTAGCCGCCATAGGGCCCATGGGCGAAGCGCACGCTGTGGCCGCGGCGCATCAGTTCGCGCACGGTTTCGTAGGGATAGCCGGTCTCCAGGTCCAGCTCGCCGCCGTCGCTCATCGCCACCGCCTGGCCCGCCGGTTCGGTCGAGCCGTCGTGCTGGATGCGCGGCGCGTCGCCGGCTTCCTGCAGGTTCATGCCGAAGTCGATCAGGTTGATCAGGATCTGGGCATGGCCCTGCGGCTGCATCGCCCCGCCCATCACCCCGAACGACAGCCAGGGCTTGCCGTCCTTGGTGACGAATGCGGGGATGATGGTGTGGAACGGCCGCTTGCCCGGCGCATAGGCGTTGGGATGGCCTTGCTTGAGCACGAACTGCTCGCCGCGGTCCTGGAAGATGAAGCCCAGCCCCGGCGGCGCCATGCCGCTGCCCATGCCGCGATAGTTGGACTGGATCAGCGAGACCATCATGCCGTCGGCATCGGCCACGGTCAGGTAGATCGTATCGCCCTGGTCGAGCTGGGCCGGCGTGGCCGGTTGCACTTCCTTGAGCGCCTTGTCCATGGAGATCAGCGCGCGGCGCTGGGCGGCGTACTCCTTGGAGATCAGCCGCGCCACCGGCGAGGTTTTCTGGAAGGCCGGGTCGGCGTACCAGCGCGCGCGGTCGGCGAAGGCCAGCTTCTTGGCCTCGGCGAACAGGTGCACGTGCTCGACGCTGCCGAAACCGTGCGATTTGAGGTCGTAGCCTTCCAGGATGTTGAGGATCTGCAGCGCGGCGATGCCCTGGCCGTTGGGAGGCAGCTCCCACAGGTCGTAGCCGCGGTAGTTGCTGCTGACCGGCTCGACCCACTCGCCCTGGTGCGCGGCCAGGTCTTCATAGCGCAGGAAACCGCCATTGGCCTTGAAGTAGGCATCGATGGTGCGGGCGATCTGTCCCTTGTAGAACGCATCGCGGCCGCCCTGGGCGATCTGCTCCAGGGTGCGGGCCAGGTTCGGATTCTTCCAGGTCTCGCCTGCGCGCGGCGCGCGCCCGTCGAGGGTGAACTGTTCCTTGAAGCCCGGCCACGGGGACAGGCGCGGCACCGAGGCGTTCCAGTAGTAGGCGATGACCTCGTGCACCGGGTGGCCGTTGCGCGCGTAGTCGATGGCCGGCTGCAGGTTGGCCGCCATCGGCTTGCGGCCGAAGCGCTCGTGCAGGGCGAACCAGCCATCGACCGTACCGGGCACGGTGACCGGCAACGGGCCGTGGGCGGGGATCTGCTTGAGCCCGCGCTTGCCGAACTCGGCCAGGGTCAGCGCCCGCGGCGAGCGGCCCGAGCCGTTGTAGCCGTGCAGCTTGCGCGTCTTGGGGTCCCACACGATCGCGAACAGGTCGCCGCCGATGCCGTTGCCGGTGGGCTCCATCAACCCGAGCGCGGCGTTGGCGGCGATGGCCGCATCCACCGCGCTGCCGCCGTTCTTCATCGCCTCCAGCGCGATCTGGGTGGCCAGCGGGTGCGAGGTGGCGGCCATCGCGTGCGGTGCATAGACCGCACTGCGGGTGGCGAAGGCGCGGCCGCTGATGCGGTCGGCGGCGCTGGCCGGCGGGGCGGGCAGGGCGAGGGCGCAGGCCAGCGCCAGCAGCGCCAGGCCGCGGCCCGGCCACGAACGCGGCGGCGCGCACGGCGACGGCGCGGGCCGGACCAGCATCGAGCGGAAAGAGGACATACGCGCGCTCACCACGGCAATCCAGGACAGCGGCGACGATAGCGCAGCGCCAGCGCCAGCGCCGCGGCTGTAGGCCGAAGGTCGCGGCGCAGCGGTGGAGCGATCCGCCGCCGCGCCGCACCGCACCGCACGGCCCGGACGCGGCCGGGCCGGCGCCTCGGCCCCTCGACTCGGCCAGGCCTCGCTCGCAGCCGGCTCGCCGGAGGCTCGACCGCGCGCACTTCCCGCAAAACTGAATGCGCCTGCCTCGGGTTCGCCCCAGTTGCGAGGCTTGCGTACCGCCCCGTAGGTTGCGCAACAGACGCGATGTCGCCGCAGCGACCGGGGAGAGGGTTCTGATGAACGTGCAACTGCAGCCGTCCCAGTTCAATCCGGCCGATTGGCTGGCTCAGGTCCAGCCGCAGCCGGTGGTGCAGCCGCAACTGCAACCGCCGGTGGACACCACCCCGTACCGCCTGGACGCCAGCTACCACCCGCAGTTGGCCGAGGTTTCGCCGCCGCCGACCCTGGCCGCCAACCAGGCGCCGGACCCGACCTCGTTCAACCAGCAGGCCGCCGGCCAGGACGCGCAGCCGCTGGACCTGGAACTGGCCCAGATCGCCCAGACCGTCTACAACCCCGACACCGCCAGCGTCGCCGGCTGGAACCGCCTGGACGACGCCGCCCTGACCCAGGCCGGCATCGACCCGTCCTCGCTGGAGAACAGCGACACCGGTTTCCGCGCCGGGATCTACACCGACGGCAACGGCCGCTACGTGGTCGCCTTCGCCGGCTCCAACGACGTGCAGGACTGGATCACCAACGCCCGCCAGGGCATCGGCTGGGACACCGCCCAGTACGACCAGGCCGTGCAATTGGCCCAGGACGCCCAGCAGGCCTTCGGCGAGAACATGATCATCACCGGCCATTCGCTCGGCGGCGGCCTGGCCTCGGTCGCCGCGGCGGCCACCGACACCACCGCGGTGACCTTCAACGCCGCCGGCGCGCACGACGACACCCTGACCGCGCTCGGCCTGGACCCGGCCCAGGTGCGCGCCGACGCCGAAGGCGGGCAGATCCGCCGCTACAACGTCGGCGGCGAGATCCTGACCGCGGCGCAGGAGGACATCCCGCTGGTCAACGGCATCCCCGATGCGCTGGGCCACGAGATCACCCTGGACGATCCGGACCCGCCGCAGGCGCCGGACTTCACCTGGAACCCGATCGAGATGGCCAAGCGCACCGCCGACTATCTCGCCGACAAGGCCACCCGCCCGGGCGAACTGCACGGCATGGGTCCGATGATCGAGGCCATGCAGGAACAGCAGCCCTGGTCGTGAGGCCCGCGGCGATGAGGCCCGCGGCGCCTGCGCCGACGACCGCCGCGCCGGCCCTTGGGCCGGCGTCGTGGTTTCTGCACTGCCGCGCTTGGCACCGGCCGGCGCTGCGGTGACAATCCGGACATGCGCGCCGCCACGCTTCCCGCGTTGACGATCTGCCTGATCTTGGCCGGTGTCGCCTGCCGAGGAGATGCAATGGACGCCAAGCAGGCTTTTCCCGAACCCCGCAGCGCCGAACTGGCGCAGGCCGTGGCCGATGGCGATGCGGCGCAGGTGCGCGCGCTGGTCGCGGCCGGCGCCGACCCCAACGCCCGCGGCGATCGCGGCGTGACCTTGCTGCAATACGCCATGCTCGCGCAGAGCCCGCGCGGCATGGAGGCGCTGCTGGACAGCGGCGCCGACCCGTCGCGCCCGGGCATGGGCGGCAGCACGCCGGTGCACGGCGCGGCCATCGCCAACGATCCGCAGTACCTCGAACTGCTGCTGGCGCGCCGCGCCGACCCCGACGCAGCGCACGCCGAAACCGGCGAGACGGCGCTGGCCGACGCCGTGGCGCCGCGCCTGCGTGCGCAGTTCGACGCCTTGCTCAAGGCCGGGGCCGATCCCAACCGCGCCGACCGCATGGGCAACACGCCGCTGCACCAGGCGGCCAAGCTCAACGCCGCCGGGCAAGTGCTGGCGCTGCTGCAGGCCGGTGCCGATCCGCGCGCGCGCAACGCCCAGGGCGCTAGCTTCCAGGCTTTCCTGTTCAAGCAGCCCGACGACAAGCTCAGCGAGCCGGCGCGCCAGCAACGCGCGGCGGTGGTGGCCTGGCTGCAAGCGCACGACGTGGCGCTGGAGGCGCCCTCGCCGTGAACCGGCGCCCGCCGGCCGCGCCCAGCCCGAGCGCGGCGGCCCCCGTCCCCGCCGCGATGCCTCCGCCGCGCTCGCGCCTGCTCGCGCGCTGCCTGGCCTGGGCGTGCGCCGGCGCCGTCCTGATCGCCACCGCCGGACCTGCCTCGATGCGCGCCGAAGACGTATTCCCCGACCCACGCACCGCCGCCCTGGCCGCCGCCGCCGCCGACGGCGATGGCGCCCGCGTGCGTTCGCTCGCCGCTGCCGGCGCCGACCCGGACGGACGCGGCCAGCGCGGCACCACGCCCTTGCAGTGGGCGCTCTACCACCGCAGCGCCGAAGGCCTGCGCGCCTTGCTCGCCGCCGGCGCCGACCCCGCGCTCGGCGCCGAGGACGGCAAGACCGCGCTGCACCTGGCGGCGATGGCCGACGATCCGCGCCTGCTCGCCGCCCTGCTCGAAGGCGGCGCCAGCCCGGACGTGCGCGACACCGTCACCGGCGCTACGCCGCTGGCCTCGGCGCTGATGGGCGAGCGCCACCAGAACGTGCGCGCCCTGCTCGCGGCCGGCGCCCAGCCCGGCCTGGCCGACCGCATGGGCAACACCCCGCTGCACCAGGCCGCCAAGATCAACGAGTTCGGACTGGCGCTGGCCTTGCTGCAGGCCGGCGCCGACCCGCGCGCGCGCAACGCCCAGGGCGCCGACTTCCAGCGCTACGCGTTCATGACCTCGGCGCGGCTGCTCAACGCCCAGGCCCGCGGCGAGCGCGAGGCCCTGCTGGCGTGGCTGCGCACGCACGGCGTGGCCATCGACGCCGCCGCCGCCGACTGAGCCGCGAGCGGCCCCGCCGCCCGCATCGCCGCCGCGCCTTGTTTTCCTCCCTGCCTCTCTCCCCCAGCCTTTCCTCCACCTCCACCTCCACCTCCGCCAGGCCCCGCCATGTCCGTCCCGCAGACCGCCGCCGCCGATACCCTCGCCCCGGCCCGCAGCGACAGCCTCGGCGTGGGCGCCTGGCGCGAGATCCCGCTGCTGACCGCGCGCCTGCTGTGGCGGCACTGGCCGGCGCTGGTGTTCTGGTTCTTCGCCCAGCGCCTGTGCTACAGCCTGTTGATGGACTTGGCGGTCAAGCTCGGCGAACGCTCGGTGCTGTTGTCCTTCGCGGTGCTGTCGGTGCTGATCGTGACCCAGTTGGCCGGCACCATCCTGATGTTCCAGTCGCTGCGGCCCTCGCTGCCGATGCTGGCCCGCTCCGGCACCACGCCGGACACCGCCAGCGTGCGCCGGCAATGGATCACCTCGCTGGCGGTGGCGATGCTGCCGTTCTTCGCCTATTACGCCGGCTGGGGCTTGCTGGAAGACCTGCGCCGCTATTTCCGCACCGCCTATGTCTTCAGCGTGTGGGAGCCGGAGAACCTCAGCCGCGTGCTCCAGCTCAAAGGCCTGTGGATCGCGCTGGCCGTGGCCTGGGTAGTGCGCTGGTTCAGCAAGCGCCGCGCCGCCGCCACCGGCCATGCCGGCTGGAACGTGGTGGCCACCTGCTGCGAGGCCTACTGGGTCTTCGTCGGCGTCGCCGCCATCGCCCAGGTGATGAAGATGGGCAAGGATTGGTGGCACGAGCGCGCGGTGTACGTGGCCGCGACCACGTGGTGGGAAAGCCCCACGGCGCTGTTCAAGACCCTGGCGCCGACCAAGCGCGCGCTGGCGCCGGCCTGGGAGGTGCTGTCCACGGCCGCCGGCGCGGTGGTGTTGCCGCTGATCTGGCTGGCGATCACCGCATTGATCTACGGCATCGACCTGCGCCGCGCGCAGCGCCTGGACGCCGCCGACGAACGCCTGGGCGCGGCCGCGCAGCGCTTCAAGCAGATGCACTTCACCCTGCGCATGCTGGCCGACAAGGCCAGCGCCGGCTGGACCAGCAAGGGCGTGCCGGTGGTCAACAGCCTGCGCCTGGTACTGCGCGCCGGTTTGCCCGCGTTGCTGACCCTGTGCGTGTGCTGGCAGTTGCTGGCCTATTTCGACTCGTGGTCGTGGCGCTGGATGGAGGCCTGGGTGGGCCCGCAGGACCCGCAATGGCAGCAGGTCTCAGGCCAGCCCTGGGCGGTGTTCCTGACCACGCCGCTGTCCTTCCGCACCTCGCTGTTGACCGACGTGCTGCGGGTGGCGCTGCTGGCGGCGACCTTCGACCGGGCGATCGCGCGCCTGCCGCGCAGCGAAGGCTGAGGCGGCCGCACGTGCGGCGCGCGGGCGCAGAGCCCGGCCCGCGGCGGGCCGGCCCATCCGGCGATCCGTGGCCCCGGCCTTGATCGGAGCATCCGCCGGCTGGCCGGGCGATCGTGCGAAGGCGCACTGCGTGCCGATCCGGACTGGGAGCCCGCCCTGAGCGCCGGCGCCGCGCACCGGTGGTGCGTGCTGCGACGGTGCTGGGGCGGGGTAGCGGCGCGGGCTTGTCGCAGAGCCGGCTTGTCGCAGAGCTGGCATGTCGCAGAGCGGGTTTGTCGCAGAGCAGGCTTGTCGCAGAGCAGGCGCGCGGGCCGTGCGCCCGCGCTGCAGCGTCACAGCCGGAAACGCAGATAGCGGCCCTCGGCGGTGCGCGACCCTGGGAATTCCAGCCGCACTTCCAGGCCCTGCGTGGACAGCGCGCGCGGCAGCAGATAGGCATGGCGGAACACGAACGGCCGCCCGGGCACGGCGCTGACCGGCTTGAAATCGCTGTCCTGGCCGCTGCCGCAGCGGTCGGGCAGGCGTTCGCCGCCCAGCCGCGGCAGGCCCGGCGGCGAGGCGTCCCAGCGCCGGCCCTGGGCATCGACGATGTGGCCGCGGCAACGGTCCAGGGTCTCGGCCGCGGTGCCCGAATCAGCGATCACTTCGAAGCGCAGCAGCAGCACGCCGGCGTCCTTGCGCACCGGCCCGAGCAGGCGGCGGTCGCGCGGCGGCACCGCCTCGGCGCCGACCAGGCGCCAGCGGGCGCCCTCCAGCCGCACCCAACCGTCCCTGGGCGCGTCCACGGGCTGGAGCGGGTTCTGCACCTGGTAGTGTTCCAGCGCATCCTGGTAGGACATCCACAACGTGCACGCGCCCAGCACCAGGGCGCCGGCCAGCCAGCCCAGGTTGCGCCGCCACCAGCCGGCCGGCGGCGCGCTGGCCGCGGCGGCGGGTGCCGAAGCGCCGGTGGCGATGGCCTCGGCACCCCCGGTCGCGGCGGGGCCGCCAGCGATGGGCTCGTCGGCGGCAGCGCCGGAGGAGGGCGGATTCGGCGCAGCGGTCATGGGCGCAGGTCCAGCACGGGCTTGGCGTCGGTCATCAGGCGGCGGGCGCGGGCGCGGTCGAGGCCCAGGTCGACATCGACCAGGCTGTCGCCGTTCTGCGGCAGCGAGAGGCCCCAGTAGAACTGCAAATGCGCACCTTCCAGCCGGTCGGCGGGCACCTCGAAGAACCACGCGCCGCTTTCGGGCAGGCCGGGGGCCAGCGGGCGCTCTTGCAGGTTGATGCCCGGCAGGCGCGGCCGGTCGTTGCTGGAGGCCTCATAGACCAGGCCGTCGCGGGTGCGCAGCTGCGCGCTGAGATAACCGGGCTCGTGCAAGGCCTCGGCCTTGCCGACCACCGACAGCCACACGCCCGGCGTGCGCAGGGTGATGTCCTCCGGGCGCAAGGCGCCGCCCTTGACCAGATAGGCGCGGGCGACCTTGAGGTTGCCCACCTCGACCGCGAAATTGCGGCCCTCGGCGCGGCCCGGCGCGCTGGCGCGCTCGATCAAGGGCACGCTGCGTTGTTCGTAGGTGGACTCGCCCTTGCGCAGGACCACCACCAGCGCCAGCGCCAGCACGATCCACAGCGCGTCGCGCCAGCGCCAGCGCGGCAGGGCCCAGCGTGGGCCGGTGCGGGCCGGCGCGTTCATGGCGCCACCGCGCGGTCGCGCAGGTCCTGCACCGGCAGCAGGAACTTGGCCGCCGGCGCGCCCTGCATCCAGGCGCCCTCGTCGTTGAGGTAGGCCTTGGCTTTGTAGGCGCGCGCGAACACGCCCCAGGTCTGCTGCGGCGAATGCACATAGCCCGGCGGCAGCGCCCAGACCAGGTCCACGCGCTGCTTCAGGCGCGGATGCAGGGCCGCCAGCAGGGTGTGGTCGTCGGTGAGTTGCAGGTAGTCGGCCTTGATCGGCTGGCCCTGGCGCACCAGGACCACGTCCTGGTGCGGGTGGCCCATGCCGGAGACGCTGCGCGGCGTGCGGTTCTCCAGCTCGGCCTGCAGCACCAGGTACAGCTGCGGGCGGGTCGGGTCCACTCGGCCGCCGGGCCGGTAGCGCGCGACCCAGGCGCGCAGCGGCGTCACCGCCAGCGCATCGCCCTGGTAGCGGTGGCCGGCCTGGAACTGCGGCAGCGGTTTGGTCTTGGACTTGGCCGGCTTGAACCCGCCCAGGGCGAAGGTGATCACGACCGCGACCAAGGCCAGCAGCGCCGCGCCCTGCCACCAGGGATTGCGCGCTGCCTGGACCAGTTCGTCCTTGTTCGCCATGCCGGGTACCCGCTTGGAGTGGCCGCACCCTAGCACAGGCGGGCGTGGGCGCTGCAGCTGGGGGCGGCACTATGTGGCCAGGCCGCGGGCTGCGCGTTGCGGCGGCGCGGGCGTCGAGCGCCGGCGAGCGAGCGCTTCAGGCCGGCTCGTCGGGAATCAGCGCGCTTTCCAGCCGGGAGATGCAGTCCTTCAGCCAGAGCTTGCGCTTCTTCAGGCGCTTGACCGTCAGCTCGTCGGCCTGCGGGTCCAGGCCCAGCCGGTCGATGGCCGCGTCCAGGTCGCGGTGCTCCAGGCGCAGGTCGGCCAGCTGGCGGACAATTTCGGCGGAATCGGCGCTGACGGTCATGCGTGCCAGCTTAACGCGCCGCCCGCGCCAGCGTCATCGGGCACCGGGCCCGCCGGCCTGGCGGCGCGGGCCGCGGCGGCGGTGGAGCGGCGGTGGCTGCCCGGGCCGGCGCCGTCCGGGCCTGGCTGGGGTTTGAGCGGTGCCAGGGCCAAGGCCGACACACAGCCGCTGCGGTCGCCGCTTCCAGGGCCCTGCCGCGCCTGCCGCGGTGGCGCCGGGGCCGGTGGCGTAGAATCCCCGGTCTGATGAGCATCGTCCTGCCCCTCGCCGAACCCGTCCGCCGCGCCGCGCCCGCCGCCCCTGCCGAGGCCTGCGAGCGCCTGGCCACCCGCCTGCGCCACCAGGTCGGCCGCGCCATCGCCGACTTCGGCATGATCGAGGACGGCGACAAGGTCATGGTCTGCCTGTCCGGCGGCAAGGACAGCTACACCTTGCTCGACATCCTGCTGCAGTTGCAGAAAAAGGCGCCGGTGAAGTTCGAGCTGGTCGCGGTCAACCTCGACCAGAAGCAGCCCGGTTTCCCCGAGGAGGTGCTGCCGCGCTACCTGGAATCGATCGGGGTCGCCTACAAGATCATCGAGCAGGACACCTACTCGGTGGTCGCCCGGGTGGTGCCGGAAGGCAAGACGATGTGTTCGCTGTGCTCGCGGCTGCGCCGCGGCGCGCTGTACACCTACGCGGCCGAGCACGGTTTCACCAAGATCGCGCTGGGCCATCACCGCGACGACTTGGTCGCCACGTTCTTCCTGAACCTGTTCTTCCACGCCAAGCTCAGCGGCATGCCGCCCAAGCTGTTGTCCGACGACGGCCGCCACGTGGTGATCCGGCCGCTGGCCTATGTGCGCGAGGACGACATCGTCGACTATGCCGCGCTGCGCGGGTTCCCGATCATCCCCTGCAACCTGTGCGGCTCGCAGGAGAACCTGCAGCGCAAGCAGGTCAAGCGGATGATGGACGCCTGGGAGCGCGAAACGCCCGGGCGGCTGGAGATCATCGCACGCGCGCTCGGCGATATCCGCCCCTCGCAGCTCAGCGACCCCAATCTGTTCGATTTCCTCGGCTTGGGCCGCGCCGGCGAACCGACCGCGGCTCCGGCCTGGCCGGCGCCGGCCGCGTCCGACGATCCGGCCGCGCAAGCCGGATGATCGTCCGCACTGTCGCCGCGCCGTTCCCGCGCAAGCCGGAACCCAGGGCGCTTGGCGCAAGAACCCGCCGAACCCGCGGACTCCCGCCCGCGCGGCACTGACGCAATCCGGCAGGCGCGACGCCCGCGACGCCGATCCCCCATTCCCGATCCCCCATTCCCGGTCTCTCAATGTTCTTCCGCAACCTCACCTTCTTCCGCTTCCCCACCCACCACGACCTCAGCGAACTCGAAAAAGGCCTGGAAGAGTGCCGGCTCAAGCCGGTCGGCCCGCTGGAGCTGTCCTCGCGGGGCTTCATCTCGCCCTTCGGCCGCGGCGACGAAGAGGCCGCCATCAGCAACCGCATCGGCGATGCGATCTGGCTGACCGTCGGCGGCGAGGACCGGCTGCTGCCGGGCGCCGTGGTCAACGACATGCTGGCCAAGAAGCTGGCCGAGATCGAGCAGAAGGAAGGGCGCAAGCCCGGCGGCCGCACCCGCAAGCGGCTCAAGGACGAGCTCATCACCGACCTGATGCCGCGCGCCTTCATCAAGCCCAGCCGCACCGACGCCATCATCGACCTGGAGCACGGCCTGGTCATCGTCGACACCTCCAGCCGCAAGACCGGCGAGAACGTGATCAGCGAGATCCGCCGCGCGATCGGCAGCTTCCCGGCCTTGCCGCTCAACGCCGAAGTCGCGCCGCGCTCGATCCTGACCGGCTGGGTGGCCGGCGAGGAACTGCCCGACGGCATCATGCTGGGCGATGAGTGCGAACTGCGCGACCCGGTGGACCAGGGCGCGGTGGTCAAGTGCCAGCGCCAGGAGCTGGAGAGCGATGAGATCGCCAAGCACCTGGAGACCGGCAAGCAGGTCACCCGCCTGGCGTTGAGCCTGGACGACCACGTGTCCTTCGTCATCGGCGAGGACTTGGTGGTGCGCAAGTTCAAGCTGCTCGACGGCGCAGTGGACCAGCTCGAGCACAGCGACGGCGACGGCCTGCGCGCCGAACTGGACGCGCGCTTCGCGCTGATGAGCGCGGAAGTGAAGCGTTTGTTCGTGGTGATGGAGAAGGCGTTGAAGCTGTCCAAGGTCGAGGCCTGAGCCACCGCGCGGGTCGCGACCGCTCCCTGTAGGAGCGGCGCGAGCCGCGACCGCGACACCGCGCCGCGCTATGCTTCGGTCCATGGCGGTCCCCCACCCATGACGAGCCTCCTGCGCCTGCTGACCGGCCGGCCGCCGACCGCGCCGCGCACGATCTCGCGCGAGACCGTCGCCATCGTCCTCGCCGGCGGCCAATGCGTGGACGTGCTGCGCGTGCGCGATCCCCGCGCCCGCCGGATCAAGCTCAGCGTGGACGAGCGCGGCCCGCGCCTGACCCTGCCGCTGCGCGCCAGCGAAGCGGCCGGCGAGCGTTTCGTGATCCAGCACGGCGACTGGCTGCTGGCGCAGTTGGCCCAGACCCGCAGCGATGCGTCGCGCCTGCAGGCCCACGCCACCGCCGAACTGCCCTTGCGCGGCCGCCCCTGGCCGGTGCGCTGGCAGCCCGCGCGCTACCTGCGCATCCAGTTGGCCGAGGACGCCATCGAGATCGCCGCGCCCGAAACGGTCCGCGCCGACGCCCTGCGCCGCGCCCTGCGCGATTTCTACGAAGGCCAGGCCCGCGCCGACGTGGGCCGCTGGTTGCCGCGCTACCTGCCCGGCCTGCCGCGCGCGCCCTCGCGCCTGCGCTACCGGATCATGTCCTCGCAATGGGGCTCGCTGGCGCCCGACGGCGCGCTGTCGCTGGACCTGTCATTGGTGCTGGCCCCGCCGCCCGCCTTCGAATACGTGTTGGTGCACGAGCTGTGCCACCTCATCCACGCCGACCACTCGCGCGCGTTCTGGCGCGAGGTGGAAGCCCGCTGCCCCGACTGGCGCGACCAGCGCGAGTATTTCCGCGCCTCGGGGAGGGCGCTGAAGGGGCGGTTGCGGGGGGTGTTGGACGGGGAGTGAGGAGGGCTGGGAGTCAGCGCAGAGGCGTGAGGAGTGAGCGAAAGCATGGCGAGAGCGAGAGCGCGGCGACGAGGCGCGCTCCGCCTTCGCTCACTCTGGCCACTCGCCACTCACTTCTCCGCCCTGGCTTCCGACCTCCCCGGCCAGGAACGCCAGGAACACCTCCGCCACCGCGCCGGGCTGCTCCATGTGCACATGGTGCGTGCCGGGCAGGGCGTGGAACTGGCCCTGGGCGAGCAGGGCGGTGCGCTCGCGGCGCGCAGCATCGGGCATGTAGCTCTGCGCGGGTTCGGCCCAGACCGTGCAGGTCGGGCAGGCGATGGCGCCGATCAGGGCGCGCATCTGGGGCTCGCTCATGCGCAGGGCGCTGGGCAGGGTCAGGCGCGGGTCGCTGCGCCAGACGAAGCCGCTGCGGCCGTCGCCGCCCTGCACCGGGGCGATGCCGCGCTCGACCAGCAAGCGCGCCGTCGGTTCGCTGAGGTCGTTGGCGATCATGCGCGCGCGCATGGCCGTGGCCAGGTCGGGAAACACGCGCAATTGCTTGCCCGGCGCCGCGGCCATGCCGGCGAAGGCCTCTTGCAGGCGCGCGCCGACGCGTTGTTCGGGTTCGGTCAGCGAGCCCAGCGATTCGATCAGCAGCAGCCGCTCCACGCGCTGCGGCACGGCTGCGGCCAGCAGGCTCGCGGTGGCGCCGCCGAGGGAGTGGCCGAGCAGGTGGAAGCGGTCCCAGCCCAGCGCGTCGGCCACGGCCAGGGCCGCGCGTGCGGCGGCCACCAAGGTGTATTCGGCGGCCGCCGGCAAGTGCGCGCTGGCGCCATGACCGGGCAGGTCCGGCGCGGCCAGATCGAAGTCCTGCAGCCAGGGCGCCATCGGCACGAAGCTGGCGGCGTTGTCGAGCCAGCCGTGCAGGGCGAGCAGGCGCGGTCCGCCCGGGCGGCCGTTGCGCAGGCCGGCCAGGCGGCCGAACGCGGTATCGACGACGAATTCCTGCAAGACGGTCATGGCGGCGAATGGAGGCGATGGAGGCGATGGAGGCGATGGCGCGCGCAGCTCGCAGCGCGCAGGGACGACAAGCCTAACCGCAGTGCCGGCTGCGTGGCCGGGCCGGACCGATGCCTGCCGCGCTCTCAGCCCCAGTCGGCCAAGGCGCGACGGGCGATGCCGGCCAGCGCCTGGGCGTGGGTCGGGGCCTCGTTGAGGCAGGGGATGTAGCGCAGCCGTCCGCCGTGTTCGGCAAAGTCCTCGGCCAGCATGATCGCCACCTCTTCCAGGGTTTCCAGGCAATCCACCGCGAAGCCCGGGGCGATCACGTCCACTTCGCGCACGCCGCGCGCGGCCAGCGCGCGCAGGCTGTCCTGGGTGGCCGGCTCCAGCCAGCGCTCGCGGCCGAAGCGCGATTGGTAGCTCAGGCTCCAGGCCGAGTCCGGCAGGCCCAGCGCCTGGGCGATGGCGCGGGCGCTGGCCTCGCATTGGCGCGGATAGGGATCGCCGGCCGCCGCCAGTCGCTGGGGCAGGCCGTGGAAGGAGAACAACAGGTGCTCGCCGCCGTCGTGCGCGGTGCGGTGGCGGCGGATCGAATCGGCCACCGCGGCGACCCAGTCCGGGTCGGTGTGGTAGTCGGCGACCATGCGCGTGTCCAGTCCTTGCGCCGCGGCCAGCACATCGCCGACCGAGGCGGTGGTGGTGGTCGAATACTGCGGATACAGCGGCAGGGCCAGCACCCGCCGCACGCCCTGCTCGCGCAGTTCCTGCAGCAGCTGTTTCCAGGACGGCTTGCCGTAGCGCATGGCGTGGAGCACGCGCAGTTGCGGCAGTTCGCGCTGCACTGCTTCGGCCAGGCGCCGGGTATGGACCGCCAGGGGCGAGCCCTCCGGCAGCCAGACGCTGGCGTACTTGTGCGCGACCTTGCCGCTGCGCAGCGGCAGGATGCCGAAGTGCAGCAAGGGGCACCACAGCCAGCGATTCATGTCGACCACGCGCCGGTCGTGCAGGAACTCGGAGAGGTAGCGGCGCACGGCGGCGGTGTTGGCGTGCTCGGGCGTGCCCAGGTTGACCAGCACCACGGCGGTGTCGGCGGCGGAGGAGGCGGCGGCGGCGATGCTGGCGGGGGCGGGCATCGGCATAGGATGACACCGCGCGCAGGCACGCGGAATGGCGTGGGGATCGAAGTTTTGGATGGCAGCGATAGCGGGCGCCTTGCGCGCGCCGCTGGGCCCGGTGGCGGACGCCGGGCGGTGACGGTGTCCGCGCGGCTCCTACAGGGCCAGGCGACGAAAAGCCCCGCGAGTGCGGGGCTTTTCGTTGCGGTTCAAGACCGGAC
>CBIFVU010000073.1:0-15310 GCA_966185905.1 uncultured Lysobacter sp.
CCCCTCCTCCCGCAACAGCGCCACGCCCTGATCCTGGACCGCCTGTCCGCGCAAGGCCGGGTGATCGCGCTCGAACTGGCGCGCGAACTGGCCGTGTCCCACGACACCATCCGCCGCGACCTGCGCGAACTGGCTGCGGCCGGGCGCTGCCGCCGGGTCTACGGCGGGGCCTTGCCGGCCGCGCCCGACCTGGGTCCGCTGGCGCGGCGCCGGACCCTGGCGCCGGCGCGCAAAGCGGCGCTGGCGCGGGCGGCCGCGGCGCTGGTCGAGCGCGGCCAAGTGCTGTTCCTCGACGCCGGCTCGACCCATATCGCCATCGCCCAGGCCTTGCCGCGCGATTTCGGCCTGACCGTGGCGACCAACGCGCCGGCGATCGCGGCCCTGCTGGCGCCGCGCGAGGACCTGGAGTTGCTGGCGATCGGCGGCCGGGTCGATCCGCGCATCGGCGCCTGCCTGGGCAGCGGCGCCATCGCTGCCGCCGCGGCGATCCGCTGCGATCTGTATTTCCTCGGCGCCTGCGGCCTGGACGCCCAGGCCGGCGCCACCGCGCTGGATTACGAGGACGCGCGCTTCAAGCAGGCCCTGGCCGCGTCCAGCCGCGCGATCGTGGTCGCGGCCACCGACGACAAGCTCGGCACGGCGGCCACGCACGCGGTGGCGCCGGCCTCCTCGCTGCGCGCATTGGTGCTGGAGCACAGCGCGCCGCGCGCGCAGGCCGAAGCCTTCGCCGCGCTGGGCGTGCGCGTGCTGCGCGCCGCGGCACCGGCGTGAGCGGGCCCGCGCCCGGCCGGCCCGCACGTGCCGCGCTCGCGCCCGCCGGGCCCGCTCCGCGCGCGTTGCCGGCCAGGCGGCCCCTGCCATCTCATCCCCCCGGCTCCGTGCAGGCCGTCGCGCCTGCCGCTATCGAATCCGTCCCCCGCCGAGACCGTCCATGAACCCACCGCCCTCCACGCCCGCGCCTGCCGCCGCAGAGGCGCATGCCATCGGCGCCGGGGAGCGCCTGTCCACCCGTATCGCCTTCCTCGTCGCCGGGCTGGCAATGGCGGCCTGGGCGCCGCTGGTGCCCTACGCCAAGGCGCGGCTGGGCATCGACGAAGGCACCCTCGGCCTGTTGCTGCTGGCGCTGGGCGCCGGCTCGATGGCGACCATGCCGCTGACCGGGGCGATCGCCGCGCGCTACGGCTGCCGGCGGGTAATCCTGTTGGCCACCGCCGCGGTCTGCGCCGCACTGCCGCTGCTGGCCAGCCTGTCCAGCCTGCCGGCGATGGCGCTGGCCTTGTTCGTGTTCGGCGCCGCCATCGGCACCATCGATGTGGCCATCAACATCCAGGCGGTGATCGTGGAGAAGGCCAGCGGCCGCGCGCTGATGTCCGGCTTCCACGGCTTTTTCAGCATCGGCGGCATCGCCGGCGCGGGCCTGGTCAGCCTGATGCTGTGGCGCGGCGCCGCGCCGGCCACCGCCGCGTTGGCGATGGGCGTAGTGCTGGCGCTGTCGATGCTGGCCGGTCGCGGCGGCCTGCTGCGCCAGGGGGAGGGCGCTGCGGGCGAGCCGATGTTCGTCGTGCCGCACGGCATCGTGGTGCTGATCGGCGCGTTGTGCTTCATCGTGTTCCTGGCCGAAGGCGCGATGCTGGACTGGAGCGCGCTGTTGCTGGTGTCCGCGCGCCAGGTCGAGGCCAGCGCCGGCGGCATCGGCTATGCCGCCTTCGCCCTGGCGATGACGCTGGGGCGGTTCAGCGGCGACGGCATCGTGCAGCGCTTCGGCGCGGTGCGCGTGCAGGCCCTGGGCGGCGCCTGCGCGGCGCTGGGGTTCGCGCTCGCGGCGGCGCTGCCCTCGGCCGCGGCGACCTTGGTGGGGTTCGTGCTGGTCGGGCTGGGCTGTTCCAACATCGTGCCGATCTTGTTCAGTGCCGCCGGCCGGCAGAAGGCGATGGCGCCGGGCGCGGCGATTTCGGCGATCAGTACGCTCGGCTACGCCGGCATCCTGGTCGGGCCGGCGGGAATCGGCGCGATCGCGCGCTGGAGCAGCCTGCCGTGGGCGTTCGCGCTGCTGGCCCTGGCCCTGGCAGCGGTCGCTGCCAGCGCGCGCATCGCTCGCCCGCAGTGAGCGCGCGCGGCGCAGGCGATGTCGGCAGGCGCGACGTCGGCAGGCGCGGTTTCAGCAGGCGCGGTTTCAGCAGGCGCGATCGCAGCAGGCGCGATCGCAGCAGGCGCAATCGCAGCAGGCGGCTGCGGCAGGCGACTGCGGCAGACGCCGCTCGCGGCGCGTGCGCGGCGGCGCGAGACGCCTGGGCCTGCGCGGCGCGCGCAGCCGGCGCTGCGTCAGCGCGGCCGCCGCGCCAGCCAGCGGTCCAGTTGCGCGGCGAAGGCCTGGCGGTCGCGCGCATGCAGCGCCGGCGGGCCGCCGGTCTGGATGCCGGCGCCGCGCAGTTCGTCCATGAAATCGCGGATCGACAGGCGCTCGGCGATGCTGTCGAGGGTGTAAAGCTCGCCGCGCGGGTTCAATGCGGCCGCGCCCTTGGCCAGCACCAGCGCGGCCAGCGGGATGTCCTGGGTCACTACCAGGTCGCCGGGGCGCACGCGCCGCACGATTTCGGTATCGGCCACGTCCAGCCCGGACGGCACCTGGATCGCCCGCACCTGGGGCAGGCTGGGCGTGCGCAACCACTGGTTGGCGACCAGGGTCAGCGCGACTCCGGTGCGTTCGGAGGCGCGGAACAGGATCTCGCGGACCACGCCGGGACAGGCATCGGCATCGACCCAGATCCCCGGCGCCGTGGACTCAGGCGCGGCGCCGTGGGGATCGCGGTCCGGCGGGGCGGAGGGTTCGGTCATCGGCCAGGCGCACGCGCGGCGGGAAAGGGCCTCATTGTGACCGGCCGGGGGCGCGGCGTCATGCGCTGCGCGCACCGACACCCGTACCCGCACCGGCACCCGCACCCGCACCCGCACACGCGCAACGGGCGTACTCCGGCGTCTTCGCCCGCCGCGGCGATGGCTTACCATCGCGCCAGTCCCTCGGCCGGCAGCCTCATGATCAAGGTCCATCACCTGGAAAATTCCCGCTCCCAGCGCGTGCTGTGGCTGCTGGAGGAGTTGCGGCTGCCCTACGAGCTGGTGCGCTACGCGCGCGATCCCAAGACCTTGCTGGCGCCGGCGGAACTGCGCGCGGTGCATCCGCTGGGCAAGTCGCCGCTGGTGGAACTGGACGGGCAGGTGCTGGCCGAATCCGGAGCGATCCTGGAGCAGGTGTGCGAGCGCTACGACACCGCCCACGGCCTGTCGCCGCCGCCGTTTCCCCAGGACGCCCCGGAGCGGCAGCGTTATCGCTATTGGCTGCACTACGCCGAAGGCTCGGCGATGCCGCCGCTGTTGCTGAGCCTGGTGTTCGCGCGGCTGAAGGCCGCGCCGATGCCGTGGTTCACCCGCCCCGTCGCCCGCGCCATCGCCGACCGGGCCTTGCAAGGCTTCGTCGCGCCGCAGCTCGCTCTGCACCTGGACTACATCGAAAGCGAGCTCGGCCGCTTTCCGTGGTTCGCCGGCGAGCGCTTCACCGCCGCCGACATCCAGATGAGCTTCCCGCTGGAGGCCGCGGTGGCCCGCGCCGGCGGCCAACGACCCAGGCTGCGGGCATTCGTCGAACGCATCCGCGCGCGCCCGGCCTACCAGCGCGCGCTGGAGCGGGGCGGAGCGTACTCGCTGCTGAGTTGAGCGCGGCACGCGGTGCGCTCGCATCCGGCCGCCGGCGTCCGACGCCCGCGCTGTCTGCGTCCGCGCCCCCGGCCAGGCGTCCGATCTGCGGCCGCGGGCTTGGAACCGGCCCTGGCGGCACCCATTCTTGCAGACACCTTCGCCGTCCTGGCCGCCATGCACGCCCTGCGTTTCGACAATGCCTTCGTCCGCGAATTGCCGGGCGACTCCGACACCGGCCCTGGCGTGCGCCAGGTGCACGGCGCGCTGTACTCGCCCGTGGCGCCGACACCGGTGGCCGCGCCGGCGCTGTTGGCGCATTCGGCCGAGATGGCCGCGGCCCTGGGCTTCAGCGATGCCGACCTGGCCGATCCGCTGTTCGCCCAGGTTTTCGGCGGCAACGCCTTGCTGCCGGGCATGCAGCCGTTCGCGACCAACTACGGCGGACACCAGTTCGGCGCCTGGGCCGGGCAGCTCGGCGACGGCCGCGCGATTTCGCTGGGCGAGGCCGTGTCCGAGGACGGCCGGCGCTGGGAATTGCAACTCAAGGGCGCCGGCCCGACCCCCTATTCGCGCGCCGGCGATGGCCGCGCGGTGCTGCGCTCGTCGATCCGCGAATTCCTGTGCAGCGAGGCCATGCACCACCTGGGCGTGCCGACCACGCGCGCGCTGAGCCTGGTCGGCACCGGCGAGGCGGTGGTGCGCGACATGTTCTACGACGGCCGCGCGCGCGCCGAGCCCGGCGCCATCGTCTGCCGCGCCGCGCCTTCGTTCCTCCGCTTCGGCCATTTCGAGCTGCCGGCCTCGCGCGGCGAGACCGAGTTGTTGCGGCGGCTGGCGGATTTCTGCATCCGCCGCGACTTCCCGCACCTGTCCGGCGCCGAGGAGGGCAAGCGCGCGGATTGGTTCGGCGAGGTCGCCGAACGCACCGCGGCCTTGATGGCGCAGTGGATGCGGGTGGGCTTCGTGCACGGGGTGATGAACACCGACAACCTGTCCATCCTGGGGCTGACCATCGACTACGGTCCCTACGGCTGGATCGACGACTACGACCTGGACTGGACCCCCAACACCACCGACGCCGGGCGCCGCCGGTATCGCTACGGCCAGCAGCCACAGGTGGCCTACTGGAATCTGG
Source organism: uncultured Lysobacter sp. (assembly GCA_966185905.1). GTDB lineage: Bacteria > Pseudomonadota > Gammaproteobacteria > Xanthomonadales > Xanthomonadaceae > Lysobacter. The sequence continues at coordinate 4,829 of CBIFVU010000073.1, forward strand.
GGCGGTTGGCCGGGGCCTTGTCGCCGCTGATCGCGGTGGAGGCGTTGCAGGAGGGCCTGCGCCGCTATGTGCAGGCTTACCAGCGCGCCGAGCGCGACGGTATCGCGCGCAAACTGGGCCTGCGCGAATGCGGCGATGCGGACGTGGCCTTGATGCAGGACCTGCGCGCCTGGCTGCAGGCCCACCAGATCGACATGACCCTGTTCTTCCGCGCCCTGGCCGAGATCGAGGTCGAAGCGGCGGCGCCGGACCCCGCGCCGCTGCGGCCGGCGCACTACGACCCGGCGGCCGCGGCCACGGCCGAGCCGGCCTTGCGCGAGTGGCTGGTCCGGTATGCGGCGCGCTCGCGCGCGGACGGCTCGGAGGCGGGCGAGCGCCGCGCACGCATGCAGGCGGCCAATCCGCGCTATGTGCTGCGCAACTACCTCGCCCAGCAGGCCATCGACCGCGCCGAGCAGGGCGACCTGGGCGGCGTGCAGGACCTGTTGGAGGTCATGCGCCGGCCTTACCACGACCAGCCCGGGCGCGAAGCCTTCGCCGCCAAGCGCCCGGACTGGGCGCGCGACAAAGCCGGGTGCTCGATGCTTTCCTGCAGTTCCTGACCGGCCTGCGCCTGTGCGGGCGCGCATCCGGCCAATCCGGTGGCAGCAGCGGCGCCAGCCGCGACCCCGGTCTTGTCTCTGCGCTGCGCCGCCGCCTCCGGCCGGGCGATGAGCCTGATTGCGTTCGCGGCTTGCGCCGCTCCCTGCGGGGAGGCGCGCATCCGGCCGCCCTTGCGGGCTTCGCGATCGCCGAGGTCGCGCCCGGCCCCCGCGCCCGCCACCGCGCCGGTTAGAATGGCGCCATGCCTTTGATCACCGTACAGAACGCCGACTACAGCGTCGGCGGCCCGCTCCTGCTCGAAAACGTCGAACTGGCCATCGAACCGGGCGAGCGCATCGCCTTGATCGGCCGCAACGGCGCGGGCAAGTCCACCTTGATGAAATTGCTGGCCGGCGAGCTGCAGCCCGACGATGGCGAGATCCGCCGCGAGAGCGGGGTGCGCGTGGCGCGGCTGGAACAGGAAGTGCCCGCAGGCGCTACCGGCAGCGTGTTCGACGTGGTCGCCGATGGCCTGGGCGAGCTGGGCCATTGGCTGGCCGAGTTCCACCGCCTCAGCCACGCCGAACCCTACGACGCGGCGGCCGTGGCCAAGGTCCAGGCCAAGATCGAAGACGCCCAGGGCTGGGCCCTGGACCAGCGCGTCGGCGAAACCCTGACCCGGCTCGGCCTGGACGGCGAGGCGGCGTTCTCCGGCCTGTCCGGCGGCATGAAGCGGCGCGTGCTGCTGGCGCGCGCGCTGGTGTCGGCGCCCGACCTGCTGCTGCTGGACGAGCCGACCAACCACCTGGACATCGAGGCCATCGACTGGCTGGAACAGTTCCTCAAGTCCTGGACCGGTGCGCTGCTGTTCGTCACCCACGACCGCCGCTTCCTGCGCGCGCTGGCCACCCGCATCGTCGAGATCGACCGCGGCCGCGTCACCAGTTGGCCCGGCGACTGGGACAACTACCTGCGCCGGCGCGAGGAGCGGCTGAACGCCGAAGCCCAGGAAAACGCCCGCTTCGACAAGCTGCTGGCGCAGGAAGAGGTGTGGATCCGCCAAGGCATCAAGGCCCGCCGCACCCGCGACGAAGGCCGCGTGCGCCGGCTCAAGGCCATGCGCACCGAGCGCGCCCAGCGCCGCGACGCGGTCGGCAACGTGCGCATGGAGTTCGCCCAGTCCGAGCAATCCGGGCGCAAGGTGATCGAGGCCAAGGACGTGGCCTTCGACTACGGCGGCCAGCCGATGCTGCGCGAGTTCTCCGCCACCGTGTTCCGCGGCGACCGCATCGGCCTGGTCGGTCCCAACGGCAGCGGCAAGACCACGCTGCTGAAAGTGCTGCTGGGCGAACTGGCGCCGGCCGCCGGCGAAGTGCGCCAGGGCAGCAACCTGCAGATCGCCTATTTCGACCAGTACCGCGCGAGCCTGCGCGAGGACTGGAACGCGATCGAGAACGTGGCCGAGGGCCGCGAGTACGTCGAGGTGGGCGGCAAGAGCAAGCACATCATCGGCTACCTGCAGGACTTCCTGTTCACGCCCGAACGCGCGCGCGCGCCGATCACCCGTTTGTCCGGCGGCGAACGCAACCGCCTGCTGCTGGCCAAGCTGTTCGCCCAGCCTTCCAATCTGCTGGTGATGGACGAGCCCACCAACGATCTGGACGTGGAAACGCTGGAATTGCTGGAGGAATTGCTCGGCGACTATCCCGGCACCTTGTTGCTGGTCAGCCACGACCGCGATTTCCTCGACAACGTGGTCACCTCGACCCTGGTGATGGAAGGGCAGGGCCGGGTCGGCGAATACGTCGGCGGCTACAGCGACTGGTTGCGCCAGCGCCCGGCCGCGGCGCAGGCGGCCGGCAAGGCGGCGGCCAAGCCGGCGGCGCCGGTTGCCGCCGCGCCCGCGCCGGAGCCGGCGGCGCCGCGGCGCAAGCTCAGCTACAAGGACGCGCGCGAACTGGAACAGTTGCCCGCGCGGATCGAAGCCCTGGAGGCCCGGCTGGCCGAATTGGGCGAGCAGATGAACCAGCCGGCCTTCTACCAGCGCGAGCCGGCGGCCATCACCGCCCACAACGCCGAACTGGCCCAGACCCAGGCCGACCTGGACCACGCCTACGGGCGCTGGGCCGAGTTGGAGGGCTGAGCGGGAGAGCTGGGGTCGGCCAAGGCGGCGAACGGGCCGGGCTTTCCGGTCCCGGGCCGAGCCCGGCCGGTCGGGTGCGAAGCCGAGCCCGGCCGACCCGACTCGACCTGGGCCGATCTGGGCCGACTTGGGCCGACTTGGGCCGACCTGAGCTGGCCCGTCGGCCGCCCGTGCAGTGAGCCTGCGGACCGGCCGGAGTCGGCTCGGCCCACCGGCCCACCGCCCCGCAGAAGGGTGGGATGCGCCCTCCAGCAAGGTCGGGTGGGGCCCGGCCGCCTCGGCGCAGCCCTGCGTGCGGCGGCCCGGCCGAAGGATTCCCTCGCCGCCGCACCGATTTCGGCCTTCCACACACGCCGCCTTTCGCAAGTCCGGCCCTCTCGCCCAAACCCGGCCCTCGCGCCGGCCGCGCGCAGCGGGCGGCGGCGCGCTCGCGCCGCCCAACTTCCGGGCCATTGCGCCCGCCGCCGCCCCGGTTCCTAATCCAGCCGACAGCGCCGCGTGGCCGGCGCAGGAGCCCGTCGATGCCCGCGATCGGACCCAGCCTGTTGCCCGGCGTCCTGGCCTGCGCCCTGGCCGCGCTGGCGGCCGCCGCACCTGCGGACGCAGCGGTCAAGGACGTCTCCGCCCACGGTTTCACCGTGGAGAACGAACAAACCGTGCCGGTCGATGCCCGGACCGCCTGGCGCGCGCTGATCGAGGACGTGGACCAATGGTGGCCCAAGGACCACAGTTGGTGGGGCGCGCAATCGCGGTTGTCGATCGAGCCGCGCGCTGGCGGCTGCTTCTGCGAGATCGCCCTGGACGGGCAGCGCCAGGCCCAGCACCTGAGCGTGGGTTTCCTCGAGCCGGGCAAGACCTTGCGCCTGCTCGGCGGGTTGGGGCCGCTGCAGGGCATGGGCCTCAGCGGCGCGATGGAATTCCGGCTCAGCCCGGCGCCGCAGGGCGGTACCCGCATCGTGCTGTATTACCGCGCCGGCGGTTATGCGCCGCAGGACCTGGGCCAGCTCGTGCCGGTCATCGACCGGGTGCAGGCGCAGCAACTCGGCGGCCTGGCCGAGCACCTGCGCAAGCGCGCGGCGCAGGCCGGGCGATGAGCGCGCCGGCTTATCGCACCGGCCACGCGCGCAACGCCAGCCTGGCCACCCATCGCCATCGCGGCGCTTACGCGACGCTGGTGCTGGACGGCGACTACCTCGAATCCAGCCTGGACGGCCCGTTGCTGTGCCGGCCCGGCACCGTGGTCGTGCATCCGGCCTTCCACGCCCATGGCGATCGGTTCGGCCAGTGCGGCGCGCGCACGCTCAACATCGAACTGCCCGGCGCGCTGGCCTCGGCGCTGGCCGCGGCGGCGTCGGACCCGACGCCGGCGGACGCGGGCTTGGGAGCGCGTACGGAAGCGGGCCCGGGTGCTGGCGCGGGGTTCGGCGCCGGGCTCGGCCCGGCGTTCGGCGCGCGCGCCTGGCGGGTGCCGGCATTGGCCGAGGCGGCCGAAGTGCTGGATCGCGCGCCGGCGCAACTGGCCGCGCTGTTGGCGCAGTCCCGGCCGCTGGCGCCGGCGGCGGTGCCGGACTGGCAGGCTGAACTGCTGCGCCTGATCGATCGCGAGGACGCCGACATCGGCGTGTTGGCCCAGCGCCTGGGCGTGTCGGCCGAACACGCCAGCCGCACCCTGGCGCGCAGCTTCGGCATGCCGCCGCGGGCCTTGCGGCGCGAACTGCGCTGGCGCCGCGCCTTGCGCCTGCTCGGCGCCTGCCTGCCGCTGGCCGAGGTCGCCGCGGCCGCCGGCTTCGCCGACCAGAGCCATCTGCATCGGGTGGTGCGCGCCCATGCCGGCTGCACGCCGCTGCAACTGCGTCGCCAGATCAAGTGCGTACAAGACTCGGTGGCCGGCCGCGCGGCCTAATGCGTCCATCGCGCTCGGCGTATCCCGGAGCGGTCGCATGACCATCCTGTCTTTCTCGCCCGGCCGGCGTGGCCTGGCCTGGCTGGCTTTGGCGGCCGGCCTGGCCGCCGCCGGCGCTGTCGCCGCCGCTCCGCCTGCGCGCGGCGGGGCTTCCGCGGCGCCGCTGCCATCCTCCAGCGGTGCTTCCGAGTCCGGCCCCGCCTCGCTGCCTGCGGCCAGCGGCGCGCAGGCCGCCGACGCCGTGCGCCAGGCCCTGGGCGCTTCGCTGCGCGCCGACGTGCCGGCCGCGCTGGCGGCCCTGCGCGCGGCCCCGGCCGAGCAGTTCGACCGCAAGGACGCCGCCTTCCGCAGCTGCATGTTGCAACGCCACGACCGGCACGGCCCGCCGCCATCGGCCGATCCGCCGAGCGAGCCCCTGGCCGCGCAAATGCTGGCGATCTACCAGCGCTACTGGTGGCGCGCGGTGCGCGACCCGCAGCAGCGGCCGGCGCTGGAGGCCACGCTCAAGCGCGAATTGGCCGGCTTGCTCGGCGAGCCGCCGCCGGCCGAGGGCGAGCAGGCCTTCGAGGCGCTGCAGGAGCGGCTGGACGCGCGCCTGCGCGCGCTCGGCCTGAACCCGCTGCAAGGCCGCACGCCGCCGCTGTACGACCTGTTCCTGTGGCGACGACAGAGCGAGCGCGACTATGTAGTCGACCTGCCCGTCGGCGTGCGCCAGCCGGTCAAGGTGTTCCTGATGGACGACTGGATCAGCCGCGGCTGGAGCCACTACACCGCCTGCGGCGCCAGCGGCGCGGCCGGCTGGGTCAAGCCCGAAGGCTTGTATGCCGTGCATGCCTCCTATGGCGATCTCAGCGGCGAGGACTTCCAGGTCCGCTTCCTCGGTCACGAAGCGCAGCATTTCGCCGACCTGGCGCGCTGGCCGACGCTGCCGCCGTGGCGGCTGGAATACCGCGCCAAGTTGGTGGAACTGGCCAAGGCCGAGCACAGTCACCCCGAACTGCTCGAACGCTTCGGCCGCAGCCGCGACGACGTGCCCGATCACCCGCATCCCTACGCGAACAAGCGCGTATTGGCCGACTTGGCCGCGGCCTTGGGAGCCAGCGACGAGGCCGCCCTGGCGAAAACCGATCCGGCGCGCTTGCGGCGGGCCGCGGTGGAATTGTTGCAGGCCGATACGCGCCGGCTCGAACGCGATCCGCCGCCGCCGGCACCGGCCGAGGGCGCGCGCGAAGCGGGGCGCTGAGAGCTGCGGTGGCCGCTTCGGCGGCGGTGGGCGAGGGCGAGTGCGGGTGCGAGGACAGGCCCCGGGCTGGGCAGGAGGGTTCCCGCCGGCTGCGGTTAGACTGGCCGCATGCAGCAATCTTCCTTGTTCGGCGATACCTCGCAGCGCGGGTCGATCCCGACCCACCGCCTGTTCTTCGCCCTGTGGCCCGGGCCGGACGTGCGCGCGCGGTTGCATCGTCTCGCCCAGGACCTGGAGGCCGCGCAAGCCTCGGGCGGGCGCCTGATCAACCCGCATCGCTATCACCTGACCCTGCAATTCCTGGGCGATTTCGATCGATTGCCGCAAGCCCTGGCGCACAGCGCCCTGGCGGCGGCCGAGTCGGTCCGCGCGCCCGCGTTCGGCCTGCGCGTGGACCGCGCCGGCAGTTTCGCCAACCGCGAGATTCCCTGGTGGCTGGGCAGCGCCGAGCCCGATCCGGGGCTGGCGCTGCTCTGGGACCGCCTTGGCCTGGCGCTGGCCAAGGCCGGGGTCAAGATCGTTTCCGGCCATCGCGCGCATGCGCCGCACGTGACCGTGGTCCGCGGCGCGGCCCGGGGCCTGGGGCCGTTGGCGGTAGAGCCGGTGGAGTGGCGGGTGGACCGTTTTGTGTTGCTGCACAGCGTGCTGGGCGCGCGCAGCGAATACACCGTGCTGGGCGAGTGGCGGCTGGACTGAGCGGCAGGCCGGAACGGACGGGCGCGACGCAGGCCTCGCATTGCATCGGGCGCAGCCGCGCGCCTGCGCCGGAGCAGGGCAGGCGGCCGCACGGCGAGGGCGCGCCCGGCCGTGCGGCTGCGGTCGTGCCGCGGCCTCAGCGCAGGTCCACCGCGAAGGCCAGCAAGGTGCCGGGGATCCGCGCCAGGCCGGCCGGGCAATCGGCGTCCAGCGGGACCTGCGCGCGCGCACCGCTGGCGCGGTCCACGCACACCTCGAACTGCTCGCCCGCGCCGGTCTGGGTCACGCTGTAGTCGTTGTCGCTGCCGATCAGCACCAGCCGCCGCCCATCGCGCAGGCGCGGGCCGATGGCCAGGCCCTCCAGCTTCTCCGGCACGTCGCGCGCGCCGCTGGCGCGCAGCGCGGCCAGGATGTCCAGCTCGGGCGCCTTGCGCACCGCGCGCACGCCGGCCGGCAACTCGTCCAGTCCGGCCAGGGAGCGGGCGGAGACGTCGCTGGCGCCGCGCAGGGAGATCCGGTACACGCGCTTGTGCACCGGCGCAGCGGTGGCTTCCACGCCCAGGCCGCGGTTGTCGCGCTCCAGCACCAGGAACTCGCTGTCGCTCAACGCCACGATCGCGCTCAGGCCGATGCTGCGGCCTTGCTGGGTGGCGGAGAAATCGTCCTCGCTGGACGGGTCGAGCGCGTTGAGCGCGGCGATGGGCTCGAGCTGGTAGAGGTATTGCGCGCTGGCGCGGCGGCTGCGCAGGTCGAACTCGACGATGCGCACGTTGCGGCCGCGGCGGCCGTCGTCCTTGCTGCCTTCCTCGGTCAGCGGGTCCTGCATGACCGCATAGAGCTTGTCGCCGGAGGCGTTCAGGCTCAAGCCCTCGAAGCCGCGGTTGTCCTGGCGTCCGCGCGCGATCTGCTTGCGGTCGCCGACATAGTCCAGCGCACCAGCGGCAGTGCGGGGGCGCAGGTTCTCGGGAATGGCGAAGGCGTGCAGGAAGCGGCCGTTGGGCGCGAATTCGTACAGGCTCGGGCCGTACTCGTCGGCGACGTAGAAATGGCCGTTGCGGCCGATCGCCAGGCCCTCGGGGTCGAAGCTCAGGCCGAGCTCGGCGGCATCGCCGTTGAGCAGGGCCGGATTGAGGCCGTTGAAACTGTCGCGGCCGCGCGCGCTGAACAAGACGGTGCGCTCGACCACCGGCTGGCCGATCCGGCCGCTGCGGCGGTCCAGCGGAATGCGCAGCTTCTGCACCCGGGTGGCGTAGTCGATCACGCCGCCGCCGGGGCCGCGGTCGGACAGGGCGTACCAATGGCCGTCGCGCGGGTTGTAGCTCAGGTCCGAATAAAAGCCCAGGCGGTTGAGGTTCGCCTGATCCGGCGTGCCCGGCGGCAGGCGCACCGCATCGCGCGTGGTGGCCGGGGTCTCGACCACGTCGGTCAGCGACCAATGCGCGGCGCAGGCGGGCGCGGCGAAAGCGAGCAGCAGCGCGCTCAGGAGGGGACGGATCATGCAGGGCTCCAGCGGGGCGGGGGAAGCCGACCACGCTAGGAGCGGCGCATGTCAGTCCGATGACGGCGCCGCGCTCGCCGCCGGCAGCGGCCGCAGGCGCACATACAGGCCGAAATGGTCCGAGGGCCAGACCCCGTCCTGCGCGCGATCGAGCACGATCCGGGCTTGTTCGACCTCGAACCGGCCGGCGGCGTAGAACACATGGTCGATGCGCTGCGCGGGCAGGTAGGCCGGGTTGAGCGTGCTGGCGCGGGCAGGGTCGCCGGCCAGCGCCGGATGGGCCTGGGCGAAGGCGTCGCGATAGCGCGCGCGCAGCGCCGCCAGTTCGGGCGCGCTGGCCTCGGTGTTGAAGTCGCCGGCGACGACGCTGGCGTAGGCGCCGTGGTGGGCGGCGGTGGCGTCGATGAACTCCAGCAGGCTGGCGGCCTGGCGCTGGCGGATCGCGCCGCCGGAAGGTTCGTTGTGCAGGTGGGTGGCGTAGAAATCCACGCTCGGTGCGTGCGCGCCGCCGGCGGTGCGCACGTGCGCGGCGGTGCGATAGTCCTGCAGCGGTTCGAGCTTGCGTACCTGGGCCGGCCCGCCGGGCGCCCGCAGCAGGATCGCATTGCCGTAGCGCCGCGCCGCGCCGGGCGGATCGACCGAGGCGAAATGCACTTGGTAGCCCAGGGTCCGGCCGAGGTCTTCGGCCTGGTTGGGCAGGCCCGGGCGTTGCAGCACCTCCTGCAGCGCGATCACGTCCGGCTGCAGGCGCTGGATCTCCGCCACGATCAGCGCGCGCCGGCGCGGCCAGTCGCCTTTGTCGTGCCACAGGTTGAGGGTGAGCACGCCGAAGCTGTGCGGCGCAGGCGCAGGCGCCGTGCCGGCGGCGGGCGCGCCCGCGCAGGCGGCCAGGGCCGAACTCAACAGCAGCGCGGGGAAAATCGTGCGCAACGCAGGACGCAGGGACATACGGCGCCAGCAACAACAGGGGGGGGCCAGCATAGCGCCGCGGCGGCCCCCGGGCCTTGCCGCCTTCCTCACCTGCGCCCCTCGCCGGCCGCGCTCCCGCGCCGCGGCCCCGACCACTGCGGGCCGAACGCGCCGCGGCGCGCGGGGCCGGCGCCCGCGTGCGCCGGCCGGGGCGCACCCGGCGATGCGGGCTTCAGCGCGGGGCCGATTCGGTGCGCAGCACGGGGTAGAGGTTGTAGCGCGTGTCCCAGGCCGAATGGCGGCGATAGAAGAAATCCAGGCGCGCTTGCGGGCTCTTGGCGAACTCGGCGTCCTCGCGCAGGCGCGTCTGGAACTCGGCCTGGACCTTGGGGTCGCGCAGCATCTCCCGCGCCACCTCCTCGGCCACGTAGTCCTCCATGTATTCCTTGCGCTCGAAGGCGTTGTTGAACTCGCCCCACGCCGCCAGCGAATCGGGCGCCTGCGGCTCCAGCAGGGCCATGGCCAGGCGCGCGCGCGGCTGGGCGATGGGCACGAACAGGGCGCCGGCGGCCAAGTCCTGGGTGTCGGCGTTCCAGGCGCCGTCCAGGGTGGCGCGCTGGCGGCCTTCCACCGAGGCGGCGCCGAGCGCGGCCTTGCCGGCGCGGAAGCTCTGCACCGGCGCCTGCGCCAGCGCCGCGTCCAGGCGCCGGTACTGCACCCCGTGCAGGTCGAGCTTGGGCGCGACCCTGGCGGCGAAGGCGGCCGGCACCAGGTAACCGCCGCGCGGCGCAGGCACTTGCCGGCCGGGCTGGATGTCGTACTTGAGCGGGATGTTCCAGACCTGCGGCTGGGTCTCGTCGTAGCGCGTCATCAGCGCACCGGACACCTCCGAGGGCGTGCGCGTGTAGGCATAGCCGCGGAAGGCCACGGTACGGGTCTTGTCGCTGGCCTTGTAGTCCAGCGCCACCGGCTGCCCGCCCAGCGCGGCGGCGCGGGCATCGGCGGCCAAGGCCTCGCGGCGCCAGCCCGCGCCGTGTTCGGCAACCTGCTCGAGCACATCGACGATGGTGTTGCGGGTGATCCGCACCCGGGTCGGGTAGTCCTTCCACGAATGCGTTTCCACCAGCATGCCCAGGCGGTTGCGCAGCAGGAAATACCCGTGCGAGAAGCGCGGCGGCGGCACCCCGTCCTCGAAGCCGGAGGCCGGGTTGTCGGACTCGACGAAGGAGGGGTAGTAGGGCAGGGGCAGCGAGCCCTGCCGGGCCAGGCGGGCGATCACCCCGTCGCGCAGCGCGGTGCCGGCGCGGCGCAGTCCGGCGTCGCCGGCGTGCACCGGCTCGACCTGGATGGAGATGTCGTGCTCGAACTTGGCGCCGTCGGTGACGTGCAGGTCGACATACACCAGCGGGTCCCAGCGCCCGACCAGGCCGAGCATGGCCTGCATCTCCGGCGCATCGGCCTTGAGGTAGTCGCGGTTGAGGTTGTAGTTCTGCGCGGTGGTGCGCCAG
>CBIFVU010000074.1:0-15217 GCA_966185905.1 uncultured Lysobacter sp.
GCCACCGACTGGCGCGTGCTGGAGCAGGCCAAGCAGGCCGGCGTGCAGTACAAGATCAAGTTCGTCTATCCCAACGGCACCGAGTTCTCCAATGCCCAGGAGCAGGCCGAGAAGACCGCGACCGAGCTGAACACCACCCTGGACAAGGGCCGCATCTACAACTTCGACTACCAGTACTCCAGTCGCAAGAAGCAGTCCTGGCTGGTGCCGTCCAACGTCTATGACGATGGCCAGTTCACCTACATCAAGATCAGCGCTCTGAAGAACCTGCCGACCGGCAACTTCCCGGCGGTGTTCGGGCGCGAGCGCGAAGGCAGCGAAGACTTCGTAGTGAACACCACGGTCGAGGGCAACACCATCGTCGTCCACGGCACGTATCCCTACTTGATCATCCGTCACGGCAACAACGTCGTCGGTCTGCGCAGGAAGAAGCAGAAATGAGCCAGAACATGCCCCCCAATCAGCCGGGTCAGCCCGAAGGCAACAACGGCACTCCGCAGGAAGGCGGCAGCTACGGCTACGGTGCCAATCCCTACTACGGCCAGCAGCCGGCCGGTGCCGGCGCCGCAGGCGGTGGCAGCCCGGACCTGGACGCCAACGCGCCGTCGCTCAAGACCACCGACATGCAGCGCCTGAACCGCAAGGCGTTGCTGTTCCTCGCCGCCCTGGTGGTGCTGCTGCTGGGCGCGGCCTTCTTCCTGCTCAAGAGCGCCACCTCCGGCGAAGAAGCGCCGAAGAAGGTCGAGGAAGAAGTGGTCGACGTGCCGGCCGCACCGGTCGCTCCGCAGCCGCCGCTGCCGCCGCCTCCGCCGCCGATCGACGTGGCTCCGCCGCTGCCGCCCAGCGAACCGCCGCCGCCGCCGCCGAGCTCGCGCGACATGGCCGCCAACCAGGCCGAACCGCGCGATCGCGGCCCGAGCCTGCTCGAGCGCCGGATGGCCGGCGAAGCCACCAGCGGCCAGAACAGCGCCGACGGCAGCGGTTCGGGCATGAGCGCGCTCGACCAGCAATACCTGGCGATGATGATGCAGCAGCAGGGCGGCGGCGCCGCTCCGGCCCAGGCCAAGGAAGTGGAGATCGCTTCGGCCCAGCCGCTGTACAACCCCGACACGCTGCTGCTGCGCGGCACCTACATCCGCTGCGTGATGGAGACCCGGATCATCACCGACATCCCGGGCTTCTCCTCCTGCGTGGTGACCGAGCCGATCTATTCGGTCAACGGCCGCCGCATGCTGCTGCCGAAGGGCTCCAAGGTGTCCGGCCGCTACCAGAACACCGGCGTGGACCTCAAGCGCGTGGGCGTGGTCTGGGATCGCATCACCACCCCGACCGGCCTGGACGTGAACATGGCCAGCCCCGGCGTGGACAACCTCGGCGGCACCGGCATCCCCGGCCAGTACGACGCGCACTGGGGCAGCCGCATCGCCTCGGCCCTGCTGATCAGCCTGATCAGCGACGCCTTCAAGTACGCGGCGGCCGAGAACGGCCCGGAGAGCACCACGGTGACCAACAGCGGCAACGTGATCAGCCAGCCCTACGAGAGCAACACCGCGCGCGCCATGGAGCGCCTGGCCAACCAGGCCCTGGACAAGAGCGTGAATCGTCCGGCCACGGTGACGGTCAACCAGGGCACGGTGGTGAATATCTACGTCGCCAAGGACGTGGACTTCTCCTCGGTCCTGCGCTGAGCGCTGGCGACGACGGTCGAGGTCAGGCAATGGATTCGGACAATTCGCCCATCGCGCAGGTTTCCAACGACTTCCTGGAGTACCAGTACCAGGTGCTCGGCATCCTGGAATACATGAGTTCCCCGGACGTCACGGAAATCTGCATCAACCGTCCCGGCGAGCTCTATCTGGAGACCCGGAACGGTTGGCAGCGACTGGACGTGCCCAGCCTGACCTTCGACCGCGCCCGCCAGTTCTGTACGGCGGTGGTCAACGAGAGCAACACCGGCCAGCGCATCACCGATGCCGACCCGGTGGTCTCGTTGACCTTCCCGACCGGGCAGCGCGCGCAGTTCGTGATCCCGCCGGCCTGCGACGCCGGCAAGGTGTCCATCACCATCCGACTGCCGTCCAAGCACAGCAAGACCCTGCAGCAGTACCAGGAGGACGGCTTCTTCAACCAGATCCTGGAAGAAGCCCCCTCCGTCTCCGGCCACGACCGCGAGTTGCTGGACCTGCGCGCCGAGCGCAATTACTCGGAATTCTTCAAGAAGGCCGTCCAGTTCAAGAAGAACATCGTCGTCGCCGGCGCCACCGGCAGCGGCAAGACCACCTTCATGAAGTCGCTGGTGGGCCACATCCCGGACAACGAACGGCTGGTGACGATCGAGGACGCCCGCGAGCTCTTCATCACCCAGCCCAATGTGGTGCACTTGCTCTACTCGAAAGGTGGACAAAGCACGAGCAACGTGACGGCCAAGAGCTGCATGGAGGCCTGTCTGCGTATGAAGCCGGATCGCATCATCCTGGCCGAGCTGCGTGGCGACGAATCGTTCTACTTCATTCGTAACTGCGCCTCGGGCCACCCCGGCTCCATCACCAGCTGCCACGCCGGCAGCACGGCGCAGACCTGGGACCAGCTCTCGCTGATGGTCAAGGCCTCGGCGGAGGGTTCCGGGTTGGAGTTCGCGGTGATCAAGCGCTTGCTGATGCTGACGATCGACATCGTCGTCCACATCAAGGCCCACGCTGGCCAGCGCTACATCACCGGCATCGACTTCAATCCGGAGCGCCAGCTCGCCGCCAACTGACGGCCGCGGGCGGGGCAGGGCGCAGGTTTCGTTGACAAAGCTGGCTGCAACGTGAATCATGTACTCGGCGATTCAGATTCGCAGCTTTAGTGCTATGCGTAGTTATAATGGAGCAGGCTTGCGCCAAGGCTGGCACAGGGGGGACTAGGGAATGTTGCCCGGTATCGAACTCACAACTTGCACGGGCCTGGCGGTTCCGCACGAGGTGATGCACCACGTCGTGCGCGTGGAGTCGTCCTTCAATCCCTATGCCATCGGCGTGGTGGGCGGCCGCCTGGTGCGCCAGCCCAAGAACCTACCTGAAGCCGTTGCCACTGCCCGCATGCTCGAGCAGCGCGGCTACAACTTTTCCCTCGGCGTGGCCCAGGTCAACCGCTACAACCTGGGCAAGTACGGCCTGGACTCCTACGAGAAGGCCTTCGACGTCTGCCCGAACCTGCAGGCCGGCTCCCGCATCCTGGCCGAGTGCTACCACCGGTCGCAGGATTGGGGAAAATCGTTCAGCTGTTACTACTCTGGGAACTTCGTCACGGGTTTCCGGCACGGTTATGTGCAGAAAATCTACGCGTCGATGCGTGGGGGCACGTCGGCCAGCGACAGCGGTGCCCAAGCCATCGCGGTGATTGGCAGCCCGAAGCTGCCGGCCGGGGTCAAGGGGGGCACGGCGAGCATGAACCAGACATCCACAGCCCTTGCGTCCGCGCGGCGCAGCGGTCCGGCCCGGCTGGCAGCCTGGTCCGGCCCGGCGGCCGTGCGCGGGCCAGACACCGCCGCCACCCAGGAGGCGGCCTCCCTGGCCGCCGCTGGCGCGCAGCCCCAGGCCTATTACGCCGCCGCGCAGGTTCCGGCCCAGGCCGCCCTCCCGGCCGCCTCGTCGCCGCAAGCCCAGCTTCAGGCTCGCCTCCAGCAGGCTCGGCTCCAGCAAACCCAGCTCCAACAAGCCCAGCTCCAGCCGGCCCAGCTCCAGCCGGCCCCGGTCCAGCAAGCCCAGCTCCAGCAGGCGCCGCTCCAGCCAGCCCGGCTCCAGGCCGCGGCCCTGCCGCAACAGGCGCCCGGCGCGCCGGTCCAGCCTCGCCAGGACCTGCCGGTCACCGTTTCCTTGATGCACGCTCCCGCCGCGGCGGCAGGGGCGGGCAGCCGCGCACCTGCACCACGGCCGCCGTCACAAGGCGACCAAGCTTTTGTGTTCTAGTTCCGTTTTTCCCCTCCACCGACTGTTCCACCTCGTACCACTCGACATCGCCCATAACGACCAGAAGGGATATCTCATGAACTCCAACGTCTATTTCAAGAACTTCCTGTCGGCCTTCGCCATGGCGACCGCCTTCGTGGCTCTGTTGATGCTGCCGGAAGTCAGCTTCGCCCAGGCCAACGCGCAGCAGCGCGTGTCCGGCTTCATGAACAACCTGAACTCGCTGCTGAACATCGCCTCGGTGGCCATCGTGACCATCGCCGTGATCTTCGCCGGCTACCAGATCGCCTTCGCCCACAAGCGCCTGACCGAAGTGGCTTCGGTGCTGGTCGGCGGCTTCCTGATCGGCGCCGCCGCTCAGCTGGCCAAGATGGTCATCCCGGAAGACGTCGGCAGCGCCACCAGCCCGGGCGGCGCCACCTCGGCGGTGGTGTACCTGCTGCAGAACTATGCATAAGAACGTGCTGTTCCGGGGTTGTACGCGCCCGCCCATGTTCCTGGGCGTGCCGTACATCCCCTTCACGTTCGGAGCCGGCACCTGCCTGCTGCTGACGTTCTACATCGACATGTTCTGCATCGTGCTGCTGCCGATCGTGGTCTTCGTGATGCGCCAGATGGCCAAGCGCGATGAAATGATCTTCCGCCTGCTGGGCCTGCGCCTGCAGATCCGCATGCGGATGCGCAACCTGCAGCGCAACCAGGGCATGTGGGTGTTCACGCCCAATTACTATCGCAATCCGGGCGACAAGAAAGCTTGATACTGACCGCAGCCGCCACGCTCCCGAGCGTGGCGGCTGCAACCGGCTTGGGGCGTTGCGTTAGCGTCCCGCTGCCGGCCAGGCCGCAGGCCCAAGGCAGCCCCGTTTCCCGCGCGGCTGCGTTCGCTGGGCCAGGGGCGTGGGCAAGCCAGTAACCGAGCCGCTCCATCCGGCGGGCCGTTCTTCCGGCCCTCCAAGGCAACACACCCGCAGCAGACCGCTTCCTCCCTAGGGACATCCAGCCTCTACATGTTCACGCCCGACACGCCCATCAGCGAATTCATCCCGCTGTCCACCCACGTCGCACCCGCCGTGCTCAAGACCACTGGCGGCGATTTCCTGTTGGTGTGGCGACTGGGCGGGCTGCCGTTCGTCGGTCGCGAGGAATGGGAGCTGGAGCACCGCCACAACACCTTCAACCGGCTGCTGCAGACCCTGCGCGCGCCGGATTTCGTCAACGTGGCGTTCTGGGTGCACGACATGCGCCGCCGCCGCCGCATCAGCACCGACAGCAAGTTCGACCAGGTCTTCAACCAGACCCTGTCCGACGGCTACTACGCCTCGCTGTCGGCACAGAAGCTGATGCAGAACGAGCTGTACCTGACCATGCTGTACCGCCCGATCGTTGGCGGCAAAGGCTTCGTGGAAAAGTCGACCAACGTCCAGTTGCTCAAGGAGCAGCAGGACCAGGCGGTCGCCAAGACCCTGGAGCTGGCCGGCAACGTCGAGGCGGTCATCAAGGACTACGCTCCGGCCCGCCTGAGCATGTACGAGGCGCAGAACGGCGTGGTCTTCTCCGAGGCCCTAGAGTTCTTCGGCTACCTGCTCAACCGCCTGGACGAGCCAGTGCCGGTGCTCAACGCCCCGGTCTACAACTACCTGCCGGTGAGCCGCCTGACCTTCTCGGCCAAGACCGGCGACTTCGTGGTCACCACGCCGACCGGCGCCAACCACTTCGGCGCCATCCTCAACGTCAAGGAGTATGCCGACGGGACCTACCCGGGCATTCTCAACGGCTTGAAGTACCTCGACTTCGAGTACGTCATCACCCATTCCTTCAGCCCCATGGGCCGCGCCGACGCGCTCAAGGTGCTCGACCGCACCAAGGGCATGATGGTGTCCTCCGGCGACAAGGCGGTCAGCCAGATCGTCGAGCTCGACTACGCCATGGACCAGCTGGCCTCGGGCAACTTCGTCCTGGGCGAGTACCACTTCACTTTCGCCATCTTCGCCGACAGCCAGGAAAAACTGGCCGCCCAGGTGGCGACCGCGCGCGCCGAGCTGTCCAACGCCGGCTTCGTCTCGGCCAAGGAGGACATGGCCATCGCCGCGTCCTTCTACTCGCAGTTCCCGGCCAACTGGAAGTACCGCACCCGCCTGGCCAATGTCAGCTCGCTGAACTTCCTGGGCTTGTCGCCGCTGCACAACTTCGCCACCGGCAAGCAGCACAACAACCCCTGGGGCGACAGCGTCACCACGCTGCAGACCACCAACGGCCAGCCGTACTACTTCAATTTCCACGCCACCCACCCGGCCGAGAACTCGCTGGGCGAGAAGGCGATCGCCAACACCATGGTCATCGGCAAGTCCGGTACCGGCAAGACCGCGCTGATCAACTTCCTGCTCAGCCAGGTGCAGAAGCTCAAGCCGACGCCGACCATCTTCTTCTTCGACAAGGACCGCGGCGCGGAAATCTTCGTGCGCGCCTGCGGCGGCAACTATCTGGCCCTGGACAACGGCCAGCCGACCGGCTTCAACCCGTTCCAGTGCGAGAACAACGAGACCAACGTCCAGTTCCTCGCCGACCTGATCAAGGTCCTGGCCAATAAGTCGCAGTATTCGGCGCGCGAAGACGAGGACATCTTCCGCGCGGTCGAGAACATCCTCGACACGCCGATGCACCTGCGCACCATGACCAACTTCCAGAAGAGCCTGCCCAACATGGGCGACGACGGCCTGTATGCGCGCCTGCGCAAGTGGACCGCCGGCAACTCGCTGGGCTGGGTGTTCGACAATCCGGTGGACACGATCAACCTGGAAAAGGCGAACATCATCGGCTTCGACTACACCGACGTGATCGACAACGTCGAGGTCCGCGTCCCGGTCATCAACTACCTGCTGCACCGTCTGGAGCAATTGATCGACGGCCGGCCGCTAATCTACGTGATGGACGAGTTCTGGAAGATCCTGGACGGCGGCGGCGCCCTCAAGGAATTCGCCAAGAACAAGCAGAAAACCATCCGTAAACAGAACGGCCTGGGCATTTTCGCCACGCAGAGCCCGGAGGACGCGCTGGCCAGCGACATCTCCGCCTCGCTGATCGAACAGACCGCGACCCTGATCCTGCTGCCCAACCCGAATGCCAGCCGCGAGGACTACATCGAGGGCCTGAAGCTGACCGATGCCGAGTACGAAGTGGTGCGCAGCCTGGACGAGCGGTCCCGCTGCTTCCTGGTGAAGCAGGGCCACGCCGCCACGGTCTGCCAGCTCAATCTGCGCGGCATGGACGACGCCCTGGCGGTGATCTCGGCGTCGACCGACAACATCGAAATCATGCACCGCGTGCTGGGCGAGGCCGCCGACAAGGCCGGCGTCGCCCCGGACGATCTGACCCCGGACCAGTGGCTGGCCGATTTCTACGCCAACCGTAAGGGCTCGGGCAAGGGCAAGCAGGTCCCGGAGGGCCGCCGGGCCCGAGCCTGAACAGGGTAAAATGTGACGGGGCAGGCGTTTTAGGGGCTGTCCCGAGGTAAAGTAAGCAGGCAATACGCCACCGGCTGGATGGCCGGAGGCGCCCTTCCAAGGAGAGTCGAACGATGCACGCGAAAAACTCAGCTTGGCTAATGCTTTGCGCCGTGCTGATCGGGGCCGGGACCCTGCTGGCGCCTCGGTCGGCGGAGGCCTCGCTTTGCTGGATGACCCCCTACGGCCCCAAGGGCTGGTGCATGAGCGAGGGCGGCCAGATGGCGAACAACTTCAAGCTGCTGGATAATTTCAAGAAGGAGCTGGACAAGGTCACCAGCCTGATCAAGACGCTCGAGGAGGAAACCCAGCAGTTCAAGCAATTGGACGTGGGCGGTTTCAAGCTCGGCGAGCAGGCTGGCAGCCGTTTCACTCTCGACGGGATGAGCGAGCGCGGCATCGACGACGGGGTCGACGAGGTCTGCCAGAAGGGCAAGAGCAGCGTGGCGCAGGAGCAGTACGCCCTGTGCAAGGCCCAGGTCCAGCTGCGCAACAAGCGTTTCAACCTGATGGTGAAGATGTTCGCGGAAGTGGAAAAGCGCGACAAGGCGCTGGACGAGATCCGCTCCAACCGCGACTCGCTCAAGGGCGCCGAGGACAACGGCAAGCTCTCGGGCAACGGCAACGCCAGCCTGGTGCTGAAGGCCAGCATGAAGAACGACTACCAGAGTTACCTGGGCAAGATCCAGGCGTACACCTCGATGATAGATGCACTGGATTCGGAGATGGCGCAGCTCGCCAACCGGGCCTTGACCAACAAGCCAGGGAAGGGATGGGCGGGCCAGGCAGTGCAGGGGATCGCTCTGACCGCGGGGTTGAAAGCGGCCAAGAACCGCGACCTTTGATTCCCGTCGACCAACGCGCTTTTACTTTTCAAGGAGTTGAAATCATGAACCGCAATGCTTCGCTGCCTTTGAGCCTGACGCTCAGCGTCGTCGTCGGTCTGGTTGCCCTGGTGCAGCCGGCGCCCGCGCACGCCTTCCTCGCTTCGGAACTCACCCAGATCATGAACAAGGTCCAGTTGGGTCTGCAGAAGGCCGAACTGGTGAAGCAGCTTCAAGAGCTCCAGAACCAGTTCAAGATGCTGGAGCAGCAGTACAACCAGCTCAATCCGGGCCAGTTCCAGCTCGACAACGTCACCGGCTTCCGCGATACCAGCTCGGACTTCAAGGAGCGCGATATCAACGAAGGGGTCCAGGAGACCTGCCAGAAGGGCAAGAGCAGCGTCGCCGAGGAGCAGCACAAGGTCTGCATCAAGCACGTGCAGGTCAGCAACATGCGCTTCAACGCCATGGTCAAGATCCTCAACGACGTGAAGAAGCGCGACGAGCAGATCCAGGAACTGCAGAAGGCGCGCAAGGGCCTGACCGGCCCCGAGCACAAGGGCGAGCTGGACGCCAACACCAATGCGATCGCCGCGCTGCAGTCGCAGATGGAGAACGACATCCAGAACGCCAAGTACACCCTGGATGCCTATGCCACCATGCTCGACGCCCTCAGCGACGACATGGTCGCCCTGGCCAACCGCGCCCTGACCAACAAGCCGGGCGGCAAGGGCTGGCTGGGCAACGTGGGCGGGCAGGTGGTGCAGGGCGTGGCCTTGAAGGCCGGCCTGGCAGCCGCGAGCCGTCGCGAACTCTGATTACGGCCCATCCCGTCGCCGCGCCCGGTGCGCGGCGATGGCGGACTGGGGCGGTGGGATGACTTAAGACCGGCAGGGATGCGCTCCCGCCGAGGGGAAGGGATAGACAAATGGACAGTCACACGATGTCGCTGGGGGCCAGTTCCTTGATGGACTGGATGCAGGCTTCCAGCCTGCCGAGCATGGCCTTCTTCAGCCTGATCAAGGACCACCTGGATGAGATGATCCGGGTGTTCCAGGGCAATCTGCTGTCGCGGGTGGGCAAACTGATCGGCGCGTTCGCCGCGACCGTGATGACGTTCTGGATCATCATCCAGGGCTTCCGCATCGTGACGGGCCAGTCCCGCGAGCCGATGATGGCCCTGGTGGTGAATTCCCTGCGTTCGGTGGTGATCGTCGGTGTCGCCCTGTCGGCCGCCGTCACCGCGGACACGTCCTACGACGCGCTGACCGATGGCCTGAGCAAGGTGATCCGCGAGGTCGTCACCGGCCGCCAGGACGACGGCCCGTACGCCGACATGGACAAGGTGCTGGGCGTATTGCAGGTGGGCATGGAGCTGGTCGGCTCGATCGACGTGGGCGGCGACCAGATGACCAACGACACCAAAGACAAGACCATGACCATGCTCGGCGTGGGCCTGGGCGGTCCGGTGATCATGGCGATGATCGCCATGATGTTGAACAAGATCGCTATGGCCCTGTTCATCGGCTTTGGTCCATTCTTCATCCTGTGCTTGTTGTTCGACCAGACCAAGGCGCTATTCCAGAAATGGCTGTTCTACGGCATAGCCACCATGATGACGATGGGCGTCCTGATCACCATGACGACCATCGCCATCGACCTGACCCTGGCGGTGGGCATGGCGTTCTGGGCGCCGAGCATGATTCCGGGTTTGGGTACGAACACGGAAAGCCTGATGAGCATGGCGTTGCAGCAAGGCGGTCTGGGCATGGTGTTGTCGGCCTTGATCATCACTGCACCGCCGATGGCGGGCGCGTTCTTCAACGGTGTGGCGGGCTCTTATTTCGGCACCAACAACTTCACCGGCAGCGAGTTCAAGCCGGGTGGCGGCAATCCGGCGGGTAACGGCTATCCGCCGGGGTCTCCGGGGTATTCGCCGACTCCTGCTAACCAGCGTAGGCCAGATGCTTCTTCTGAGGTTAATACTAGGCCTTACTGATTTTTGATTCCTAGGCAACGGATTGGGTGCTCTCGTGAAGAACTATTTCATCTTTCCCGTCTTTCTGTTGTCCTTGTTTTTGTCGGCAGGGGAAATTCGGGCTGAACAAGGCTGCCCCAACGGGATGATGCCCAATCCCGTTGGTGCAGGTGGGCAGCCGCAATGCATCCCCGGTCAGTCTCAGCAAGACTGGAGTGGAGGCCAGCGGCAATCAGGGCCGGAATGGGCTAAGCGGTGGGGAGCCTTTTCGCTGGACGACAAAACCGGTGCTATCGGTTCAGCGGTTGGCATGACCAGTAAGCGAAAAGCCGAGAAGGCGTCCATCGCCCATTGCAAAAGCAAAGGAGGGGCGAATTGCAAGCCTCTCCTGGCCTACAATAATCAGTGTGCGGCAGTCGCATGGGGAGAGGGGGCGACCATCCAAGCGTCGGGCGCTCCTACCAAAAAGGAAGCGGAAGAGCGTGCGCTGCTTAATTGCGGTAAGGGTTCGCCTACCTGCGAGATATTCTTTGCAGAGTGCAGCTATCCTGAGCGAGTTCAATAGTAAGCATCAACAACAAACCGGCGCCCTGAGGGGCGCCGGTTTTTTTTGGGGGCATGCTAGTCAGTTGAAGGCCAAGCAGGGCCTGATGAGCATGGCGTTGCAGCAAGGCGGTCTGGGCATGGTGTTGTCGGCCCTGATCCTGACCGCTCCGCCGATGGCGGGCGCCTTCTTCAACGGCGTGATGGGTCAGTTCAGCTCGTACAACGCGTTCCCGGGCAATGAGTTCCGCCCTGCGAACAACGGTGGTGGCGGTGGTGGGTATCCGGCGCCGGGTGGTCCGCCGCCGTCGAATAGTGCTCCCCGGCAGGCGCAGGATAGGGGGAGATACACCGATCCAACCTAATTTGGGTCTATTTTAATAAAGGTGCCTCATGAGAACGTTGGCTCTCCTGTCTTCGCTGACTATCTTGCTGCTGGCGGGCATAGGCTCCGCTCATGCAGAGCAAGGTTGTGCAGACGGATTCATTCCTAATCCTGTTCCAGGAGGCACCCCGGGGCAGAATCAATGCGTGCCAATCCCGGGGCAGAATCGAGGCGGTGGTTCTGCTGCGCCCGAGGTGCGATGGGCTCGACGTTGGGGAGCATTTGCTTCGGACTCTGCGACCTCCAAAGTCGGCATTGCGAGCGGAATGACCAGCAAGCGCAAAGCCGAGAAAGCTGCATTGGAGCATTGCCGAAGCAAGGGCGGGCTGCAGTGTAAGCCGTTGCTTGCTTACTATAATCAATGCGGAGCTGTAGCTTGGGGGCCTGACGCTAGTGGCTCCGGTCCATTGTTGTCGGCGAGTGCGGCTTCGAAGAAGGAAGCAGAAGAGTCGGCAATGGGCGAGTGCGCAAAGGGTTCTGATCGCTGCAAGATTTTTTTCTCTGAGTGCAGTTACGCTGAAAGAGTTAACTGACGGTTTGTCCGATCGGCGCCTTTGGGCGCCGATCGTCGTTTGGGGTAATGAAAGACCGAGCCGCCCGCGGTTAACTCCAAGGGCATCTAGTGGGCGTTCTATCTGATTTTATCTTTGCTCGATGAAGAAATTCCTCTCTGTTGCCTTATTTCTCCTTGGGGCGTTTTTCCTGACTGTGGGCCATGCAGAGCAGGGTTGTGCGGACGGATTTATCCCCAATCCAGTCCCGGGTGGAACGCCCGGGCAAAACCAGTGTGTCCCCATACCCGGCCAAAATCGGGGGGCTGGGCAAGGATCTTCCGGGCCGCAGGTCCGTTGGGCGAAGCGTTGGGGCGCAGTGGCTATCGACCCAATAAGCGGAAAGCTTGGCGCAGTCACTGACATGCCCAGCAAGCGCAAGGCAGCCAATGGCGCTGTTGCCCTGTGTAAGTCAAAGGGGGGGCAGAAGTGCAAGGTGGATATTCAGTACTACAACCAATGCGTGGCCTCCGCCTGGGGCGAAGGCGATGGCGGCGTGTTCTTGTCTGCCAGCGGCCCTGATGCCGAAGAGGTCAAGCAGCGAGCGCTTGCCAGCTGCAAGAGGACCAGTGGCGGAGAGTGCGAAATTTTCTACACAGGTTGTAGCCAGGCAGAATTGGTTCAAGATTGATCTTCGAGGGCGCCCTATCGGCGCCCTTTTCATTTAGGTGGCGTAGCACATTTTGCTTCGTAGGTTTTGCAGTGGCGCGCCTGTTGAGGCTTCATGGCAGTCAATGTGGTGAGCTTGGATTTGCCGGTCGCTGGATGGTCGATGCAGTCACCAGGGTTGGCGTAACGAGCTTGCGGCTGATGCACCTTGGAACTGACGTGGCCTTTCATTTCGGCCGGAGACGAAGAGTGGGCAGGGTTTTCATTTTTACTCTGGCGATGCTTGCCTTGTTTTCGGGTTCTGCCTCTTTCGCGGAACAGGGATGTGCGGATGGTTTCATTCCTAACCCCGCGCCGGGCGGCGCGCCGGGACAGAACCAGTGCGTTCCCATTCCTGGCCAGAATCGCGGTTCGGCGAACGGAAATGGCGGCGCAGAGGTGCGATGGGCTCGGCGATGGGGCGCCTTCGCTGCGGATTCCGCTGCGTCCAAAGTGGGGCTATCGACTGGGATGGCGAGTAAGAGCAAAGCGGAGAAGGCGGCCCAGGCGCATTGCCGGTCGAAGGGCGGCGTTCAGTGCAAAACGTTGCTCGCTTATTACGATCAGTGCGGCGCGGTGGCTTGGGGGCCCATGCAGAATGGAAGAGGCGACTTGGTCGCGGCCAATGCGCCTCGGAAAAAAGAGGCGGAACAATTGGCTCTCCAGGATTGCTCGCGGACGTCCGACACCTGCGAGATTTTCTTTTCCGAGTGCAGCTATCCCGAACGGATGAATTGATGCAGGGAGCGCGCCTCGGCCTCTGCGGAGTGCCCCTGCGGTAGGGGCGGCGCCCGAAGGGCGGCCGATTCGGCCAGGCCGCTTGCCGGGCAGGGCCACGACACCGGCGGCCGTCGGCGTTCCGCGCCAGGGCCGGTCCAGAGTCCGCACCCATGACGGTGCCTGCGCGGCCGTGTCGATTCCCCATTCCGTGCTGAACGCGTTATCATCCCCTCCATACCGTAGGGCATGGCCGGCGGTTATCTTGGGGATCGGCCCGACAGGGCATAACAGGGACAGTCACATGAGCAGAGCACTCGGCTCGGCCGCGCCTGGGTTTGGGGCATCGCGGCGTTGGATGGCGCTGACGGCCTTGTCGGTCGCCTTGTCGGCCTGTGGGGCAGCGGAGCAGGCGCCGTCGGCGGCCACGGCCGCTCCGGTAGAGGAGACGGCCCCGGCGCCCGAAGCGCCTGCCGCCGCGCCCGCCATCGCCGCCCGCCTCAAGGCCGGCACGCCCTATGCCGAGGCCTTGCCGGTGATCGCCGCCGAGGGCTGGTTGCCGCTGCAGGATCGCGAGGCTTGCCGCCAGCAGTTGGGCGATCGCGCCGGGCTGTGCCGCAATGCGCCCGAGCTGGCGGCCTGCGACCAGGCGGCCGCGACCTGCCGCTTGCAGTTCGCGCAACTGGGCTCGCAGCAGACCTTGAGCATCGAGGTCGGTGCGCCCAGCGGCGACGAGGACGAGGGGCCGGTGCGCTTCGGCGCGCTCAAGTCCTGGGCTTTCGCTGCGCGGTCGGCGCCGCCGACCGCTTCGGCGGGGTGTCCGGCGGCCGACTTCGACGGCTTCCTCAAGGCTTTTTCCAGCGACCCGGGCGTGCGCCAGCGCTACACCGCGCCGCTGGTCCAGGTCACCCAGTCCTTCGACGAGCAAGAGGCCGGCTATGTCCAGCGCCAGGTGCTGGTCGCGGCCGAGGACTATGCCGATTTCAGCCTGGCCTATCGCGATGGCGGCTACCACGTGGTCGACAGCGCGGGCGGGGTCAGCCCGGCGGCGGTCCCGCTGCAGATCCAGCGCGAGGCCGGAGAAGGCTATTACGTGAAGATTCCCGACGACGTCGAGGGCATGTCCTACCGCTTCGAGCGGCACCAGGGCTGCTGGCGGCTGGCGACGGACCCCGATCCCGGCGGGGCGTGAGGCGACCGGGCAGGGAAGGGCCGCGGCGGAGGCAACCGCCGCATTCGACTACATCACTTAAGGATCGAGGTGTTGCATGGCGGACGACCGCATCGTAGTCAAAGAACCGCGTTTGGACCTGGGCACCAATCGGGTGCTCCGGCATGGCATGAGCGGCGAAGACGCCTTCGCCTACCTGGACATCCACCACCCCAAGGCCAACGCCGCGGCGGTGCGCGCCGGCGACCCCAGCCGCACCGACCGTCCCTCCGACTTCGTCGAGGGTTCGCTGGAGGCCGTGCGCACGCGCGGCGACAAGGACGGCATCCCGCTGGTGCAAAAGGACTTGATCCTGGAGACCCCGCGCGGAAGCCGCAATGTGATGATCCCCAATCCGGTCGCCGGCTACGCCGAGTTCCGCAACGATGGCACCAACGCCATCAGCATCTGGAGCGGCAAGCCCGGCGATCCGAACCGCGAGCTGGTGGGCCAGGTGTTGCACGGCGCGCGCGGCACCTCGCCGTTCAAGGACGGCGACTTCGTGCCCTACGGCGCGCCGCTGGTGCGCCAGTCCGATGTCGGCAGCCCGGGCGCGGTGCACGCGCACATCGAACTGGAGCCGGCGCAGTACAAGCGCTATCTCGGCGACATCCTCAACGACCGCATCACCCGCAGCCAGTGGCCGGGGCAGAGCCAGGGCCAGGCGCCGTCGCAGCCGGAGCCGTCCGAGCGCCAGTCGCCGCCGGCAGCGGCGATGCGTCCCGGTGTACCTCACTCGCATTCGCATTCGGCGCCGCAGGCGCCGCGCGACGCGATGGCCGACGGCGTGCTCAAGCAGGGCGAGAACGGCCCGGCCGTGCGCCAGTTGCAGGAGACCTTGAACCGCCTGGGCGTACGCGATGCGCAGGGCAAGCCGTTGGACGTGGACGGCCGCTTCGGCCCGCACACCC
>CBIFVU010000075.1:0-15201 GCA_966185905.1 uncultured Lysobacter sp.
GGATTGGGGAGTCGGGAATCGGGAATCGGGAATCGGGGGTACAGGGTGCGGGACGCGCGATTTGGCGTGGGGGCCAATTCAGCGTTGAGGGAGGCTTGATTGGCCGGGCGGGCCTTGGCCATACAGCTGTTGCTGCACCCAGCCAGTGGGGCGAGCTGCCTATGCGGCAGTGAACAGGATGGCGCGCGCCTTCTCCACCCAGACCTTTTTCTGAGCTGCCTACGCGGCAGTGAACACCGCTTCCGAGCTTTCTGGCGCTGGCTTCCATTTCTGAGCTGCCTACGCGGCAGTGAACCGCCCGGCTCGCGCTGGGCGCTTCCTCCCTTTTTTCTGAGCTGCCTACGCGGCAGTGAACGGCAGCGTACGTCTCCGAGAACGCCTGGCTCATTTCTGAGCTGCCTACGCGGCAGTGAACCTCGACGTCGCACGGTTTTTCCACGTCGCAGCTTTCTGAGCTGCCTACGAGGCAGTGAACATCAGCGCGCCGCGCTGGCGGGCTTGGGAGTGTTTCTGAGCTGCCTACGCGGCAGTGAACGGTTCGGCACCTGCGCGGCCGGCGTTGGCTGCTTTCTGAGCTGCCTACGCGGCAGTGAACGAGGATCTACAGATCATTATTCCCCCTGAGCATTTCTGAGCTGCCTACGCGGCAGTGAACAAATCGTTGCGGCGGCCCTTGGCGCAGCCCTGTTTTTGAGCTGCCTACGCGGCAGTGAACTTCATCAGCGCGCACGCCTACCTGCGGCGCAATTTCTGAGCTGCCTACGCGGCAGTGAACCTGGTGATTTGCCCAAGGGCGCTCGTCTTTACTTTCTGAGCTGCCTACGCGACAGTGAACAATCAGGATCGTGAACCGTTCGTCCGCCGTGGTTTTCTGAGCTGCCTACGCGGCAGTGAACCTGCTGGACCTCCACGCCACGCCCTGGCTCCATTTCTGAGCTGCCTACGCGGCAGTGAACGTGCGTGTACGCGGGCGCGCGAAGGGTGGCAATTTCTGAGCTGCCTACGCGGCAGTGAACTCCGCGCGGCAGGCCGACCTCGCTCTCAGTAATTTCTGAGCTGCCTACGCGGCAGTGAACGAAGAAAATTGCTCCGAGGAATTCCCCACCGATTTCTGAGCTGCCTACGCGGCAGTGAACGAGAAGAACGCATAGCCCTGCGTCAAGCCTGCTTTCTGAGCTGCCTACGCGGCAGTGAACTCAGTCAACGGCCCCTGCAGCAACGTTGCGCATTTCTGAGCTGCCTACGCGGCAGTGAACTCCGCAGGCACACCAGGCGCTCGCCGGCCACGTTTCTGAGCTGCCTACGCGGCAGTGAACGCGGCGTGTCCGCCGAACAGGACGCGCCCGTATTTCTGAGCTGCCTACGCGGCAGTGAACATCTCTATCAACAGGGAGAGTTCACGAACAACTTTCTGAGCTGCCTACGCGGCAGTGAACCGGACGCGCAGGGACTCGACCAGCGCGCGGTTTTTCTGAGCTGCCTACGCGGCAGTGAACCTACGCATCTTTCGTTTCACCTGCGCGACCTGTTTCTGAGCTGCCTACGCGGCAGTGAACACCACTGCGCCGATGGTGGTCCCGTTCTTCCATTTCTGAGCTGCCTACGCGGCAGTGAACAATACGATCCCGCGGTGTTTCCGCTCTACAAGTTTCTGAGCTGCCTACGCGGCAGTGAACCAGGCGCAGGCCGAGACGAAGGCCGTCACCGATTTCTGAGCTGCCTACGCGGCAGTGAACCCCATCGAACACTGCGCCCAACGCTTCTTCAGTTTCTGAGCTGCCTACGCGGCAGTGAACGCCCCCATTTGCCAACAAACTCTTTGATGAAATTTCTGAGCTGCCTACGCGGCAGTGAACGCTACACGAACAGCGCGCTTGTGATCGGTCCGGTTTCTGAGCTGCCTACGCGGCAGTGAACGCCCACCCGATATCAACCTCGCCATGCGTGATTTTCTGAGCTGCCTACGCGGCAGTGAACTAGAGCCACCAAAGGATAACCCCTTGATCGCAAAGGCTCTAGAGCTCGCCAGGCCCCAAAGACCCTTTTTCTCAGGCCTTCCGCAACTCATTGATTTCAAAGCCCATGGGCCAGCCTGAAGAAAAAAGGGTCTGGAAGCTGCGCCTCTTCCACGCAAGCCTGGCCGCCGAGCCTTACTTGTCTCTCCGCCCCTCCCCTCGCCGCCTCGCTCGCCCGGGAAGCCTGGCCGGGCCGGGCCAAGGCGCAAAGAAAAACGGCGCAGCCGAAGGCTGCGCCGTCTTGATCCACCGAATGTGGTGGGCGGTACAGGGTTCGAACCTGTGACCCCTACCATGTCAAGGTAGTGCTCTACCGCTGAGCTAACCGCCCGTCGCCGTCTTGCTGAACTTCCCGGCGAAGGCCGCGCAGTTTAGCCCAGGGTCGGTTGGGGAACAAGCCCTCTCTCTTTCTCGTAGTCGGAGAGGCGCCTGTCGTCGCGTCTCGCGGGGGGAGGTACGCCAAGCGGCAAGGATTCGCCCGCCTGGCCTCGGCGCGAGCCCTCCCGCGGCCAGAGTCCCCCCTCTGCGGGCCGGGGGTCGCTCGTCCGCCCGGTGCGCCACAGCGCCTCGCCTCGCCTCGCCTCGGCTCGCCTCGCCTCGGGATCGGGATCGGGATCGGGGCGGCTCGGGCCGACCCGACTCCGGGCCGAGCCGAGCCGAGCCGAGCCGAGCGGAAGCTACCGGCAATCTCTCTCCGCCCAAGCCCTCTCGCCCGCTCCCCCGCCGCGGCCGCTCCGGGCCGCCGCTCAGGCTCCGAAGCCGGCGTCCTTGAGCTTGCGCAGTTGGTCGCGCACGGCCGCGGCCTGCTCGAACTCCAGGTCGCGGGCGTGCTGGTACATCTGCTGTTCGAGCTGCTTGATCCGGGCGGCGAACTGGGCTGGGTTGAGCGAGGCGTATTCGGCTTGGTCCTCGGCCAGCTTGCGGCCCTTGCCGCGCGCCTTGACCGCTTCGGGCTCGGCGCGGGCGCCTTCCATGATGTCCACCACCGCCTTGGCCACCGACTTGGGGGTGATGCCATGGGCCAGGTTGTGCTCGACCTGCTTCTGCCGGCGCCGGTCGGTCTCCTCGATGGCTTTCTGCATCGAGTTGGTGATGCGGTCGGCGTAAAGGATGGCCTTGCCGCGCAAGTTGCGGGCGGCGCGGCCGATGGTCTGGATCAGCGAGCCGGTCGAGCGCAGGAAGCCCTCCTTGTCGGCGTCCAGGATCGCGACCAGGGAGACTTCGGGCATGTCCAGGCCTTCGCGCAGCAGGTTGATGCCGACCAGCACGTCGAACTTGCCCAGGCGCAGGTCGCGGATGATCTCCACGCGTTCGACCGTGTCCACGTCCGAGTGCAGGTAGCGCACCTTGACCCCGTGTTCGCCGAGGTATTCGGTGAGGTTCTCGGCCATGCGCTTGGTCAGGGTGGTGATGAGTACGCGGTCGCCCATGGCCACGCGTTCGTGGATCTCGCCCAGCACGTCGTCGACCTGGGTCGCGACCGGGCGGATCTCGACTTCCGGATCGACCAGGCCGGTGGGCCGCACCACCAGTTCGGTGATCTGGCCTTCGGACTTGCGCAGTTCGTACGGCCCCGGGGTGGCCGAAACGTAGATCGCGCGCGGCGAGCGCGCTTCCCATTCTTCGAAGCGCAGCGGCCGGTTGTCCAGCGCCGAGGGCAGGCGGAAGCCGAATTCGACCAGGGTCTCCTTGCGCGAACGGTCGCCTTTGTACATGGCGCCGATCTGCGGGATGGTGACGTGGGATTCGTCGACCACCAGCAGCGCGTCCGGCGGCAGGTAGTCGAACAAGCACGGCGGCGGTTCGCCAGGCATGTGCCCGGTGAGGTGGCGCGAGTAGTTCTCGATGCCGTTGCAGAAGCCCACTTCGGCCAGCATTTCCAGGTCGAACTGGGTGCGTTGGGCCAAGCGCTGGGCTTCGACCAGCTTGTTCTGCGCGTACAACTGCTCCAGCCGCTCGCGCAGTTCGTCCTTGATCGTGTCGATGGCGTCGAGCACGGTGCGGCGAGTGGTGACGTAGTGGGTGCCGGGGTAGATGGTGAAGCGCGGCACCTTCTGCAGGGATTCGCCGGTGAGCGGATCGAACAGGGTCAGGTTCTCGATCTCGCCGTCGAACAGTTCGATGCGCAAGGCCTGGGCGTCGCTTTCGGCCGGATGCACGTCGATCACCTCGCCGCGCACGCGATAGGTGGCGCGGCGCAGTTCGGTGTCGTTGCGGGTGTACTGCATTTCGGTCAGGCGGCGTATCAACTCGCGCTGGTCGATGCGCTCGCCGCGGACCATGTGCAGGACCATGCGGAAGTATTCGTTGGGATCGCCCAGGCCGTAGATGGCCGAGACCGTGCACACGATCAGCGCGTCGCGCCGCTCGAGCAGGGCCTTGGTCGCCGACAGGCGCATCTGTTCGATGTGCTCGTTGACCGAGCTGTCCTTCTCGATGAAGGTGTCGCTCGAAGGCACATAGGCTTCGGGCTGGTAGTAGTCGTAGTAGCTGACGAAGTATTCGACCGCGTTGTGCGGGAAGAAGGCTTTGAACTCGCCGTAGAGCTGGGCGGCCAGGGTCTTGTTGGGGGCCATGACCAGGGTCGGCTTCTGCACCGCCTGGACGACATTGGCGATGGTGTAGGTCTTGCCCGAGCCGGTCACGCCGAGCAAGGTCTGCTGGGCGAGGCCGCTGTCGAAGCCTTGGACCAGGCGGTCGATGGCCTGGGGTTGGTCGCCGGCGGGGGAATACGGCGAGACCAGTTGGAAACCGGAGGGGGCGGAACGGTCCATCGGGCGTCTCGTGGGGAGGCCAGTCGCCCAGTCTAGCCAATCGGGTCGCAGGGGGCGCGAACGGCGGGCGGGGTTGCCGGCCAGCCCCCCCTGCCCCTGCGCCCGTCCGGGAGCGTGCCCACGGTGCGGGCAAGCCGGCCCGGCCCTGCTGCGCCTGCTGGCCGCCCTGGCTAAGTCCGTTGCTCCAAGCTCGTTCAGCGGTGGCGTACCGAGCCGCTCCGCCCGCCTGGGGCAGGAACGTCGCCCGCGACAAAAAAACGGGAATCGGGAATCGGGAGTCGGGAATCGGCAGGGCAGAAGCGGGACGTGCCGGCACGCTCGCGCACAACCGCTGTTCCGATTCCCCATTCCCCATTCCCGGCAACAAAAAGGCCCGCCGATCGCGGCGGGCCTGTTCGTCCTGAGCCTTGGCTCAGTTGTTCCAGCACTCGGTCGGGGTCTTGGGCAGCTTCTGGCCGGTGTTGTCCAGGGACAAGGTTCCGCAGCGGTCCTTGTCCTGCCCAGCCGCCTTTTCGGGGATGGCCTGGAGCTTGAACGTGGTGGCCGTGACCGCCCCGTCGAAGGAGATCGTGTAGCGAGGATCGCCTTCGGCAGGGGATTGCAGCTTGGGCCGCCAGAGCTTGCTCAGGTCGGCGCCGACATAGGTGTTGTTGTCGGTGTAGAAGCGCTCCATGGCCTGGGCGGCCTCGGCCAGGTCGCTCTTGGCCTGGCCGCGGCGGCTCTTGCGCACGCTGTCCTGGTAGCTCGGCACCGCGATGCCGACCAGGATGCCGACCACCGCCACCGCGATCAGGATCTCGATCAGGGTAAAGCCACGGTGGCGACGGGCTGGGTTGTGGTTCGAGTGCATGCTCATGTGGGTCCCCTGTCAGCGGATCTGGCGCCAGGACTGCCGGCCGCAGGGGCGTGGCAGGTAGATCGGCACCGAGCCGCCGCTCTGCACCATCAGCGAGCACTTGGCCGCGATCGCATCCTTGATCGCATCCGGGTCGGTGACCGAGGCCGGCAGGATGTCCGCCTTGGAAGAGGCCACCACGGCCACGTCCTTGACCGGAGCGGTGCTCTTGCCCGCACCCTGGCCCTTGAGTTTCACCGCGCCCACTTCTTCGCCGAACTTCTTGCCGCTGGCGGAGTTGTAGCGAGCGTTGACCAGGCCGGCGGCGCCGCTGAGGGCATCCAGGCCGTACAGCCAGTTGTTGCCTTCCGGCATGCAGCCGTCGAGCGTGGTCGGGTCGTAGGTCGGGAAGAACAGGATGCCGTTCTGCAGACGCGGGTTGCCGACGAAGCGCTCGCCGGTGGTGCTGGTCGGCGTGCCGGTCTGGGCAGTGTCCACGCCCAGGTTGATGAACCAGCCCTTCTTGGTCGCGTCCATGCGCCGGTCGGTGACCTTGCGCACCAGGTTGCCGTCGGTGGTGGCCTCCTGGACGATGAACTGCTGCTGCAGCTCGCTACGGCCGGCGATGGCCACGCCGCGGTCCAGGATGCCGTAGATGCTCTGCACTTCCTTGTTGGTCGGGTCTTCGGTGAAGGAGAAGCTGCCGGTGCCGAAGTAGATCATCACGTCGCTGCCCGACAGGGTGGCCTCCAGGCCGCCGAGGATGGGCTGGCGGTTCTTGTAGTCGTCCTGGTAGCGGGCCACGAACAGCGGCTTGCCGCCGAGGGCGACCTTGTTGCTGCGCAGGTCGAACTTCCAGACCGCGCCGTTGAGGTCGCCGGCGTAGACGGTGTCGGCATAGCCGTCGCGGGCGACGGTGGCCGTGGTGCCCTGGTAGCGGTCGATGACCACGACATTGCCCAGGCCGTTCTTGGTGCGGGTGGGCTTGTTGGCTCCGGTCTCCTCGGCGGCGATGGTGGTGACCTTGCCGTCGGCGATGTCGACCAGGAACAGCACGGCCTTGCCGTTGGCGCTGTTGTAGCCGTTGCCGAATATCGCCTTCCAGGTGACCGTGCCGGCCGAGTCTTTGACCGGGACGATGGAGACCTTGCCCAGCACGCTGCCGATGTCCTTGCCGCCGTTGGCGACGCGGTCGTTGATCTCCCACAGCAGATTGAGCGAATCGGTGTTGCTCACGTCGATGCCGAACACGCTGCGGCCGCCCGCGCCGACGCTGCCGACCACCACGGTCTTCCAGTTGCTGCCCAGGTAGGCGTCGGACACGGTGACCTGCCCGTCCACGTAGTAGCGGTGCTGGAACACCTGGTCGTTCTTGTCGTCGGCGTTATAGGGGAACAGCAGGTTGCCCATGTGGCCGATCGCGGTCGACGGGATGTAGGCGAACTTCTCCTTGCCGGTGCCGCCGTCGAAGGCGTGGAACATGCCGTCGTTGGCGCCCACGTAGACCATCGGCTCGCGCTTGGAATCGCGCTTGGTCTTGAGGTATTCGCCGTACTTGTAGACGTCCATGGCGCCGCCGGTGCTGGTCAGCGCGCGGTAGCCGTAGTCGTCGCCGCGCGAGGACACGATCGGCGAGGAGTTGACGATGTCGCCGAGCAGCGTGGTGCGCTTGCGCAGCTTGCCGCCGTCGAGGCTGCGGTCGCCGCGCAGGTAGGCGATGGCCTCGCTGGCGGTCACGCCGTCCTTGATCCGGCCGAACTTGCCGGCGCAGTTCTGCAACTCGTCGCTGCACAGCGCCGCCAGCACGGTGGCGTCGTCGGCGCCGATGCTGCCGGCCTGGAAGTCGCGGACTTCCGGCTTGGGGCCGCCGCCGGGCAAGGTGACGCCGAAGCTGATGTTGCGGGCTGCGCCGTTGAGCTGCTCGGAAGCTTCCCACTTCTTGGTGAAGGTGATCGTGCCGGCCGTGGGGTTGTGCTCGGCGGTGTAGGCGTTGAGATAGCTGAACCAGTCGGTGCCGCTGTTGGCGGCCTCGTAGCTGGGCTCGACCGACAAGGTGTTGCTGCCCACGCGCGCGCCGACCAGGCCGATGGTGCCCGACGGGGTCTTGACCGCGCCGACCGAGGCCAGGATCTCGCGCATCGCGTTGGTGATGTCCTGCGGCGTGGTGGCGTTGATGAACTTGCCGCGCGCGTTCATGGTCGCGTGCCAGATTTCATCGACCGTGCTGGGCGCGTCGTTCTGCCGCGGCCCCCACTTCAGCCAGCTGCCGGTGTAGGGATCGGGCAGCTTGGCGATCGGATCGTAGATCCGGCCGTAGATATCGCCCTTGGCGCCCAGGGTGACGCCGTAGAAGTTCATGTGCGGATTCTTGTTGCAGTCCAGCTTGGGGTCGTCCGGCGTGGACGTGCAAGCATCCGGCACCGGCACCTTGCCCATGGGCAGGTCGTCGCGCAGGTTGGTGGTGTAGTAATAGGCTGCGGTGTCGGCCAGGGTGTCGGGGTACTCGTCGGCCAGCGGGTAGGGGAAGTTCGCGTCGTTGGAACCGGTCTGCGGGCCGTCGCTGTTGCTGTAGCCGTCGGTGAACAGCATGCCGGCGTTGATCTGGCAGGCGTACTTGACCGGCGGATTGGGATCGTCGTCGGTCTCCTTGCGCATGAACTGCTCGCCGATGTGGCGGACGGCGAAGCGGTTGGGAGTACCGCCGCTGTTGTTCAGCTTGAGGATGTGCTCCCGGTAGAGGGTCGCCTTCTCGCCGGCCTGGGACATGTCGAGCATGTTGACCTTCGCCGGATAAGAGGTCGGGTTGATCGTGAACATGCCCACGCGCATCAGCTCGGTGCGCTCGAAGGCGATCGACAGCGCGGCCTTCATCGCGCGATTGCGGCTGCCGTAGAAACTGAACCAATTGGCGAAGTTCTGCAGGGCGGCCTGGTATTGCTCGGGCGTGCCGTAGTTCCCTTCGGCGATGCGGAACTTCCACAGGCTGCAGCCGTCGCCGCAAGCGTTCTTGGCTTCCACCGGCTCGGCGGTGTAGCCGGTCGCCTTGCCGGCGTCCTTGGACTTCATGTAGTAGGTCGCCGGCCAGTAGCGCATGGCGACGTTGCAATGCTGGTCGAGGGTTTTGTCCTCGGTCAGCTCGCGCCAGTTGCCCTTGTCGTCGTAGCGCCCGTCCAGGCCGCCGCAACCGTTGCGCTGGCTGACGTAGTAGACCGTCCCCTTCGGCAGGGTCGCGCCGTTGGGCACGCGGAAGTACTGGTCGCCCGAGTCGTTCTTGGTCCACCAACTGGCGAGGGCGATGGTGTTGGCGGTGGAATCCGGA
Organism: uncultured Lysobacter sp.; assembly: GCA_966185905.1. GTDB lineage: Bacteria > Pseudomonadota > Gammaproteobacteria > Xanthomonadales > Xanthomonadaceae > Lysobacter. The sequence continues at coordinate 8,944 of CBIFVU010000075.1, forward strand.
TCGACTTGGGTGGCGCTCGTGCTGGCGTTCGGATAGTCGACGATGTTGTTGCCGTCCGCACGCTTCCACGGCGGATAGGCGGTATTGGGGTTGAAGTAGGCCGGGTTGTAGTCCGACGAACGGGCGAAGCCGAAGTTGTCGATCGGCGGGATCGCATGGCGATCGCCGCCGATGCGGTAGTCGGGCGACGGAATGGTGTGGTGGTAGCCGCTGGAATCCCAGTCGCCGTTGTTGGTGATGTCCTGGCGCGTGCGCAGCCGCGGCACGCCGTTTTCGGTGACGAAGAAACCGTTGGTGCCGCGGGCGTCGTACTCCCAGAACGCGGCGCCGTCCTGGCCCGGGAACAAGGTCTGGAAGGTCATCGAGCCGGAGTTGTCGACCGCCATGACGAAGGCGGGCGGCACCACGACGCCGGAGTTCAGCGGCACCTGGGCGAGCGCGCCGGTGGCCTGGACGGCATCGGCGTTGTAGTACCAATAGGCGCCGCCGGCGCCGGCCAGCAGCACTGCGGTCGCGATCAAAGCGCGGGAGGAGGCCATGGCGATGCCCTCAGGGAACGAAGATGGTGTCGATGACGGCGTCCGAACCGGGGTTGGTGCCCCTATCGACCGCATACGCCGTGACCTGGAAGATGAGATTGGTGTTCTCGCTGATCGGCGCGGTGCCCATGCCGATGCCAGTGCCGCCGGAGACGCACTCGTCGATGCGGCGGGTGTAGCTGAGCTTGGCTTCGGCCGGCAGCGGGTTGGCGTACTTCAGCGTCTTGGCCCAGGCCGAAGGGTCGAAGCCCGGCTTGCACAACGGCTCGTCCATGACGATTTCCTGCTCGCCGGCGCTCTTGACCTGCTGTTCCAGGTCGCTCTCGCGGCCGCGCGCGCGGCCCTCGGCCGACTGGAAGGCGGTGTTGGTGGAACGGTAGCTGGAGGTCATGCGCTCCTGCAGGCCGGTCACCTGCAGCGCGGTCACGCCGATCAACGCCAGCAGCACCAGCATGATGAGCGCGACGTACAGCACTGCGCCGCGCTGGCGGTGGATCGCGACGGGACGTGGGCGTGGGCGTGCGACTTTCATGGGAGCCTCAGTTGCCGTACAGGCGGTTGCGCAGGGCGATGTTGGTTTCGTAGACGTTGCGGTAGCGTTCGTCGTTGGGCAGGCGCAGTTCCACGCCCAGCGAACGCTGCACGGCGGTCTTGCCCGGCGAACTGGCCGGATCGTTGCTGCGGATCAGCAGCCCGACCTGCAACCCGCCCACGCGCTGCCAGGCGCCGGTGCTGGCGGTGGCGGGCAGGACGTCGGCGGCGGTGGTGAAGCCGGTGACCACGCCGGTGGGCGACTTGTCCGGATCGGTTTCGTTGTCCTGGCCGAACAGCAGTTGCAGGTTCTCCACGCCTTCGACCACTTCCTCGGCCGCGCCGCTGTCGAGCACGATCGCATCGCTGCCCGGCTCGACGTTGTAGCGCGCCCGGTACAGGCCCGGCTGGCCGGCGCTGTTGAGACCGACGTAGTAAACGAAGTTCTCGGCGCGGTACAGGCGCGCCTGGCCCGGGGCGAAATTGTCGGAACCGTCGAACAGCGACTGGTTGACGCCGGTCTTGGTGGCGACCACCTGGACCCCGCCGGAGACGTTCTTGATCTCATTGGCCTGGAACACCACCACCGAGCGGCAGTCGGCGATGCCGAACAGCCCCTGCTTGGTGGTGCCTTCATTGACGGTCTGCCACTGCGCCGTCGGCACCGAGATCGTGGTGCTGGCGCCGGTCGCGGTATCCACCGCGAAGCTGGTGACTTCGGCGCTCTCGGGCGAGAGGAAGCGCAGGGTCAGGATATCGCTGCCGCGCACCGGGGCCGGGGTCAGGCTGGCCAGGAAGGCCGTCGCCAGGGCCGGCTCCCAGTCGCCGGCCGCGCCGGGCGCGAGCGCGCCGGTCAGGTCCAGGGTGCCGCCGGGGCCGGTGCTCTTGGCTTCGTAGCCCCGCACCGAATAGTCGTAGCGCAGCACGCCCCGCGCCGCGGGCACGGAAGCGTAGTCGTCGCGGTCGGACAGGAACAGCTCGCCGAAGCCCTTGCCGGCGAAGAAATGCGCCTGGTCGGAGACGCAGCCGAAATGCCCGGCCATGCGCGCGTCGCGCTGCAGGGCGTCGATGGCGAAGCGCGAGGACTCCTGCGCGCGGGCCAGGCCTTGGGCCATCTGGTAGGACGCGCGCGAGGCGCTGAAGATCCGGACCAGGCCCAGGACCAGCACCGTGCTCAGCAGCAGCGCCACCATCAGCTCGATCATCGACAGGCCAGTCTGCAGTCGGCGGCTCACAGCGCGCTCTCCATCTCGAATTTGCTGTTGGCGGCCAGGGCGTTCCAGCGCTTGGCATCGTCCCAGGTGATCTGGATGGTCACGGTGCGGTCGACCACGGTGACCACGGCCTTGGACGAGTCGCCGAGGGCGTTCTTCATCCGGCAGGTGAAGTCCTTCTTGCGGTCGCTCGGGGTGAGGTTGGCGCCGGTACGGGCGCAGGTGGCGCCGGCGGCCACCGAACCGGCGCTGTAGGTGCCGCCGTACTGGGCGGCCAGCAAGCGGTTGGAGCGGATGTCGTCGAGCAGGTCGCTGGCCAGGTTGGTGGCGATGGTGCGCTGGTTGCTGCTCTGGACCAGGCGCAGGTTGGTGGTCTGCAGCATGGCCAGGCCGAGCAGGCCCAGGCCCAGCACCAGCACCGCGACCAGGACTTCGATCAGGCTCAGGCCGCGCGCGGCCGAACCGAAGGACGGCGCGCTGCGCCGGGAAAGCCGGGGGTTCACTTGCAGGCCTCCTTGACCATGGACACGCGGCCGATGCGGCTGACCGAGATCTTGCGCACGTTGTTGGCCGGGGGCAGGCACTCGGCGGCCTTCAGCGTGATCGTGTGCGAGGCGTGGTCCAGGGTCCGGCCGCGGTCGTCGAAGCCGATCTCGGCCAGGCCCGCGGGCATTTCCAGGACGACGCCGCTGGAGGCCTCGATCACCCGCTTGACCTCGCTCTTGTCGAAGGTGTCGTTCGAGTTCTCGTCGGTCCACACCAGCATGCCGCCGGCCCAATCGGTGCCGCACACGCCGTTGTTGTTGGGACACACCCGCCCGCTGCTCTTGCTGCGCAGGCCCTCGGCCCGGGCCAGGTTGAGAGTGGCCAGAACCTGATTGGTGGAAGTGGCCACGCGGTTGGACCGGATCGCCGCAGTGAAGCTCGGCAAGGCCAAGGTGAGCAGGACCGCGGCGACGCCGATGGTCACCATCAGTTCGATCAATGTGAAGCCGGCAGCCCGACGCAGCGCCATGAGCGGTTCTCTTCCCCAGAGTACGGCGTCGATGCTAACAGCCGGAAATACTTGGAAAAGCCGCCGGACCGACGAGCGGTCGAGATCGATTGGCTAGTGGTCCCGGGGGTCGGATTTGTCCGACCGCCGTCACGGCCGATTCCTACCCCGTTTTCCGCCCCAGCCTGCTGGGCGCCCCGCCGGGCCGGTTCGATACTCGCGCCTCCCTCCCCCACCAAGGATCGGTCATGCAGGTCATCCACGCCCGGGAATTCTCCGCGTTCGAGTTCCTGGCCTCGATCGGGATCGTGAGCTTCCTCGCCCTGGTCGCCACCTCCATCGTCAGCGTGCTGGTCGCCGACGCCCCTGCGACGGCGATCCGCAGCGAGCTGGTGTCCAGCGTCCTGCAAGCCAGCCGCCACGCCGCCAACACCGGCACCCCCACCGTGCTGTGCCCGACCCGCGATGGCGCGGCCTGCACGGAGGGCAACGACTGGAGCCAGGGCTGGCTGGGCTTCGCCGATCTGAACGGCGATCGTCGCTACGACCCCGGCGACCGCCTGCTCCATCGCGCCCCGCCCCTGGCCGGCGGCCTGCGCCTGTGTACCCAGCCCGGCCTGGAGCCGATCGTCTTCCACCCCCGTGGCGGCACCTCCGGCGGCAATGTCGGCTTCACCGTCTGCGACTCGCGCTGCCCGGACCGCGCCGGCTCGATGGTGCTGACCGTGGCCGGGCGCCTGCGCCTGGGCGAGGCGTTGCCCGAGGCGGCCGCGCACTGCGCGGTGTGAGCGCTGCGCGGAGCGCGAATGAGCGGGCCCAGCGGTCGGCCGGCGCATCGGGATTGCCGGCCCGGCCCTGTGTCTGTCCATGCCTCTGTGTCGAAGCCAGGCCGCCCGGGCCGCGCCGGCCCGGGCCACCGCAGTGAGACAGCCCGGAAACAAGACGGTCCGGGAGCCGGACGCCCTGGAAACGGCGGAGCGCGGGAACGGTGCGATCTGGAAACGTCCCGGAAACGACGCCCTCCCCCGAAACGGTGCGGGCCCCGCATTGCTGCGGGGCCCGCCTCCGGACAGAACGGCAATACCGCGGCAGCAGCGCCGCGGCCGCCGCTCAGTCTTCGGAAAGACAGCCTTCGGAGAGCTTGACGTACCAGTAGCCCGTGTCCGGCTGGACCTCCTCGATCAGGATCGTCTGCTCCTGGGTGGACTGGCCCCAGTTCAAATAGCACCGCTGGGAGGCATAGTAGGAAGCGGCCTCGTAGGCCTCGTCGCGGGTGCGGCCGATGCCTTCGCCAATGACTTCGTAATAGCGCGAGTCCGCCAGCGCATCGGCGCTGAAGCCGGCCGACAGCAAGCACACCATCGCGGACAGGCACAGTGGGTTCATCTTCATCGCATTGCTCCATGCATCGGGTCGAGCCCCCACTCTCCCCCGGCACGATGAAACCTGTATTAAGCCGCTGCGGCAGAAGCGCGAACTGTGCGGAGCTTCCGGCCTCGGTGTTGTGCACGCCGGCCGTAGGTGGAGCGGCGCGGCGAGGCGCGAAGGCTCGACTCCGACTCGACTCGGCGCAGACGCAGAAGCAGGCGTGGGCGTAGGCGCGGGCGAACGAATGCACCGGAGAATGGCAGAAGATCGCCTTCGCTCAGAGCATCCTCGCCGCCCATTCGCGGGGACGGCGCAAACCGTGCGGCCGCGCAGACACTGCGCGCCAGCGATATCGGCGATGCCCGCGATGCCGATGCTGTCCATGCTGCCGCCTGTCGGGCCGAGGTCGCGGCTTGCGCCGCTCCTACAGGGGCCGAGCGCGGAGCGTTGGCACTGCCGGACCGTCGTGGCCGGACACAGCAGCAGTCGGGATGGCCGCCGACGCTCCGGCGCGCAACCGCAACGCCGAATGAACCGGGCAGCCAGCGCGCTTCGCGCGGAGGGCTATAGGCCGCGGACGGCGGGCGGCGAACGGCAGCGATGCGCCGCTGGGCACGCACGACGATCCGGACTCCGGAACGCCGCTTCCCTGGAAGCAGGAATCGCACGGACAAGAAAAAGGCCGCGATCGCTCGCGGCCTTTCTCGAATCTGGCGCCCGAAGTTGGACTCGAACCAACGACCCCCTGATTAACAGTCAAGTGCTCTAACCGGCTGAGCTATTCGGGCGGGGCTGCATATGATGCTCATTGCAGCGGCGCTCGTCAACACTTTCGATGCGGCCGCCATCGGCCGGATCAGCGCTCCGGCCACCCGCTCCGGCCGCCCTGCCAGGCGCGCCGGGATCGGCCGTGCCGGCCTGCCCCGGGGCGGAGCCGGCCGGCGTCCGGGCCGGGTTCAGGTCACCACGCGGTAACAGGGGCGGTACTCGCCGGCGATCTTCATCCGGCGCTGCTCCACGAAAGCCCGCAGCAGCGCGTCCAGCGACTGCATCATGTCCGGATCGCCGTGGATCTCGAACGGGCCGAACTGCTCGATCCGGCGCATGCCGTCTTCCTTCACGTTGCCGGCGACGATGCCGGAAAAGGCGCGGCGCAGGTCGGCCGCCAGCTCGTGCGGCTTGCGCCCGTGGTGCAGGTCCAGCGCCGCCATCGCCTCGTGGGTCGGCACGAACGGCTGCTGGAATTCCAGCGGGATGTCGATGGACCAGTTGAAGAAGAACGAATCCTTCTCCTCCACCCGGAATTCGCGCACCTTGCGGATGCCGTGGGCCATGCGCCGAGCCACCTGTTCCGGGTCGCCGACGATGATCTCGTAGCGCGAGGTCGCCACCTCGCCCAGGGTCAGGCGCAGGAACTTGTCGATCTGCTCGAAGTACGGTGCCGAGGCGGTCGGGCCGGTGAGGATCAGCGGGAACGGCAGCGCCGCGTTCTCCTCGCGCAGCAGGATGCCCAGCAGGTACAGGATCTCCTCGGCGGTGCCGACGCCGCCGGGGAATACGATGATGCCGTGGCCCATGCGGACGAAGGCCTCCAGGCGCTTCTCGATGTCCG
>CBIFVU010000076.1:0-15193 GCA_966185905.1 uncultured Lysobacter sp.
CAGGATACTTCGCCGATCAGATCGTCGCAGCAAGTTTGAAGATCGGCAGGTACATCGCCACGACCATGCCGCCCACCAGGACGCCGAGGATGACCATGATCAGGGGCTCCAGCAGGCTGGACAGGGCGTCGACCGCGTTGTTGACCTCCTGCTCGAAGAACTCGGCGACCTTGATCAGCATGGTGTCCAGCGCGCCGGCCTCTTCGCCGATGGCGGTCATCTGGATGACCATGTGCGGGAACAGGCCGACCTGCTTCATCGCCATGTTGACCTGGTAGCCGACCGAGACGTCGTCGCGGATGCGCAGCACCGCCTTTTCGTAGACCACGTTGCCGGTGGCGCCGGCGACCGTGTCCAGGGCCTCCACCAGCGGCACGCCGGCGCGGAAGGTCACCGCCAGGGTGCGCGCGAAGCGGGCGATGGCGGCGTTGTGCAGGATCTGGCCGACGATCGGGATCTTCAGCATCATCCGGTCGAGGAAGTGGGCGAAGGCCGGCGAACGGTTCTTGGCCATGATGAAGGCTACCGCCGCGCCGCCGACCACCAGCAGGATCAGCCACCACCACGTCACCGCGAACTCGCTCATGCCGATCACCAGCAAGGTGAAGGCCGGCAGGTCGGCGCCGAAGCTCTGGAAGGTGGTCTTGAAGGTCGGCACCACGAAGATCAGCAGCACCGCGCTGACCAGGATCGCCACGGCCACGACCATGGCCGGGTAGAACAGCGCCTTCTTGATCTTGCCCTTCAGGGTCTCGATGTTTTCCTTGTAGTTGGCCACGGTGTCGAGCACCGTCTCCAGCACACCGGCCGATTCGCCGGCCTTGACCAGGTTGCGGTAGAGCTCGTCGAACTGGACCGGGTGCTTGGACAGCGCCTCGTGCATGGACAGACCGCTTTCCAGGTCCTGGCGGATGCTGTTCAGCAGGTTCTTCATCCGCACGTTCTTCTGGCCTTCGCCGATGATCTCCAGGGCGCTGACGATCGGCACGCCGGACTTCATCATGGTGGCGATCTGGCGGCTGAAGATCGCGATGTCCTTGGGGGTGATGCGCTTGCCGGCCGCACCGAACAGGGGCTTGGGCTTGGGCTTGACCACCGTCGGGGTGATGCCCTGGCGGCGCAGCTCGGCGCGGACCAGGTTGGCGTTCTTGGCCGATTGCTCGCCCTTCATCTTGATGCCGCGCTTGTCGGTGCCTTGCCAGACGAACACGGCGAGCGGATCGGCGCGGCGCACCGGGGGTTGCGTCTTGGTCGCGGCGCGGGTGGCGGAACGGGTCGCGGACATGGCTTAGTCCTTGGTTACGCGGTTGATTTCGGCCAGGCTGGTGATGCCGTTCATCACCTTGATCAGGGCCGAGCGGCGCAGATCGCGCACGCCCGAACGCTCGGAGGCTTCGGCGATCTGGATCGCATTGCCGCCTTCGAGCACGATGGCCTGGATTTCTTCGGTCATGGGCATGACCTGGTAGATGCCGGTGCGTCCCTTGTAGCCTTCGGTGCAGTCCGGACAGCCCACCGGCTCGTAGATCGTCAGTCCGGCGGCGATTTCCTCGGGGGTGAAGCCTTCGGCCAGCAGCGCGTGCTCGGGCAGGTGCACTTCGCGTTTGCAGTCGTGCAGGCGGCGGGCCAGGCGCTGGGCGATGACCAGAGTCACCGAGGAGGTGATGTTGTACGGCGCCACGCCCATGTTCATCAGGCGCGCGATGGTCTGCGGGGCGTCGTTGGTGTGCAGGGTGGAGAGCACCATGTGGCCGGTCTGGGCGGCCTTGATGGCGATCTCGGCGGTCTCCAGGTCGCGGATTTCGCCGACCATGATCACGTCCGGGTCCTGGCGCAGGAAGCTGCGCAGGGCCGCGGCGAAGGTCATGCCGCGCTTGACGTTCATCTGCACCTGGTTGATGCCCGGCACGCGGATTTCGACCGGGTCCTCGACCGTGGAGATGTTGCGCTGGTCATCGTTGAGAATGTTCAGCGCGGTGTACAGCGAGACTGTCTTGCCCGAGCCGGTGGGGCCGGTCACCAGGACCATGCCGTAGGGCTTGACCACCGCGCCGACGAACAACTCCTTCTGGTCGTCCTCGTAGCCCAGCTTCTCGATGCCCAGGCGCGCGGCCGAGCCGTCGAGGATGCGCAGCACGATCTTCTCGCCGAACAGGGTCGGCAAGGTGCTCATGCGGAAGTCGATCTGCTTGGTCTTGGACAGGTTGAGCTTGATGCGCCCGTCCTGCGGCACGCGCTTTTCGGCGATGTCGAGCTGGGCCATGACCTTCAGGCGCGCGGCGATGCGCGCGTGCAGCTTGTTCGGCACCTTGGCGACCTGCTTGAGCAGGCCGTCGATGCGCAGGCGCACCCGGTACTCGGTCTCGTAGGGCTCGAAGTGGATGTCCGAGGCGCCGCGGCGGATGGCATCGACCAGTACCTTGTTGACGAACTTCACCACCGGGGTGTCGTCGCCCTTGGCATCGACGCCGGAGTCGCCGCCAGCCGAGGCGATGTCCTCGTCGCGGCCGATCTCCAGGGTCTCCAGGCCCTCGCTGTCGCCGACCGCGGCGCCGAGCGCGTCGGAGGTCTCCAGCCAGCGGTCCAGGGTGCGCCGGATCAGTTCCTCGTCGATCAGGATCACTTCCACCGCGGAGTTGGTCTGGAACTTGATCTCGTCCAGGGCGGCGGTGTTGGTCGGGTCGGTCAGGCCGATGAAGAGCTTGTTGCCGCGCTTGAACAGCGGCAGCACATTATGTTTGCGCAGCAACTCCTCGCCGATCAGGTTCACCGCCGACTGCGAGGGGTCCATCGCGGAAGGATCGAACAAGGGCACGCCGAACTCGATGGAGTTGGCGGCGGCCATCTGCGCCGAGGTGACCACGCGGGCCTCGGACAGGTACTGGGCCAGCGGCTTGCGCTCCTTGGCCGCGGCGGCCATGGCGTCGCGCGCGCGCGTTTCGTCCAGGACGCCGTCCAGCACCAGGCGCCGGGCAATACCGGTGATGCCCACCAAGTTGGCCGTTGACACAGACATTGGACTTCAAACCCCCATTTCCCCGAGGCGACTTTACCGCAAAGTCCCGGCCTGGGAGCGGATGGCCTGCCGCGATTTGCCCTCAGGGTGACCCTGGAGGGCATTGCTTGTCCGAATCGCGGAACGGCGTCACAACTTCCTCGGGCGCACGCAAAGGCTCGGCCACCAGGCTGTTGTCGGGGCGCCGGCCCGGGACGGTCAGCCCGCCCAGGTCGGACAGGGTTTCGAAGACCATCGCGGTCGATAGCAACTGGTCCTGGCGCTGGCGCATCAGTTCCAGCGCCGGCCGATGGCGCGCGGCGTAGCCCGGCGAGGCCCAGAACAGCGCGGCGACCGAGTGGGAGTGGCGGTCGCCATGGCCGTGGCCGCTGAGCTTGCGGCAGTCGTCGAACAGCGACTCGCCGTGGTCGGAGGAGAAGAACAGCCAGGACTCCGCGCCGCTGCGCCGTTCCAGCTCGGCGATGGTCCGGTCGAGGAAGTGGTCGGTGAACAGGATCGAATTGTCGTAGGCGTTGGATAGGTAGCGCTTGTCGCCTTCGTCGAACAGGCGCGCCTTGCGCCCGGCGGGGCGGTCGGGGAGGTAGCGCGCGAAGGCGGCCGGATAGCGGTCGGAGTAGCGGAAATGGCTGCCGAGGGTATGGATGACGACGAAGTGGTCGCGGTGGCCGCCCTGGTCCAGGAGCTTGGCCAGGGCCGGCACCGCCGCGGTGTCGAGCTTGCCGTGGGTGCTGTAGTCCACCGGGTTGAGGAAGACCACGCGGTCGGCTTCGTAGGCGTGGATGGAGATGGGCGACTCGTAATAGCCGACCGGGGCCTGCAGCGAAATCCAGGTGGTGCGGAAGCCGGCTTCCTTGAACGCGGCGACGATGGAGGCTTCGTCGAAGGAGGCGGCGGCATCGTCCGGGGGCTTGCGGCTGATCAGGGTGGGCACGGCCTGGCGGCTGTAGCTCCAGGGCGAAAGCATGTGCCGGAACGAGACCAGGTCCTGGCGTAGGCGCAGGCGCGGCGAGGTGTCGCGGGCGTAGCCGTTGAGCCCCCAGCGGTCGGCGCGCGAGGTCTCGCCGATCACCAGCACGAAGATGCGCGGCTGCGCCGAGGGCGCCGCCGAGGCGCCGAAGCGGAAGTGGCGATTGCGCTCGAACGCGCTCCTCAGCGCGTTGCGTTCGGTCGCATAGTCGAGCAACACGAACGGCACTCCGGCCGGATAGGCGCCGCGCAGGGCGCGGGCGTTGCCGTAGACCTTCGCCGGGAACGGGTCCGGGCCGTCGCCGGCGGGGGCCGCCGGTGTGCTGGCCACGCTGGCGGCCGCGACCGCGGCGGTGCCGGCCAGACCGTAGAACAGCAAGCGCCGGGCCGGCCAGGGCGAGCGCTGCTCGGCGCGGCGCCGCGGCCAGGCCAGCCAGGCCAGGGCCGCCACCAGGGCCAGGCCGAGCGGCAGCGCCAGCGGAATCGAGCGCAGCAGATCGCCGGCCTCGGCCGGATTGGTCTCGGTGATCAGCGAGAGCGTGTTGGCGTTGATCGGCCAACCGTAGTCGTGGATGAAGCGCACCTGGAACACGGCCAGGGCGGCGGTGGCGGCCAGCAGCGGCAGGCACAGCCGCGGGCGCCGCTGCAGCAGCGCGTACAGAGCCAGCAGGCTGAGCAGGCTGGCGCCCAGCACAATCAGGCGCTGGGACAGGTCCAACGGCACGCCGTTGTGGTTGAGCAGCCAGGCCGCGGGCGCGAAGCAGATCAGCAGCAGGGCGTACTGGGCGCCCTGTTGCACGGGGCCGGAAAACAGCCGCCCGCTGGAAGGAGGCAGGGGCCCGGGAGACGGCGCTCCGGTCTTGGGGCGGGCTTGGGATGCGGGCGCGTCCTGGAGGAGGCGCGGTCCGCCCCTGTGCGGCGGCTGCGCGCCGTCGGCGAGGGGCGGCTCGTCGTGGCCTGGTCCGCCGGCGCGAGGGCCGGAGCTGTCCGGAACCATCAGGGGCGACCGGGCCGGGCCCGGCTGGGAGTGGCGGGCCGGTGCCGGCGCCGGCGAGCGCCGGCTGGCAGGCACCCGCTCATCGCGGTGGACGGTGCCGGCGCCCTGTTCCGCTGGTCGGCCGTCCCGCCCCGTGTCCGGACAAGCGCCATGCTTCCTGCAAGGTCGGCGGTGGCCGCCATGGACATACGAACCTCGATTTTCCCCGCACCGGACTGTACCCCACCGGCGGAGTCGGCGCCCGGGTCGTCCGGGCCGGCCGATGTCTGGAATTCAAGAGAATCGATTCATGAGGGCGCCGGCCCAAGAGAACGACCCAAGAGCGCAGGCCCCAAACAGCGGCCCTGAACAGCCGGCCCCAGACAGCCCGCCCAAGAGCATCGATTCAACCCAATCACGGCACCGGGTGGCCACCGTCGCGGAAGTAGCTCCGCAGGCCGTCCAACTCGGCCTGGCCTTGCAGGTCGTGTCCGGCCACGCTCGCGGCCAGCGTGCGATAAAGCTCGTGCGCCTCGCCGATCCGGCCCTGGCGCACCAACAACCTGGCCAGCAAGCTGCCGGTCCACAAAGTGCGGCCCTGGACCCAGGCGATACGCCCCATGCGCTCGGCCTCGTCCCAGCGATCGGCCCGGGCCAGCATCTGCGCGGTGTAGAAGCGCGCGGCCCACTTCGCGGGGGTGCTCTCCGGCTGGCCGGCGCTGCGCTCGATCAAGTATGCGAAGGCGTCGGCGATCTTGGAGGCGGTGGCGCGACCGCAGCCGCCCTGCTCGGCGTGGATCGTGGTCAGGTAGCGCATGTGTTCGGATTCGAACACGGTCAGGCGGTCGCCGGCGTTGCTCCTGGCTGCATCCAGGTAGGCCGGGTCGGCATCGCTGTTCTTCTGGCATTCCACCGCCACCAGGTGCAGATAGGCCAGCAGCCGGTGCTGGGCGTTGTCGCTGCGTGCCAGTTGCAGCGCGCCGCGCATGGCGGCATCGAAGTCCTTGCGCTCCAGCGCCAGCGTGCTGTTGTCGAACACGGCGCGGACCGAGTGCGGGTGATGGGCCAGCCCCTGGGCGACGATGGATTCCTTGTGTTCCCAGATCAGCACGCGGCCGAAGGTGGCGAAGGCGAGCATGACGGCGAAGAGCCCGGCGCCGGCGAGCCCGAGCTGGCGCGGGCTGAGCACGTTGGTGTTCAGCGCCGGCAGCGAGGCGAGGCCGCCGACCAGCATCCACAGGATGCCGACGGAGGGCAGGTAATTGCGGTGTTCGTAGTACATCTCCAGCGGCAGCACGCTGGATTCGATGAGGTGGGAGGCCAGGAAGAAGAACCAGCCGGCGAACACGATCGGCGCGCGCTTGCGCAGCCAGGCCGCCGCCGCGCTCACGACGATCAGCACCGCGATATAGGCCAGGGTGGACGGCGGCGAGAGCAGGCCGGTGGAGATCGGGAAATCGTCGGTGTACAGCCCCATCAGCGGCCCGCGCGGGAACAGCAGCATCGACAGGTACTCGACCAGCGCATGGGGCTGGGTCAGCAGGCGCTGGCCGAGGGTGAAGGTCCAGCCGGCATAGCCGTCGGAGAGGGCGTTTGGATGCAACGCCAGGAACGCGACCACCGCCAGCAGCGGCAGCCCCAGGCTCAGGGCGAAAAACACGGCCACCGGGCGCTTGCCGGGCTGGCCGCGGAAATAGGCCAGCTCCAGGACCAGGCACAGCAGTGGCGCGATCGCCGCGTTCTGCTTGCTGAGCAGGCCCGCGCCGACCAGCAGGGGGAAGGCCAGGAACAGGTTCGCCGCGGCCTTGCGGGTGTGTCCCTGCGCAAGTTGTCGACGGGCCACCAGATAGACCCAGCAAGCGGCCAGGGCGAACAGGCTGGCCAACTGGGCCATGCGCTGCACCGAGTACAGGACGGTGCTGACGTGCAGAGGGTGCAGCAGCCAGAACCCGGTCACGATCAGCGCCACCAGCTCGGCGCGCGGATTCAGGCGGCTGTCCTGCCGGGCCAGGCGCAGCGTGACGGCCCAGATCAGCAGGCCGCAGGCCAAGTGGAGGATGAGATTGCCCAGTTTGTACGGGAACGGACCCGGGCCGAAACTGGAGGTGAGCACGAAGCTGGCCATCGCCACGGGGCGGGCGAGCAGCAGCGAGCCGTTGCCGAATATCGCCTCGCGCAGCGTCGCCTTGCCCAGGCGCCATTGCTCGATGGGTGCGAGGTTCCAGCCGTCGTCGAACAGGAAAGGCCCGGTGAGGCCGCGCCAATACAGTGCCGCCGTCGCCAGGATCAGGAGAAAAACAATGAGTTTGCTGCGTTGCATGGGCGGAATCGACGGCATGGAGAAGGCGCTGCTTTAGGCGGAGGCGGGGCGTGCCGGAACCTTGGCTAGTTGCCTGTCGGTCCGGCGGTTGTCAAGCCGAGCGCCGCGCTGCCGGTCTCCGGCGGCCCGGCGGTGCGAGGCTGTGGAAGGAGCGCAGACAAGACAAAGGCCCGGAGTTCCGGGCCTGTGCCGGGGCGCGTTGCCGGAGCCGCCCAGCCAGTGACTGGGTCCAGGCCTGCCATCGAAACGGCAGGCATTTTGGCCGACACCACCCCGGGCGTTCGGGCCGCGCTTGGCGGGGCCCGCATAAAAGCAAGGCCCAGCATAGCCGGGCCTTGCTCGGGTACCGCGTTAGAAGCTGCAGATCAGTTGCGGCACTCGGCCGGAACCTGCGACTTCTTGGTGACGCTGGAGGTGCAGCGCCAGGTCAGCTGGGTCGAACCAGCGGCGACGGCCGACGGGGTCAGGGTGATCGTGGCGTTGGCCGGGGTCGAACCGGTGTCGCGGGTGGTCACGGTGATGGTGCCGCCGTTGGCGATCGAAACCGAGCTGACGTACTTGGTCGGGGCCGGGAAGTCGAAGCCCGAGTTGGCCTGGGTGACCGAAGCCAGCGAGCCGCGGTCCGAAGCGGTTTCCGACACGGCCAGCTTGGCCGGAGCGGCGGCCGCCAGGCCTTCGGACATCTTGGCGCGGACCGAGTAGTCCTGGTACGCCGGCAGCGCGATGGCCACCAGGATGCCGAGGATGGCGATGACGATCATCAGTTCGATCAGGGTGAAGCCTTTCTGGTTCTTCATGGTGTGTATCCCCTAGGAGTGATTGACTGAAACTACGTGCCCGCAAGGACGGTGTTCGATCCTTCGGCAGCCGTGCTTGCCGCACGTGCCTAAGGCTACGCACAACCCATGCCAACCCAGGGGGCTGGGCGGGGCCTGTCTCAAAATGGGCCCCGGGTCACGCTCGCCATCGGCAGTTTCGACAAATGGAGTGACGCAATTTGTCAGTGCGGTCCGGGCGAGGTGACGTTCAGCGGCAAGTTGGTGTTCGGCTGAAGCGGCCAGGGGGCGGATCCTGGCCGCCCGTGGCCTCGATCGCCGTTGCGCGCCGGGTCGAGGGGTTGAGCGTCCCGGACCTGCCCCGGGGCGGCCCGAAGAGGCTCCGAGAGCAGCGGCGCTCTGACGGAGCCCGGCCGGCGTCGCGCTTGCGCGCAGCGCCTGGCCGCTGCCGCGCGGCGGCGCATGCTAGATTGCCCGCGCCCGCCAGCGCGCCCGCGCACCGCAGCGGGCCTGCGTCTGGGGGATGCAGCGAGGGCGGGCGATCCATTCCGCAGTTCGGCGCCGCCGCGGCGCCGCAAGAGGGCTCTGAGTGATCCGCGATCTGGCGATGATCTTGTTCGTGACCTGCTCGACCCTGGGCAGCCAGTTGCTGGTGAAGCACGCCATGACCGAGATCGGCGCGCGTTCGCCGGCGCCGGCCGGCCTGGCCTGGTTGCAGGCGGCGCTGACCTCGCCGGCGGTGATCCTGGCGGTGGCGGTCCAGGCCATCGGCTTCACCGTGTGGATGCTGGTGGTCAGCCGGGTCAAGCTGGGCGTGGCCTTCGCCACCTCGGGTGCGTTCTTCTATCTGTTGCTGGCGCTGGCCAGTTGGTGGCTGTACGGCGAGCGGCTGGCGCCGGGGCAGTGGGCCGGCATCGTATTGGTGTCGGTGGGCGTGCTGATGATCTCCATGCTCGGGCAGGCGGGCTGAGCGATGGCGCCGCTGCCCAGCCACAGCTTCGTGGTGCCCGCCTACGGGCGCTCGCCGTACCTGCGCGAGTGCCTGGAATCCTTGCGCGCGCAGACGCGGCCCTCGCCGATCGCGATCGCCACCTCCACGCCCTACGAGGGGCTGGACGCGTTGGCGGCCGAATACGGCGCGAGCTTGCTCGTGCACGCGCCCAACGCTGGCATCGGCCACGACTGGAACATGGCCGTGGCCCAGGCCCGCACCGAACTGGTCACCATCGCCCACCAGGACGATGTCTACCTGCCGCGCTTCGCCGAGCGCTCGATCGCCGCCGCCGCGGCGGTGCCGGGCGTGAGCCTGGTGGCCACCGGCTACGGCGAACTGCTGGGGCAGGCGCAGCGGTTCCACACGCCGATGCTGTTGATCAAGCGCGCCTTGCTGGAGCTGGCCTTCCTCGGCCGCGGCGCGATCGCCGGCACCGGCGCCAAGCAGCGCGCGCTGCGCTTCGGTTGCGCCATTTCCTGCCCCACCGTCACTTTGCGCGTGGACGCGGACGCGCCGAGCTTCCGCGAAGACCTGCGGGTCAACCTGGACTGGGACGCCTGGCTGCGCCGCGCGCGCCGCCCCGGTGCGTTCGCCTATGTGCGTGAGGCGCTGATGCTGCACCGCATCCACGAGGCCAGCGAGACCTCCGGCGCAGTGCTGGACGGGGTGCGCGCGCGCGAGGACCGGGAGATCTTCGATTCGCTGTGGCCGCGGCCCGTGGCGCGCTGCCTGGCTCGGGTGTATGCCTTGTCCTATGCCTCCGGAGGGCCGTCCTCGTGAATCCCGTGGCTGTTCCCGCAGGCCTGGACATCGCTACCGCGCCTGCCGTGTCGCCGCCGGCGCTCGCCGGCGCCGAGCACGCCGCCGGCGCGCGGGTAGCGGTGGTGATTCCCTGCCATCGCGTGCGCGCGCACGTGCTGGACGTGATCGCCGAGTTGCCGGCGCAGGTCTGGCGCGTCTACGTGGTCGACGACCGCTGCCCGGAGGGCTCGGGCGAGTACGTCCAGGCCCATTGCCAGGACCCGCGCGTGCAGGTGCTGTTCAATCCGGTCAACCTCGGCGTGGGCGGCGCGGTCATGGCCGGTTATTGCCAGGCGATCGCCGATGGCTGCGATGTGATCGTGAAGATGGACGGCGACGATCAGATGGACCCGGGCGCGCTGCCGCAGTTGATCGCGCCGATCCTGCGCGGCGATGCGGACTACACTAAGGGCAACCGCTTCTACGATCTCGCCCGGATCGGGCGGATGCCGAAGCTGCGCATCTTCGGCAATGCGGTGCTGTCGTTCATGACCAAGATCTCGTCGGGCTACTGGGACCTGTTCGATCCGACCAACGGCTACACCGCCATTCACGCCCAAGTGGCCGCCAAGCTGCCGCTGGACAAGATCAGCCGACGCTACTTCTTCGAGACCGATATCCTGTTCCGGCTCAATACCGTGCGGGCGGTCGTGATCGACGTGCCGATGGACGCGCGCTACGGCGAGGAGACGAGCAACCTGCGGGTGCGCAAGATCGTGTTCGATTTCCTGTTCAAGCACCTGCGTAACACCGGCAAGCGGATTTTCTACAACTACTTCCTGCGCGACTTGTCGCTGGCTTCGATCGAGTTGCTGTTGGGGGCGATTTTCGTCTTGGCCGGGAGCGCGCTGGGCGTGGGGTTCTGGCTGCAATCGTTCCGCACCGGCGTGGTCACCGGGGCGGGCAGCGTGATGCTGGTGGCGCTGCCGATCATCGTCGGCATCCAGTTGCTGCTCGGGTTCTTGGCTTACGATATCGCATCGGTGCCGCGGCGCTCGCTGCACCGGTTGCTGCGCGAGCGCTGAGGCGCTCGGCGGCGGTTCTGGCTTGAGGAGCAGGCATGAAGATCGGTCCCTGGGTGCGCTCGTTGCTGCCGCGACGCGTGGAAATCCGTGCGGCGGAAGCGTATCGGGCGATTTTCGTCGACCTGGAGAAGGTCGCCGGCCGGTTGGCGGCGGAGTTGCCGGCCGGCGCGCGGGTGCTGGACATCGGCGGCGGCGACGGTGCGCTGCTCAACCGCCTGTTCGCGCTGCGCCCGGACTTGGAGGTGAGCATGGTCGATGTGGCCGCCAGCGTCGGCCGCTTCGTCGATGCCGAGCATGAGGCGCAGGTGCAGCGGCACCCTGGCACGACCATCGAGGAGCATCTCGGCGCGGCGGGCCAACGCTACGACGCGGCCCTGATCAGCGATGTGCTGCATCACATCGACGAGCGGCAGCGCGAGGGCTTCCTGCGCCATGTCGCCGCCGGCGTTCGCGCCGGAGGTTCGGTGCTGGTCAAGGACGTGGAGCCCGGGCATTTCCGTTCCTGGCTGGGGTGGCTGTGCGATCGCTACCTCAGCGGCGACCGCGGTGTGGCCCTGATTTCCAGCGCGCAGGTCCTGGCCTTGTCGGAGCGCGTCGCGCCCGGCTCGGTGGCTGCCGAAGTCGGCCTGCTCGCCGCGGACCGCCCCAACTACCTCGTCAGCATCCGGTTGCCCTCATGAGCGCTCTCGCCCCGCTGCAGTACACCGCCCTGGAGCCGATCCGCGCTCCGCGCCCGGTGTCGCGCCTGGACTACCTGGCGGAACTGGCCAGGGAGCGTTTCGTTTTCGATCTCGGCGCGCTCGATGAGACTGCGTACGCCGCCAAGCAGGACAACGGCAAGTGGCTGCACGCGCGCCTGTGCGCGAGCGCCGCGCGGGTGCTGGGCCTGGACAATTCGCCGCTGGTGCCGGAGGAGGGCCTGGACACGCAACCCAACGGCCGCATCGTGCGCGCGGACATATTCCAGTTGGGCGCGCTGGTGGCCGAGCACGGGCGGCCGGACCTGATCGTGGCCGGCGAGTTGATCGAGCACCTGCCCGACACCCTGGGGTTCCTGCGCAGCCTGGCCGCAGAACCCGCGCTGCGCGGCGCGCTGTTCGCCTTTTCCACCCCCAATGCCTGCAGTTGGCACAACGCATTGATCGGCGTGGCCGGGCGCGAGTCGACCCATTGCGACCATCTGCAGATCTATTCCTACAAAACCCTGCGCACGCTGTTCGACCGCGCTGGCATCGAGTTGCGCCAGTTGCTGCCGTACCACGCCCGTTTCGACGAGATGATCGAAAACACGCGCGGGCCGGTCCGGCTCGGCGTGCGTGGATTCCAGGGCGCCGTCAATGCGTTGGAGTATCTGGCGCCGGCGATGGCCGGCGGCTGGATCGGGGTGGCGCGATTGTGAGCGCCGCCCGACCGCGGCGGCGCGGCCGATTCAGTCGATGCCGAGCTTCTTGAGCTTGTAGCGCAGCGCGCGGAAGGTGATGCCCAGCGCGGCGGCGGTGCGGGTCTTGTTGTAGCGGTTTTCCTGCAGGGCCTGCTGGATCGCCGCGCGCTCGATCTCTTCGATGTACGAGGGCAGGGCGCTGGTGGCGGTGTCGCGCGGGTTGAGGGTGCGCGGATCGACCGCACCGGGCGGCGCGGCGGCCGGCGGCGGCGCGCCGCCGGGCACGGCGCCGGCCGGCGGCGGCGTGGTGGCCAGGCGCGGCAGGCGCAGGTCGCTGGCGTTGAGCACCTCGCCCTCGGCCAGGGCCAGGGCGCGTTCGAGGATGTTCTCCAGTTCGCGCACGTTGCCGGGGAAGCCGTAGGCGCGCAGCGCCTCCAGCGCATCCTGGCCCAGCCGCGGCACCGCGCGGCCCTGGCTGCCGGCCAGTCGCTGGAGGATCTTGGCGGCCAGGCCGGGCAGATCGTCCAGGCGCTCGCGCAGCGGCGGCACGCGCAGCTCGATGACGTTGATGCGGTAGTACAAGTCCTGGCGGAAGCGGCCCTCGGCCACCAGCGCGGCCAGGTCCTTGTGGGTGGCCGAGAGGATGCGCACGTCCACCGTGACCTCGGCCTGGGCGCCCACCGGGCGGATGGACTTTTCCTGGATCGCGCGCAGCAGCTTGACCTGCATCGGCAGCGGCAGCTCGGCCACCTCGTCCAGGAACAAGGTGCCGCCGTCGGCGGCCTGGAACAGGCCGGGCTTGTCGGCGTGGGCGCCGGTGAAGCTGCCTTTCTTGTGGCCGAAGAACTCGCTCTCCATCAGCTCGGCGGGGATGGCGCCGCAGTTGACCGGCACGAACGGGCCGTCGGCGCGGCCGCCTTCGGAGTGGATGGTGCGGGCGACCAGCTCCTTGCCCACGCCCGATTCGCCGGCGATGTAGACCGGCGCCTGGCTGCGCGCGACCTTGGCGATGGTCTGGCGCAGCTTGATCATGGCCGGCGATTCGCCGTACAGGCGCGAGCCGACCGACTCGCTGGCGTTGCGGCGGGTCTCGTTGAGCTCCAGCGCGTGGCGGACCAGGTCGCGCAGTACCGACAGGTCCACCGGCTTGGCCACGAAGTCGAAGGCGCCGGCCTTGAGCGCGTCCACCGCGGCCTCGACGTTGCCGAAGGCGGTGATCATCGCCACCGGAGTGTTGGGATGCTTCTGGCTGATCTCGGCGACCAGGTCCATGCCCGAGCCGTCCGGCAGGCGCATGTCGGTCAAGCACAGGTCGTAACGATTGCGCAGCAGTTGGCTGCGGGCCTCGGCCAGGCCCGATGCGGTATCGCAACGCAGGCCCATCCGGCCCAAAGTCATGACGAGCAGCTCGCGGATGTCGCGTTCGTCGTCGACTACCAATGCACTACGGGTTTCAGCCATTGCGCCCTCCATCGCCCACGATAACTTAACGGGTGTGTCGCGGCCAAGACGCTTATGGCACAGAACGTGCATCCGGACGGGCGCCGGCGACCGCCCGGGCCCGGTTCAGTCGCCGCTGGCGCTGCGGTCGCTGTAGCGCTGCAAGCCCGGCGCCAGCGCGCTGGCGCCGGGCAGGCGGATGCGGAAACAGCCGCCGCCGCCGGGCACCGGCACGTGGTCCAGGGTGGCCTGATTGGCGCGGCAGAGTTCGCGGGCGATGTACAGGCCCAGGCCGGTGCCGTGGCTGGAAGTGGTGAAGAACGGCCGGAACAGGCGCTCGGCCACGGCCTCGGGGATGCCCGGGCCGCGGTCGAGCACGTCGATCGCCGGCAGCCCGGCCTCTTCCAGGTAGACGTGCACCGTCACCCGCGCCGGCTCGCCGGGCACGCGGCCGTAGGTGAGCGCGTTGTGCACCAGCACGGTCAGGGCCTGGTGCAACTGGCGCGGATCGACCATGGCGCCGATCCGGCCCTGCGGCCCGGTCGCGCGCAGGCTGTCCTGTTCCAGCGGGTGGCTGGCGCGGTATTCGTCGACGAACTGGCGCACGAAGCCCATCAGCTCCACGTGCTCGGGCTTGGCCGGCTCGCGCCGCGCCATGCCGAGCACGTTCTCGACGATGCCGTTCATGCGCGCGCCCTGCTGGCGCACGATCTCCAGCAGGCGCCGGTCGGACAGGGCGATGTCGTGGGACTCCTCCAGCAACTGCACGGCGTAGTTGATCGCCGCCAGCGGGTTGCGGATCTCGTGGGCCAGGCTGGCGGAGAAACGGCCCAGCGCGGCCAGGGTGATGGACTCGGCCCGGCGCGAGACCAGTGAGGTGTCGTCCAGGAAGATCAGCGTCTGGTCGCTGCCGGCCAGCAGGCGGGTGAAGCGCGGCACCACCTCGGGCAGGTCCGGGGCGAACTGCATCGGGGTTTCGTCGGGCCGGCCCTCCACCCGCCAGCGCCCCAGCCGCCGCGCCAGCTCCGGCGAGGCGATGGCCAGCACGCGGTGGCCGTGGTGGGGCAGCTCGTCCTGGCCGCTGTCGCCCAGCAGCAACATCGCCGCCTCGTTGGCCAGGCGCAGCCGGCCCTCGCCGTCCACCAGCAGCACCCCGGTGCGCATGCGGCGGATGATCAGCTCGTTGATCTCGGCGTAATTGGCCGCCTCCTGGCCGCGGCGCTCGGCCAGTTCCTGGCTGGCGCGCATCTGCCGGCCGAGGGTGTTGGTGAGCAGGGCGATGGACAGGTAGGCCAGCGAGAACATGATCGGCTCGGCGATCGTGCGGCCCTGGCTCTCGCCGCCGAGCTCGGTCCAGATCCATTCCCCGATCAGGCCCAGGCAGGCCAGCGCGGCCGCGCCGATGCCGTAGCGGGCGCGCAGCAGCAGCGCGGCCGCGCCGACGTTGAACATCAGCATCAGGGCGATGCCGGTGCCGGCGCCGGGCAGGGCGTGGATG
>CBIFVU010000077.1:0-15054 GCA_966185905.1 uncultured Lysobacter sp.
GGCTCGGGGCGGCCGCGGGGGGGCGCGCGGCGCCTCGGCGGCGGCCCGACCCGTTCACCGCCACCCCGCGCCGGATTGGTAAACTCGCGCATCCTCAGGATGGAATACGCGATGTCGACCCTACGCCCGCTTGCCTGCGCCCTTGCCCTCAGCCTGATCGCCGGCCTGGCCTCGCCTGCGGCCGACGCCGCCAAGAAGAAGAAGGCTGCCGCCAAGCCCAAGGCTCCGGCCGTCGCCAACGCCTGCACCGACTTCTACGCCAACGCCAACGCCGACTGGCTGCGCGCCAACCCGCTCTCCGGCGCGGCCTCGGTCTCGGCGCTGGAAACCCTGGCCGCCAACGCCCGCCGCCAGCAGGTGGAACTGCTCAACACCGCCATGGCCTCGCCGCAGGGCAATGTGCAGAAGCTGCTGGGCGACTTCTGGGCCAGCGGCCTGGACGAGGCCGCGGTCGAGCGCGACGGCGCCCAGCCGATCGCGCCGCTGCTCGGCCGCATCAACGCGATCAAGAAGTCCAAGGACATCCCGGCGTCGATCGCCGCCCTGCACCAGGTCGGCATCCCGGTGCTGTTCAACTTCGGCGCCGACATCGACCTGCAGGACCTGGAGCGCCACATCGGCTACTTCAGCCAGGGCGGCCTGGGCCTGCCCGATCCGGCCTACTACACCCGCACCGACAACGACACCCGCCAATTGCTGGCGCAGTACAACGTCTACGTGCAGAAGATCCTGGCCCTGACCGGCACGCCGAAGGAAAAGCTCGCGGCCGAGTCGCAACTGGTGATCGACCTGGAAACCCGCCTGGCCCGCGCTTCCAAGCCGCTGCCGGCGCTGCGCGACCCGCGCGCCAACTACGCGCCGGTCGCCACCAACACGCTGGGCAAGACCTACAAGCGCCTGCAACTGGGCGATTTCCTCAAGGCCCAGGGCGTGAGCGACGACAGCGTCTCGCTGGCCAACCCGCAGTTGTTCGCCGAGATGGACAAACTGGTGGACACGCTCAAGCCCGAGCAGTGGAAGGTCTACCTGCGCTGGCGGGTCGGCGATTCGATGGCGCCGTACCTGGCCAAGTCCTTCCGCGATGCCGAGTTCGACTTCCGCGGCAAGATCCTGCGCGGCCAGCGCGAGCAGCCCGCGCGCCAGCAGGCCGTGCTGGACGCGATCACCCTGGCCGCCGGCCCGATGGTCGGCCACGAGTACGCCACGCGCTACCTGCCCTCGGCCACCGACCAGCGCGCCGAGCAGATCGCCGCGCAGGTGCGCGACGCACTGGGCAAGGCGATCGAGGCCGACACCCGCTTCAGCGACAGCGCCAAGGCCGAGGCCCGCGCCAAGCTGTCCAAGCTCAAGATCGAAGTGGGCACGCCCAAGCGCGACCTGGACTACACCGTGCAGCCGATGGGCCGCGGCAGCTTCGGCAGCAACATGCTGATCGCCTCGACCTGGCGCCACCGCGAGGAAATGAAGCGCATCGGCCGCGGCAACGCCGACCGCCGCTGGGACGTGCTGCCGCAGGAGCCCTCGCTGGCCTACGACATCGCCCAGAACCGCCTGATCGTCACCGCCGCGATGCTGCAGGCGCCGGTGCTGGACCTGAGCAAGCCCGAAGCCGCGCAGTACGGCGCCTACGGCGCGCTGGTCGGCGCCGAGCTGACCCACGGCTTCGACAGCCGCGGCCGCTACGTCAACGCCAAGCAGGAAGTGCGCGACTGGTGGACCCCGGCCGAAGTCTCGGCCTGGGATGCGCTGGGCGCGCGCGTGGCCGCGCAATACAGCGCCGAGGCCTATCCGGGCCTGACCGCGACCAAGGTCAACGGCAACCAGGTGCGCGATGTCGCCATCGCCGACCAGGCCGGCGTGGAGCTGTCCTGGGCCGCCTGGAACGCCGCCCAGCCGGGCGCGGCCAAGGATGCCCAGCAGGCCTTCTTCAAGGCCTGGGCCGGCTTGTGGGCGCAGCAGCTCAGCCCGGAAGTCGCCGCCCAGCGCTCGGCCTCGGGCATCCACGCTCCGGGCCAGTGGCGCACCAACCTGCCGCTGTCCAACCTGGCCGCCTTCGGCGAAGCCTTCGGCTGCAAGGCCGGCGCGGCGATGACCCGCAAGGCCGACCAGCAGGTCAGGATCTTCCCCTGACCGCGCGCGTTCGCTGAGCCTGTCCGGCCTTGCGGCCGGCCGCGAAAAGCCCGGCGAACGCCGGGCTTTTCCGTTGCGCGCCCGCGCCTGCGCGCGGCCGTGGACGCCGGCGCGGCCGCCTCAGCGCACCAGCCAGGCGCAGCCCTCGCCCTCGGTGCGATAGGCGCTGACGTTGTCGTCCTGGCTGCTCCAGATCACCCGGCAAGGCCGCGCCGGGCGGCCGCGGCCGGCGTCGATGCCGTAGTCGAAGATCAACTCGCGCGACTTGGCCAGCAAATCGCCGCCATCCTCGATCCGGCTCGGCGAACCCCAGCCGTCGTAGAAGGCGTCGAACACGCGGCCGCCGACCCAGGGCGCCAGCGCCTCGCGCGCGTCGTCGCCAGCCTGCATCGAACGCTTGGCATGGACGACGCCGTCGCCCTGCCGGCCGAGGTGGGCGCGGCCCGAGCAACTGGGCGCGCTGGCCGCGCAGGCCTGACCGTACAGGGCCGAGCATTTGCGCAGCGCGTTCAAGCGCGCATCCACCGGCCAGGCGCTTTCGACCACCACCGCCTCGCCCTTCTGGCCCGGCGCCCAAGCCGCCACCTGGCACTGGTCTTCCAGGGCGGTGGCCGCCAACAACTTGCAGGCGCCGCCACCGCAATCGGCCAGGGCGCGCTGGCCGGCGTCCTGGGCGCTGATGGCGTTGGCGACCAGGTACACCGCACTGCCGTCGCTGGCGACCGCGCCGAAGAACGGGCGCTTGTCGCTGTGCACTTCCAACTCGCGCGCATAGTCCTCGGCGCTGCGCTCGGCCGGGCGCGCGGACACGCCCTGGCCCGGGCACAGCAGCGGGCTGTGCAGGCGGCAGACCTGGCCGGGACTCTTGGCGTTGCACTCGGCCAGGGCCTGTCCGGCGGCCTCGGACTCCAGGTGCTTGGCGGCCAGGGCGTAGGCCCCGCCGCCGTTGTGGGCCAAGGCCAGGCAACGGTTGTTGACGGTGGCGATCACCTTGCAGTCGCGTCCGCCCAGGCGCTCGCAGTCCTTGCGCGCCTGGCGCTCGGCCTTGGCTTCGCTGGTCAGATCGCTGGCCGCGCCGACCTGGGCCAGCCCCGGCGAGGCGGCGTAGGCGCCCCAGCCGTGCCGGCTGACCCAGGCGGCCTCCTCGCGCAGTTGGTCGCCCACCGTGCGCGGCGGCGGCGGCTGGTTCTGGCGCTCGGCAGCCTCGCGTTGCTGGCGCTGCTGCTCGGGCAGGATGACGGTGTTCATCATGCAATTGGTGTACTGCTGCGAATTGGGTTGGCCCCCGCATTGGGCCTGGGCCTGGACGGCGCAGCCGAGCCAGGCCGCTGCGAACAGCAGCGCGTGCCAGCGCGGCCGGTGGGAGGGAGTGATATCGCTCATGAGGCTCGATCCTTCGAGTGGTGGGAAGTCAATGCCAAGGTCAGGCCAGCAAACCGCGGTCCGCGGCGGTCGCGGCGGGTCGGGTCGGGTCGCAACAGTCGCGGCCGCGCGCTGGGGCGATCACAACGGCCAGA
Source organism: uncultured Lysobacter sp. (assembly GCA_966185905.1). Lineage (GTDB taxonomy): Bacteria > Pseudomonadota > Gammaproteobacteria > Xanthomonadales > Xanthomonadaceae > Lysobacter. The sequence goes on from CBIFVU010000077.1 coordinate 3,648, forward strand.
GCGGTCACAGCAACGAGACCACGCTGCACAGCGAACTGTCGGACAGTATCTCCATCGCCCGTCCGCGCGCGTCGAACAGCGCCAGGCGGTCGGGCTGGTCGCGCACGCGGACCTCCTCGCTGCCCGGCCAATGGATGCGCGCGAGCACGCGGTCGTCGAAATCGACCAGGTGCAGGCGCTGGTCGGTGCCGTCGCCGACCGCCACGCACAGGCCATGGGCGAGCGCATGCACGCGCACCGACTCGACCGGCCGCTCCGGGTCCGGCGGCGCCAGCAGGACGCTGCCGGTGCGCCCGGGCAGATCGCAGCGCAATGCCAGGTGCCCGTCCGACAGCATCGACAGCCTCGGCGAGATCGCCCGCCAGGCCGGATGCAGATGGTGCTCGCGCCGGTCCTGCGGCAGCCGCAGCGCCTCGCGCGCCACCAGCCGGCGTTGCAGGCCGGCGCTGTGCCGGTAGTGCCAAAGCGTGCGTTGACCGTCCTGGTTGGCCAGCAGCAGATCGTCGTGGCGGAAGAACGCCGCCGCCTCGACCCTGCCGCCGAACTCGCCGACGCTCCACAGCGGCTCCAGCCCGGGCCGGGAGGCGTCGAGCACCCACAAGCGCTCGCGCGCGATCACGCTCCAGCCGATGCCGTCGAAGCGGTCGGCATGAAAGCGCACGTCGGCCAGTGCGCCCAGGTCGGTGACTTGGTGGCGCGAGAGATCCAGGCGGGCCACCCGCAGCAACGAATCGCGCCGCGCCAGGGCCAGCGCGACCCGGCCGCTGTCGCCCAGCACCAGTTCGTGGGCGGGAACGGCGTAGCGGCGCTGGCAGCGGCCGTCGCGGCCGACCACCGCTGCGCCGGCTTCGCCCAGCGCCAGCAGCCAGCGCCCGTCGCCGAGCGCGGCCGCGTCCAACGGCGCCTGCAGGCCCGCCGCCGGAGCGCTCCACGAGGGCGGCTCGCCCGAGCCTGCGCGCCACAACGGCTGCGGCCGCAGCGGCTCGGCGACACGCCAGGCCGGCAGGTCCACCCGCAGCCAGGGGTCGTCGCTGAGGGCGCGCAGGCGGTCGAGCGCAGAACGCTCCATCCGGCCTTGCCCGGCAGCGCAGTCGGCCGCGACTGCGGGCAGCACCTGGGTGGCCAGGCGCCGCAGCGAGGGCGTGACGGCGCGGTGCCGCACCGAGGCCAGGGATTCGGCCAGGGCCAGCCGCGCATGCACCTGGGCGCCGGGCTGGATCCATCGCTGGAGCACGTCTTGGTAGCGCGCCAGCGTGTCCGGCATCAGGCTGGCCCGCTGGACCAGCGCGCGCGCGGTCCATTCGCCGCCGCCGGACTCGGCCGCCGACAGCCATTGCTCGGCGCTCTCGCGCGCGTCCGGCAGCGGCCACACCGCATCCACCGCCGCCAGCCATTCGCCGCGCTCGGCCAGGGCCTGGCCCCATTCGCGGCGCAGGCGTTGGGCGGCTTCGGGATGCTGCTGTTCCAGCAAGGCCACGCCATGGGCGAAGGCATCGTCGCGGCGCGCCACCAGCACCGCGCGCTCCAGGTCGCCGGCCTGCATCAACAATTGGATGATCCGGCCCGGCTCCATGTCCCAGCCCAGCGCCAGTTCGGCCGCTTCGGCCAGGCGCTGGCGCTGGACCAGGTAGTCCAGCGCTTCGTCCTTGGCGCCGAGCAGTTCGGCCAGCACGAACACCGCCTCGTCGTGGCGGCCCTCGCGGTGCAGCCGCTCGTAGGCGCGGCGATAGGCCTGGCGCAGCAGTTCGCCGACCTGCTCGTCCAGGCCGATGGACGTGCGGCCGCTGACGCCGCGGCTCAGTTCCAGCCGATCGCGCCGGCCCGGCACGCCGAAGGCCATGCCCAGCCAGCCGCCGTCGGCGCCGCTGCCGCCGCCTAGCGGCAGGGCGTGGCGCAGGGCCTCGTCCAGTTCGCCCTCATCGAAGCGTTGCAACAGCCGGCGCAGATAAGCGCCCTGACGCAGGCCGAGCACGCGCGAGGCGCGGCTGAGCACGGCCGCGCGCGCCAGCCACTTGCGCCAGGGCTGCGCCGCCTGCGGCTGCGCGCGCGCCGCCACTCCGGCCGCGCCGCCGGCCGCCTCGCCACCAGAGCCAGCGCCAACACCCGCGCCCGTGCCGACAGTTGGGCGCGACAGCCAGGCCGACACCCAGCCGGCCACGCGATCGCGCAAGGCGCGCACCTGCTCGGCCAGGAACCCGCCCGGCGCGCGCAATGGCGCCTGGCCGGCGCCGCGCGCGCGCGCCGCGCGCAGGAATTCGGCCTGTTCGGGACTGGCCTCGGGCACGCCGCGGCCGAGCGCTTCGCGCACGCTCTTGCTCGCCAAGCGCTCGCGCGCCGCTGCGGCGCCGACCGTGTCGCTGCAGTCGTAGGCCTCGTGCACGGCGTAGTCGTCCAGCACGATGCTCTCCGACAGGTCCAGTGCGCGCGCGGCGGCGAAATCCAGCGACACCACCTCCGCGCCGACGACCAGATGCACATCGGCCTCGGCCAAGGCCTGGCGCTCGTCGGCCTGCAACGGGCCGGCGAACCAGCCGCGCGCGCCGAGCCGGCGCAGCGGTGTGCCGGGCAGGCGCGCGCAGTCGAGCCAGCGCGGCCGGGCGAAGCACAGCGCGTCGCCCTGGGCGAAGCGCCAGGCGCGACAACCCGGCGTCCACAGCGCCAGCATCCGCTCGCAGCGCTGCGCCGGCGTGCCGAACCCAGCATCCAGCCACAGACCGTCGATGGCCTGCACGCCGCGCCAGACCGGCTCGCGCACGCGGACCGCGCGGCCCTGCGCTTCAGTCATCCCCCTGCCCCCCGTACACCAACACCTCGGCGCCGCGATCGCGCAGCACCACCAGGCGACCGTCCAGGTCGATCAGGGCCATGGTATCGGCTGCGGCGCTGGCGCTGGCGATGCGCACCGGCGAGCGGTACAGCGTGGCGCGCTCGCCGGCGCCGATGCTCAGCAGCGCCCGCCGGTCCGGGTCCAGCGCCAGCAGGCACGGCGCCTGCGCGGGCGAACGCTCCAGGGCGAAAGCTCGGCAGTCTCCGGAGAGCAACACCTGCGAGGGTCGCGGCACGCCGCCGCCGCGGAACACACGCCAGTCCTGGCCGCGCTCGCCGCCTTGTCCGCCCAATTCGATGCAGGCGGCGAAGTCCCCGGTCCAGGCATCGCCGTCGCTGTGGCGCTGGCCGGGGCCGTCCGCGCCGGCCCGGCCAGGGCCGACGTCGCGCAGCAGTCCTGCGCTGGGCTTGGCCTTGAACGGCGCCGATGCCAGCACGCGTGGGCCGTCTTCCTCCATCAGACAAACCTCCAGGCTTTGCTGGCGATGCGCCAGCACGACCAGTCGGTGCCTGCGGCCCAGGCTCATGGCCAACACGTCGTGGGCCAACACCTCGAACGCGGGCGGGCGTTGCGGGCGCGCCCGCGGGTCGTGGGTCCAGGCCAGCAAACGCCCTTGCGCCAGCACCGCCACCCGCACCCGCCCGCTGGGATAGATCAGGCAGGCGCAAGGCAGCACCTGCGCGCGGCCCGGCACTTGCGGCAAGTATTCGGCTCGCGGCGTGGGCGCATGCGCCGGCGCGCCAAGCAGGCTCCAGAAATCCAGGTTGTAGCGGCCGGCCATGATCCCGCCGAAGCGCGATCCGGCCAGCCCCCCGGCCAGCAAATGGCGGCCCTTGCTCCAGCGCTGCAGGACCGGCGCAGACGGCGGCTGCCCGGCCCAGGGCAGGCGATGGATCTGGACCGCGCGCGCGTCGGCGCGCAAGGCTGCCACGCAGCGGCCGTCGGCGGAGACGAACGGCGGCTGTTGCAGCCGCAGCCGGCCGGCCGGCGGTGCGGCGCGCTCGGCCTCGAAGCGGCCGCGCAGCAGGCGCACGCTCGGCGCCGGCGGCGGCAAGGGCAAGCGCACCTGCCGCCGCAACTGCGGGCTGGCCAGGGTCACTGCCAACGCATCGCCGCCCTCTCGCTGCACGTCCACCCGATGGCCGAGGGCGAAACCGGGCGAGTGCGCGCCGATCGACCAGCGCTCCAGCGGGCTCGGATCGAGCCCGTCCAGGCGCTCGCGCCACGCCTGCTCCAGCGCCTGCGCGTCGCCGAGCCCGTCGGCACCGGCGTGGAAGGGGGCGAAGTCGCGCGCGTCCAGCAGGCGTCGCAATTGCGCCGGCGAATCGGCCGGGTGCAGTTCGCCCGGCGCGCCGAGCACGCCCCAGGCAAAGCGCGCGCGCGCAGCCTGGGCGCGTTGCGCCAGCAGGATCCACAAGGCCAGGTGCGCCAGCCGCGGCGCGCCCAACTGCGCCGGTCCGGTGTCGAACACCGCCACCGTCCAGGCCTCGGCCTGGCGCGCGACCTGGCGCGGCGCCAGGAACAGGTGTTCGCCGGCCGCGGCGCGGCGGTCGAACTCCTCCGGCGCGACTTCGGCCAGGGCCCATTCGCTGGCCAGCAAGCGTTCGTAGTGGCCGCGACGGCGCAGATCGTCCACGCCCTCCGGCTCCGCCAGCCCCGGCCGCGCGCGCAGGCGGAACGCGCCCAGCAACGGTTGCAGGCGCAGCATCATCGGCGCCAGCGCCTCGGCCTGGGGCGGGTCCAGCCAGCCCAGCCAGGGCCGCCATGGCGCCAGCGAATCGGGCAGGCGCATGCTCATGCCCGCCAGTGCGCGCGGATCCGCGCGATCAGGCCATCGCCGGCCGGCAGCGCGCGATGCAGCGGCAGCAGCCGCGACGGCGCGCGCAACAGCGCCCAGGGCGATTGCCGGTGGCGGCGCTCGACGGCACGTTGCAGCAAGTCCAGCGGCAACTCCGGGCGTTCGGTGGTGGGCAGCCACAACGCCGGCGCTTCGGCGCGCGGCGCCAGGTAGATCGCGCCGTCGGTCCAGGGCAAGGCGGCGCCGGGGGCGCCGGCGGCGACCACCAGGGTGTCGGCATGGGCGCTGAGCAGCAGGCCGGTGCGGGCGGTGGCGTCCAGGCGCTCGACTGCCGCCAGCAATGCCAGGGCGCGGTCGCGGTCGGCCCCGACCGCCGCCTGCGCGGGCGGCGGGTCGGACTCGGGCCGCCAGCCCCACTTCATACCGCCGCCGCGACCTGCTCGGCCAGGCGCGCGCGCAGCCCGGCCAGCTCGGCCGGCAGGTCCTCGGCACGGAAGTTGGCGTCGATCTCGCGCAGCAGCGCTTCGGCCGCGGCCGGCTGCGACGCCGGCGCGTCCAAGTGCGCGCGCGCCGCCGCCTGCAGGCGCGCGGCGCGCGAGAGCGGCTGGCGCGCGGCTTGTTCGGCCGCCGCGCGCAGGGTCGGATTGGCGGCCAGGCCCAGGCGTTCGCGCAACACCTCCTGGGCGCTGGCCTGGGCCTCGCGGGTCGGCATCACGTAGAACAGCGGCCACAGGTCGGCAGCGCCGGCGCGGTCGCGGCCGGCCAGCACCGCGGCCGCGGCCACCAGGCGCTGGGCCTTGACGATGCGCCGGTCCGACAGCGCCAGCCCGGCGCCGCGCAGGGCGCGGATCGCCTGGGCCAGCAAGGCCCGTGCCTCGTCCATCGCCACCTGCGGCACGCGCTGGCCGAGCAGGTCGATGTCGGCCAGCCCGGCCTGGTGCGCCGGCGCCTGGCGCTCGGCCCGCCAACCGCCTTCCAGCAGCGCTTCGAGCTGATGATCGGGCACTGGATCGACGAACAGATGCAGCAGGAAGCGATCGGCGAAGGCGGCCAGCGACTCGTCCTCCGGCAACGCATTGGCCGCGCCCACGCACACCCGCAGCGGACAGGCCAACTGAGTGTGGCCGCGGCGGAAGCGGCGCTCGTTGAGCACCCCGAGCAAGGTGTTGAGGATCGCGGTCGAACCGAGGAAGACCTCGTCGAGAAAGGCGATCTCGGCCTCCGGCAGCATGCCGCTGACATCGGTCTCCACCGTGCCTTCGCGCAGCCGGCGCAGGTCGACCGGACCGAACAGTTCGGACGGTTCGGTGAAGCGGCCCAGCAGGTATTCGAAGTAGTGGCCGCCCAGCGACGCGGCGACCCGGCGCACCACCGCGCTCTTGGCCGTGCCCGGCGGGCCCAGCACCAGCAGGTGCTCCTGGGCGACGGCGGCCAGCACGATCAGCTCGGCCAGCGGTTCGCGCTCGACCAGCCCGGCGGCGGCGGCGTGGACGGCCTCGCGCACGCGCGCGGCGGCCTGCTCGGCGGACGGGTCCGCGGCGGGAGTATCGGTGGACAGGGTCATGCGTACGGCCTGGTTCCTTGGCGGGCCCGCGTCGCGTCCCCGCGCGAGGGCGTTGGAAGGGCGGGCGGATGCCGTCGCGCCCCGGCGGCGGCGCCTCGCCATGACATGCACTGTAGGCCCGGCGCTCGATCCGCCGCAACCTGCGCGCGCTCGGTCGGCGCGCACGTGCGTATGGGTAGCTGAATCGGTCCGCGCTCTGCGCCTTGGGCCTCGGCAGCGGGCTGCGCGCAGCGGGGCAGCGGACGGCGGGTAGCGGGCATCGGGCATCGGGCATCGGGCATCGGCCGCCAGGCCGACAGACATATGGCTTGCCATGATCGGCCTGTCACAATGGCCCGGCGCTCGCGCCGATGCGCGCCCGTTCTTCGTCTCCGCCTCCGCCGGCCAGGAAGCCGCCATGCCCCAGACCTCTCTCGACGACCTGCTCCAGGCCTTCGCCGCCAGCCCGCAGAACCCGGCGCTGGCCGCCCTGGTGATCGACGCCTGCCTGGCCGATGCCGACGCCGACGCCTTGGTGCGCACGCTGGAACTGGGCGGCGAGTGGCTGCAACAGCACACCCCGCGGCGCGAGGCCGTGGTGCAGGCGCTGCTGCAGCACCAGCGCGACGGCTGGGTGGTGCGGATGGCCCCGCCGGATTCGGCCCCCGCGCTGCTGGCGCGGGCGCGCCTGCGCCTGGCCGAAGGCGGCCGCGAACAGGCGCTGGGTTACTACCAGCAGGCGATCGCGCTCAATCCTGCGCTGGAAGACGCGGTGCTGGCGCAGGCGCTGGCCGGCAAGATCGTGTCGCTGGCCGACGTGCGCCGGAGCCAGTCCGGCGAACGCGGCGCCGGCGCGCGCCAGCCCAGCCTGGCCAACGACGACACCGGCGCCGAGGATGTGGTCCGCCTGCTGCAGCCGGCGCAGGCGCGCATCGGCTTCGCCGAGGTCGGCGGCCTGGAAGAGGTCAAGCAACAGATCCGCCGCCGCATCGTCACCCCCTTCCTCAAGCCTTCGCTGTTCGAGCGCTTCAAGCGCCGCTCCGGCGGCGGCATCCTGCTGTACGGTCCGCCCGGTTGCGGCAAGACTCTGCTCGCCCGCGCCACCGCCGGCGAATGCGGCGCGCGTTTCTACAACGTGGCCATCACCGATGTGCTGGACATGTACATCGGCGAATCCGAGCGCAAGCTGCACGCGATCTTCGAGACCGCGCGGCGCACCGCGCCGGCGGTGGTGTTCTTCGACGAGGTCGAGGCCATCGGCGGCAAGCGCCAGCACGCGCGCGAGGCCAGCTCGGCCAAGCTGGTCAGCCAGTTCCTGACCGAGCTGGACGGCTTCGCCCAGGACAACCACGGCGTGCTGATCCTGGGCGCCACCAACGTGCCCTGGGCGGTGGACGCCGCCTTCCGCCGGCCCGGGCGCTTCGACCGGGTGCTGTTCGTGCCGCCGCCGGACGAGGCGGCGCGGCGCACCATCCTGGAACTGCTGCTGCGCGAGCGCCCGCTCGCCGACAGCATCGACCCCGCGCAGATCGCGCGCCTGACCTCGGGCCACTCAGGCGCCGACCTGCGCCACTTGGTGGAGACCGCGGTGGACGAGGCCATCGAGGCCTCCATCGAACAAGGCCGCGAAGTGCCGCTGGACATGGACCACCTGCGCGCCGCGCTGCGCCAGACCCGGCCGACCACGCTGGAATGGCTGACCACCGCGCGCAACCATGCGCGCTACGCCAACCAGGGCGGCCAGTACGACGAAGTGCTGGACTTCCTCAAGCGCCACGGAGGCGGCTGATGGCTGCCAGCGTCTATCGCCTGCCCGACGAACCGCGGCCCTCGGGCCTGTCGCGCTATGCGGTCGATCCGATGTGGCCGATGCTGGCGTTGATGCTCGCCGGCAACGCCCTCGGCCTGGCCTGGTTCGCGTTCAACTCCGCCGCGCTCGGCAGCCCCACCCGCGGGCGCGAATGGCTGTGCATCGGCGCCAGCCTGGCCACCACGGTCGCGCTGCTGTTCCTGCTCGGCGCGCTGCGCCACTCCGGCGCGCTCGATCCGCTGGCCCTGCGCTACGCCTTCTTGTCGGTGATCACCGCCAAGCTCGCCTTCGGCTATGTCCTGTACCTGATGCAGCAGCGCTGTTTCGAGTTGTGGGAACACTACGGCGGGCAAGCGCGCAAAGGCGTGATCCTGCTGATCCCGCTGACCTTGTTCTCGCATCGCGCGCTCAACGGCGAAGGGTGGCCGCCCCTGCTGCAGGCGCTGGTGCAATGAGCGGTCCCGCAGGCTCTCTCGCGCTGGCGCTGGCCCAGCGCTACTACGCCCACGGCCGTATCGACGCGGCCATCGATGCGCTGCTGCGCGCGCTCGGCGAAGACCCCGAGCTGGCCGAGGCGCACGCCCTGCTCGCGCTGTGCCTGCTCCGGCGCAAGCGCCTGCACGCCGCGCACTCCGAAGCCCAGCGCGCGCTGGAGCTGGAGCCCGACTCGCACTACGCCCATCTGGCCGCAGCGTTGGTGGCGCTGGCGCGCCGGCGCTTGCGCGAAGCGCAGGCGCACCTGGATGCGGCGCGCGCCCTGGCGCCGGACTCGGCGCTGGTCGAAGACGCCCAGGCCCGCCTGTACCTGGCCTGGGGCCAGGACGAGCGTGCCCTGGAACACGCCCGACGCGCCTGTGCGATGGCGCCGGGCGACAGCGACGGCCTGGCGCTGCTGGCCAGCCTGCTGCTGTGCCGCGGCCAGCGCAGCGAAGCGGCCGGCCTGGCCCGCCAGGTGCTGGAGATCGATCCGGAGCACGTCGGAGCCCTGTGCGTGCTCGGCCATTGCGAACTGGCCGCCGGCAAGGTGCGAGCCGCGCGCCAACACGCCGCCTGGGCGGTGCAACTGGATCCCATGGACGAGCAGGCCATGACCCTGCTGGGCGCGGTCAAAGCCCGCCAGAGCCCGCTGCTGGGCCTGTGGTGGCGCTTCCAGAGCTTCCTCAGCGCCGGCTCGCGCACGCGCATGGTGGCGATGCTGCTGGGTATGTTCCTGCTCTACCAGATCGGCATGATCGCCCTGCCCCAGTTCGGCCTGGGGCGCTGGACCGGACCGCTGTCGCTGGCCTGGCTGGGCTTTTGCGCCTACACCTGGATCGCGCCGCAGCTGTTCTGGCGCTCGGTCAAGAAGGAACTCGAACAAGTGCGGCTGCGCCCGGATTTCTGAGCCCGGCGCCGCGGGCCGGGCCAGTGGCCTACTTCACCACACGCAGCTTGGAACGGCGGCGCCGCTCGGCCAGCGCCTGCGCGCGCGCATCGCGCAGCCCGCCCGCACCGCCGCGGGGCGGACGCCGGCGCCAGTACAGGATCACCAGCCAGCCCACCAACATGCCGCCGAGGTGGGCGAAATGGGCCACGCCGCTGCCGCTGGTGAACACCCCGTAGAACAAGGCCGCGGCGATGTAGACGAACACCAGGGTGCGCGCCTTGAGCACGATCGGGAACGGCAGCAAGGTCACGCGGCGACTGGGGAACAGCACGCCGTAGGCCAGCAGCAGGCCGTAGATCGCGCCGGACGCGCCGAGCGAAGCGAAATACTGGCCCTGGCGGAACGCGTAGGAAGCCACCGCCAACTGCAGCAGGGACGAACCGGCCAGGCACAGGAAATAGAAGGCTGCGAACCGGCGCGCGCGCCAGTGGTGCTCCAGCGAAGCGCCGAACATCACCAAGGCCAGCATATTGAAGACCAGGTGGCCGATGCCGCCGTGCATGAAGCCGGCGGTCAGCAATTGCCAGGGCATGAACACCGGCCCGGGCGCGCTGAAAGGGCCCGACGGCCACGGCCACAATTCGCCCCAGGCCAGCCAGGCTGCGGCGGTCGGGTCCAGGCTCGCCAGGGCCTGCAGGATGAAGACGGCGACATTGGCGATCAGCAGCTTGCGCGTGACCGGCGGAATGCTGGAAAACATCGGGACTCCTCGGGGCGGCCGCCATGGTAGCCGTTGCGCGGGCGCGCAGTGGTGAGCGCGGTGTGCAGGAATCGGCCATGCGGGCAGCCCCGGTTCAGCGCCGCTCCTCGGCCATTGCCCGCTCTGCCTGCGGGAGAGCGGCCGCAAGAGGCGCCCCCCGTCCTGGCCTCTCCCCCAGCGAACAGGCAGAACGGACAGGGACAGAAGCCGGACGCTTGCTGCTTCTTCATCCCGCGCGCGGGAGAACGCGCCCCGCAGGGACGGATGGGGCCCCGCGCAAGCCAACTACCGGCGCCGCCCTGCAAGAGGCGGCCCCGTCCTGGCTTCTCCCCCGCGCGGGAGAAGGTACCCCGCAGGGGCGGATGAGGGCGCGCGCGAACCCACTACAGGCGCCGCCCCAGGAACGCCACTGCCCTCGCCCCGCCGGCGCGGATGCGCACGGCCGGGCCCAGCCGTCACTCCCCCGGCGGCCCCCAGATCTGCGCATCCAGGGTCGGCGCGGCACGCTGGCCGCGGACCCGGCCCTTCTCCACCTTCACCCCCTCGGCGCGCAAGCGCTGGGACTGCTCGCGATAACCCTTGGAGCCCTCGGGGAAGGCGATGCGCCCATCCGAGCGCAGCACCCGGTGCCAGGGCAGGCCTGGATCGTCGTTCTGGCTGAGCAGGCGCGCGACCAGGCGGGCCCGGCCGGGCAAGCCCGCGCGCCGCGCGACCTCGCCGTAGCCGGCCACTTGCCCGGCGGGGATCGCGCGGATCGCGGCGCGGATGCGCTTGGCGGAAGTTTCGCTGTCCATCGCGGTAGCATAGGCGCTGCAACGCGCAGGAGTCGCCCCCATGCAATTCGATCAGATCCGCCCCCAACTGGCCCAGGCCGGCTTCCGCCTGACCGTGCACGACAGCGTGCTGTGCGTCGAGCTGTCGCTGGAACAAGGCACCCGCCACCAGTCGATCTTCCTGTCCGAACTGGAGGACGACGATGGCCGCGCCTTCCTGCGCGTGAGCACCGCCATCGCCCCGACTACCGGCCTGGATGCGCGCCGCGCCCTGGTCTTCAACTGGGAAAGCCATGTCGGCTACCTGGCCATCGGCAACCTGGACGGTGTGCCGTACCTGCAACTGTGCGAGAACCGTCCTCTGGAGACCCTGGACGCTGCCGAGGTGCAGCGCCTGGTGCTGGAAATCGGCGGCGTGGGCGACCGTATGGAGCGCGTGCTCTCGGCCAATGGCGACTTGCTCTGAGCGCCCGCGCCAGGGCCGGCAACGACGCTCGAGCAAGATCGCGTTCGCGGCTCGCGCCGCTCCT
>CBIFVU010000078.1:0-14793 GCA_966185905.1 uncultured Lysobacter sp.
CGGCCAGGCGCCCGCTGCCACGGCGGTGCCGTCTGCGGCCGCCTCCAGCGGCGCGGCCACGGACACAGGCGCCGATGCCGGCGCCGCACCCTCTGGAGCCGCACTCTCTGGAGCCGCACTCTCTGGAGCCGCCCCCTGCGAGGCCGCCAGCGGACCGCCCGCCACGGCCGAGGAGGCGCCGGCAGCGGTCGAATCGCCGCTGGAGCGGCTGTTCCGCCTGGTCCGCCAGCTCGACGCTGTCGACGAGCGCATCCAGCGCCCGCAGGACCTGCTGGCCCAGGCCGACTTCCTGGAGGGCGTGGACTTGGTCGCCAGCCCAGCGCTGCCGCCCGAGGAAGCGCTGGGCCTGCTCGGCGGCAGCGGGTATGTATTGCAGTCGATGATCGTCAAGGCGCTCTCGCGCCGGCCTGCGCTCGCACTCGCGCCGGTGCTCGAGCAGGCCGCGGGTTTCGGCGGCTATCCGCTCTATTTTCTGGTCGAACACCTGCGCGGCCAGGCCGATGCGCAGGCGCTGGTGCAGTTGATGCGCCACGCCCAGCCTTGGTGGTGGGACTTCGCCCCGGTCCGCCAGCAACTGCGCGACTACCTGCAATGGGCCGCGCAGGCCGGTCCCGCCGAGGCGCCGGCGCCGGCGCCGGCGCCGGCGCTGGACGAACTGGACGAAAACCAGGCCGGGCAGTTGCGCGACACCCTCAAGCGCTTCGACTCGCCGCTGCTCGCGCCGCTGATCGAACAGGCCGAGCGCGCGCTCGGCGCGCGCCGGGAGAGCCGCGTGCTGGGCGCCTTCGGCCGGCTCAACCCAGCGCCGCGGCCGCAGCCGCGGATCCTGCACGCAGGGCTGGAGCCGCCACTGGCGCGCCTGCTAGAGCGCCTGGGCGGGCCCGAACCCGGCTCGGCCCTGGTCTGCGGCGAACACGGCGTGGGCAAGACCGTGCTGGTGGACGTGTTGGTCGAGCGCCTGCAGGCCGACGGCTGGCTGGTGTTCGAGGCCAGCGCCGCGGAGATCCTGTCCGGCCAGAGCTATGTCGGCGAACTGGAAGAACGGGTGCGCGAGATGCTGTCCGTGCTGGAGCGTCCGCGCGCGCTGTGGCGGGTCCCGGATTTCCTCGACCTGCTGTCCAAGGGCTCGCACTCGCGCGATCCGCGCGGCCTGCTCGACCTGGTGCTGCCGGCGATCGAGCGCGGCCGCCTGCGCGTGGTCGGCGAAATCACTCCGCGCCAATTGGCGCAGTTGCTGGTGGCGCGGCCGGTGGTCAAGCACCATTTCCAAGTGCTGCAACTGGCCGCGCTGGATCCGGCCGCGCTGCAACCGGTCGCGCGCGAATGGGCGCGGCTGGAAAGCGAACGCGCCGGCCGTCCGGTCGCCGACCCGCGCGTGCTCGACGAGGCCGCGCGCATGGCCGCGCAGTATTTCCCCGAACAGCAGGAGCCCGGCCGTCTGTTGCGCCTGCTCAACGATGCGCTGCTGGCAGCCAGCGCGCAGGAACCGGCGGCCCTGCCGCTGGACGCGGAGGGGCTGCTGGCGACCATCGCCCAGCGCAGCGGCCTGCCGCTGGAGGTCATCGACGATCGCCAGAGCCTGGACCTGGCGCGCCTGCGCGAGTTCTTCCGCGGCCGCGTGCTCGGCCAGGACGAAGCCGTCGATGCCCTGCTCGACCGCATCGCCCTGCTCAAGGCCGGGCTGACCGACAACGGCCGGCCGATCGGCGTGTTCCTGTTCGCCGGCCCCACCGGCACCGGCAAGACCGAGCTGGCCAAGGCCCTGGGCGAGCTGTTGTTCGGCAGCGACGAGCGCCTGCTGCGCCTGGACATGAGCGAGTTCCAGTCCGAGGACGCGGCCTGGCGCCTGACCGCCGACGACAGCGCCCAGGGCGTGCGCTCGCTGACCGCGCGCATCCGCGAGCAGCCCTTCTCGGTGGTGCTGCTGGACGAGTTCGAGAAGGCCCACCCCAGCGTCTGGGACCTGTTCCTGCAGGTCTTCGACGACGCCCGCCTGAGCGACCGCAGCGGCCACACCGCCGACTTCCGCCACAGCATCATCATCCTCACCAGCAACGTCGGCTCCACTCTCTCGCGCAACGCCGGCCCCGGCTTCGCCAGCACCCGCGGCGGCTATTCCCGCAGCGCGGTGGAGAAGGCCCTGTTCGACACGTTCCGCCGCGAGTTCATCAACCGCCTGGACCGGGTGGTGCTGTTCAACCCGCTCGACCGCAGCCTGATGCGCGAGATCCTGCACAAGGAACTGAAGCGCGTGCTGACCCGGCGCGGCCTGCGCAACCGCGACTGGGCGGTGGAATGGGAGCCTTCGGCGATCGAGTTCCTGCTCGACCGCGGCTTCACCCCGGACCTGGGCGCGCGCCCGTTGCGCCGCGCCATCGAGCATTACCTGCTGGCGCCGCTGGCGCGCAGCATCGTCGAGCACCGGGCGCCGCAGGGCGACCAGTTCCTGTTCGTGCGCAGCGCCGGCGACCGCCTGGACGTGGAGTTCATCGATCCCGACCGCTCCGCCGCTGCGCCCGCGGCGGCGCTGGACGCGGCCGGTGCCGCGGCCGACGCCGGCGGCGACCTGCGCGACCTGGTCTATGCGCCGTCCGCCGACGCCGAGGCCATCGCCCGCCTGGATGCGCGCCTGGCCGCGCTGGAGGAAGACGTGCTCGGCCCGGCCTGGCGCGCCGAACGCGAGGCCGACTACGCGGCGATGGCCGCGCCGGATTTCTGGGAATCGCCCGAGCGCCACGCCGCGCTGGACCGGATCGAACGCCGCGACCGCATCGAGAGCGCGCTGGACACCGCCCTGCGCCTGTACCAACGCCTCAGCCGCGACGGCGGCAACGCGCGCTTCGCCCAGGCGCTGGCGCAGTTGCTGTTCCTGCTCGGGCTGGCGGTGGAGGCACTGCGCGCGCGCCGTCCGCAGGACGCGCTGGTGGAAATCGACCTGGCCGAATCGACCCAGCAACGCCACGGCGAGGATGCGCGCCTGTGGTGGCAGCGGGTGCTGGGCATGTACCTGGCCTGGGGCCAGCGCCGCAACATGCGGGTGCAGGTGCTGCGCCGCGACGAGGAGCGCTGCAGCGCCTGGCTGGCGGTCAGCGGCTTCGGCGCGCTGGAACTGCTGGAAGCCGAGGCCGGCCTGCACGTCTACGAGGGCCAGAGCGGCCAGACCACCCAGCGCCTGTCGGTACTGGTGCAGGTGGCCGCCGATGCGCCCGGACGCGCGCGCCAGCCGCAAGGCCAGGCCGAGGGCGAGCGCCGCATCTGCCGGCGCTATCGCCAAGCGCCGTCGCCCTTGGTCCGCGACGGCGTGCGCGGCTGGCGCAGCGGCCGCTTCGACCGCGTGCTGGAAGGCGAGTTCGACGTGATCCAGAACGGTTGAGTGCGCCCGGCCGGGCGCGCGGGCTTGCGGGCCTGTGCCAGGCTTGGCCCCTGCCTCCGGCCGACGCTTCGGCGCGTGTCCCCGGCGCGGCGGCTTGCCGGGGGCGGCGGCGTGCATGGGGCCGCCGTGCCACTCAGCTGCGCAACCCGACCGTGCGACTCAAGCGCCCAAAGGCAGCCTTCGGGGGCAGCACGCCCGGACCGGCGCCCTTGGTTGGCAGCGCTCGCCTCCGTCAAGGCCGCTCCGCGCGCCAGCCTTCACGCATCCTGCTTCCATCGTAGGCGCTTCGCAGTCACGCCTCCGCCACGAGTCCGCTCGCATGATCGGCTCAAGGCGGGGCCGGTCATCGGCTGCGCCCGCAACCATAGCCACGCCCTATCGGATAGGTCGAAAAGATCGATTTTACCGAGAGACGGCCGCGGCCTATCGTCCCGGTGTCCCCTCACTGCGCCACACGGAGCCCGCCATGAGCCAGCAAGACGACAGCAAGCCCAAGCCCACTAAACTGACCACGGCCTTCGGCGCGCCGGTGGTGGACAACCAGAACAGCATGACCGCCGGCCCGCGCGGGCCGGTGCTCATGCAGGACGTGTGGCTGATCGAAAAGCTCGCCAACCTCAACCGCGAGATCATTCCCGAACGGCGCATGCACGCCAAAGGCTCCGGCGCGTTCGGCGTGTTCACCGTCACCCACGACATCAGCCGCTACACCCGCGCCAAGATCTTCGCCCAGGTCGGCAAGCAGACGCCGATGTTCGCCCGCTTCACCACCGTCGCCGGCGAGCGCGGCGCAGCCGACGCCGAGCGCGACATCCGCGGCTTCGCCCTGAAGTTCTACACCGAAGAAGGCAACTGGGACCTGGTCGGCAACAACACGCCGGTGTTCTTCCTGCGCGACCCGCGCAAGTTCCCCGACCTCAACAAGGCGGTCAAGCGCGACCCCCGCACCAACATGCGCAGCGCGCGCAACAACTGGGACTTCTGGACCAGCCTGCCCGAGGCCCTGCACCAGGTCACCATCGTCATGAGCGACCGCGGCATCCCCGCCAGCTACCGGCACATGCACGGCTTCGGCTCGCACACCTACAGCTTCATCAACGAAGCCAACGAGCGCTTCTGGGTCAAGTTCCACTTCCGCACCGAGCAGGGCATCAAGAACCTGACCGACGCCGAGGCCGCCGAGTTGATCGGCCACGACCGCGAAAGCCACCAGCGCGACCTCTACGATGCGATCGAACGCGGCGAGTTCCCCAAGTGGAAGCTCTACGTCCAGGTCATGCCCGAGACCGACGCCGACAAGGTGCCCTACCACCCCTTCGACCTGACCAAGGTCTGGCCGAAGAAGGACTACCCGCTGATCGAGGTGGGCGTGATGGAGCTCAACCGCAATCCGGAGAACTTCTACGCCGAGGTCGAGCAGAGCGCGTTCGCGCCCAACAACCTGGTGCCCGGCATCAGCTATTCGCCGGACAAGATGCTGCAGGCGCGCCTGTTCGCCTATTCCGACGCGCAGCGCTACCGCCTGGGGGTGAATCACCACCAGATCCCGGTCAACGCGCCGCGCTGCCCGGTGCACAGCAACCACCGCGACGGCGCCATGCGGGTGGACGGCAACTACGGCGGCACCCTGCACTACGAGCCCAACAGCTACCAGCAGTGGCAGGAGCAGCCCGAATACCGCGAGCCGCCGCTGAAAATCAACGGCGACGCGGACTTCTGGAATTTCCGCGAGGACGACGCCGACTACTACAAGCAGCCCGGCGATCTGTTCCGGTTGATGTCGCCGGCCCAGCGTCAGGTCTTGTTCGACAACACCGCACGGGCCATGGGCGACGCACCGGAATTCATCAAGCGCCGCCACGTGCGCAACTGCAGCAAGGCCGATCCGGCCTATGGCGCCGGCGTGGCCCAGGCCCTGGGCCTGCCGCCGGAACCGGAAGGCGCCAGCGCCACCGACGTGCGCGAGGAAGCCGGCGCCGGCTGATCCGCCGCACCCGCTGCGCCCGCCGCGACGCCCGGCCCCGCGCCGGGCGTCGCCGCATGCGCCGCCCAGGCGAGCGGCAATCACCTGGAACTAACACCTCGCGCCGCTAGCATCGGCTTCCCTTGACCGGATGCACACAATGAGCGCTTCGCTGACCGACGATCTCCTCAGCCAACTGCAAGGCCAGCCGCTGGCGCAACTGGGCGGCCAGTTGGGCCTGTCCCAGACCCAGACCCAGAGCGCGGTCGGCGCGGCGCTGCCGCTGCTGCTCGGCGCGCTGGGCCGCAACGCCAGCCAGCCGCAGGGCGCCGAGGCGCTGTTCGGAGCGCTGCAGCGCGACCATGCCGCGGGCGCGGGCGGCGCCGGCCTGGATCTGGGCGGCGTGCTCGGCGCGGTGCTCGGCGGCGCCGGCGGGCGCCAGACCGACGGCGCCGGCATCCTCGGCCACATCTTCGGCGGCCGCCAGGACGCCGCGGCCCAGGGCCTGGGCCAGGCCACCGGGCTGGGCAGCAGCCAAGCCAGTTCGCTGCTGAAACTGTTGGCGCCGATCGTGCTGTCCTTCCTCGCCCAACGCATGCTCTCCGGCGGCGGCCAGCAGGCCGCGGCCTCGCCGCAGCAACTGGGCCAGGTGCTCGGCCAGGAGACCCAGCGCATCCAGCAAGACAACGGTGCCGGCGGCCTGCTCGGCGCGGTGCTCGACCGCGACGGCGACGGCCAGGTCGGCCTGGGCGATCTGCTCAAGATCGGCGGCAGCCTGCTGGGCGGCGACAAGCGCTGAGCGCAGCGCGCCGAGATTGGACTCCGAGCGGCCGCGGCGACGCGGCCGCTTTTTCGTTGCGGGAAATCGGGAGTCGGGGAGTCGGGAATCGGGAATGGGGAATCGGAACAGCGGTTGCGCGCGAGCGTGTCCGCACATCCCGCTTCTGCCCTGCCGATTCCCGATTCCCTATTCCCGCTACTGTGTTCCCTGCCCTGTTCCCGCCCCTATGGGAGCGGCGCAAGCCGCGATCCCGAAATCCCAGTATCGCGTGGGCGCAGCGCGCGTTCGCGGTGCGCGGCTTGCGCCGTTCCCACGGGGGAGTACGAGCACGATGCGGTAGAAACAACGCATCGGCCGGCCGCTACAGCGCGTCGATATCGCCCAGGGCCCGGATCAGCCGCCGCGCGCGCTTGTCCGGTTTGCTCTCCGGCGCGCGATAGCCGTTGCGCTCGGCCGCGCGCAACGCGCGCGCCTGTTCGCGCGCCTCGCGCGAGGCCGCGGTTTCCTCGTACAAGCCCTGGGCCTGGCTGGCCGGGCCACGGCTGTCGCTGAGCCCGCGCACGCTCAGCTCGAAGATTTCATCGCCGCGCACCACCCGCAGCGCATCGCCCACGCGCACCGCGCGCGAAGGCTTGGCGCGCTGGCCGCCGACCTCGACCTTGCCGGTGTCCACCGCTTGCCGCGCCAGGCTGCGGGTCTTGAAAAAGCGCGCCGCCCACAGCCACAGGTCCAGGCGCACGGCCGCGGCGGCGGCCGGATCGGGAGAGCGTTCGTTCGGGTTCATCGGCGCGCACGATAGCACCCGGCCGGCGAGGGTGCGCGCCCGCAACGCGGCGGCAGCGGATGCGCGCGGCCACTCCGGCGGCGGTGCGGACGCGCGCCTGCGCCACGGACCGTGCACGCACCCAGGCCTCATACTGCAGGTCCAGCGCCCGGACCCCGCCATGGCCCCCAGTTCCGCCCACGGCAGCCACCTGCTCACCGAAGGCCCCATCGGCCGCACCATGATCGGCTTCGCCCTGCCGATCATGGCCGGCAACGCGGCCCAGTCGCTCAACGGCTCGATCAATTCGATCTGGGTCGGGCGCTACCTCGGCGAGGCCGCGCTGACCGCCACGGCCAACGCCAACAACATCATGTTTTTCCTGATCGGCTCGATCTTCGGCATCGGCATGGCCGCGACGATCCTGATCGGCCAGGCCATCGGCGCGCGCGACACCGCCCGCGCGCGCCACGTGATGGGCACCAGCGCGACCTTCTTCATCGGACTGTCGGCGCTGATCGCCGCGGCCGGCTGGTTCCTGGCCGAACCGGTGCTGCGGGCCATGCACACCCCCGCCGCTGCGCTGCCGCTGGCGGAGAGCTATCTGCGGGTGATCTTCCTGTCGATGCCCTTCATCTACGCCTTCGCCTTCATATCCGCGGCTCTGCGCGGCGCCGGCGACTCGCGCACGCCGTTCGGCTTCCTGCTGCTGTCGGTGGCCCTGGACATCGTCCTCAACCCCTTGCTGATCTTCGGCTGGGGGCCGGTGCCGGCGATGGGCATCGCCGGCTCGGCCGCCTCCACTTTCCTCGCCCAGGGCGCGAGCCTGGCGGCGATGCTGCTGGCGCTGCGGCGCAAGCGCCACGTGCTCTGGCTCGGCCGCCGGGACGCTCGCCTGCTGCGGATCGACCCGGCGGTGCTGCGCGCGCTGATCGTCAAGGGCGTGCCGATGGGCCTGCAAATGGTGCTGATCTCGCTGGCGATGATCGCCATGATCCGCCTGGTCAACGCCCACGGCACCCGCGTCGCCGCTGGCTACGGCGCGGCCCTGCAGTTGTGGAACTACGTGCAGATGCCGGCCATGGCCATCGGCGCGGCCTGCTCCTCGATCGCCGCGCAGAGCGTCGGCGCCGGGCGCTGGGACCGGGTCGATGCGGCCGCGCGCACCGGCACGGCGTTCAATTTCCTGATGACCGGCGCGCTGATCGCACCGCTGATCCTGCTCGACCGCTACACCCTGGCGCTGTTCCTGCCCGAAGGCAGCGCATCGTTCGAGATCGCCCGCCACCTCAACCACATCTCGGTGTGGTCGTTCCTGTTCTTCGGCGTGACCTTCGTGATCTCCGGCGTGGTCCGCGCCACCGGCGCGGTGGTGCCGCCGCTGTTGATCCTGGGCACGGCGCTGTGGGGCGTGCGCGTGCCGTTCGCGACTTGGCTGCAACCGGCGCTCGGCCTGGACGCACTGTGGTGGAGCTTTCCGGTCAGCGCGCTGTGCGCGGCGCTGATGTCGATGGCCTATTACCGCTGGGGCGGCTGGCGCCGGGCGCAGATGATGAGCCCGGCCGAGCGCATGGCCGCGCCAGTGGCGGCGCAAACCATCGCTGCGCCGGCCGAGGTCCCCGCGCCACCGCCGGCGCCGGTGGCCGATGCCTGTCCGGAGGAGCCGCCCGGCCGTTCGGACGAAGCGCTGGCCGAACGCTAGCGGGCGGTCAGGAGGCGCCGATGGCGCGTCGCCGGCGGGCGCCATCGCCTTTCCGGCCGGGCGGCAGAGCCGCAGCGAACGGGCGCGGGCAAAGGAGCGGCGGCATAGCCGCGGATCGGGCCGGAAAACGCAGCGCCCGGGCGCTGCGGGTCGAGCCGGGACGAGCGGCCCCAGCGATGCGATCCACGGCGACCCTGGCTGCGGCGCGCCCTGCGCCAGCAAGCCCAGCGCCACCTCACCCAACGATGCCGAGCGCCCGCGCGACCGCGCGCAGTCGCGCCTCTGCGCCCGGCCGCTTACGCCGGTGCGGCTAGATCTGCTCCAGCGCCAGGGTGAACACCCCGGCCTCGCCCTGGTCGAAGGCTGCGCGCCAGATCCGGTAGCCTTCCAGGTCCTCCTCGCGCACCGGCATGTGCCCGATCACCCGCGGCTCGACCTCGGCCACGCGCGTGCCGACGATGGGGAAATGCGCCTGCAGCGGCAGGCGCTTGAGTTCGGCCACGTCCTGCAGGTGCGCGGCCTGCACCTCCTCCAGGGTGTGCGCGTCGAACTTGCGCAAGGACAGCGCGTCGCGGCCATCGGGCAAGGCGTCGATGCGCTGCACCCAGAAGAACCCCCACACCCCGTCGCTGCGCAGGTAGGTGCAGATATCGCCTTCGGACAGGCCAGGGGGATTCATGGGCGAACGGCTCCTGCCGCGGGGGCGGCGGTGACGACAGCGGTGGGGCGACCGCGTGGGGAATCTAGCGCGATCGGCGCGCTCCGCCCAGCGGCCGCTTCGCGGCCAGGCGGCAGGCAAAACCGGCCAGCGCGGCCGCCCCGGCCCTGTCCTTGCGGGTGCGGGCGATGCCGGGCATGAAGCGCACGGCCGCCAGCGCGCGCAACCGGGGCCGGCCAGGAACCGCTGCACGGGCCCGCTCGGCCGAGGGGCTGCTGCATGCGCGGCGCGATTCCAGGCTGGAGCGCGACCGCGGGCCGGCGGCGCCGCACAAGCCGGACGATCGCGCATACGGCGCGGGCGGGCGTTGGCTCGTCCAAGGTCGGACCGGCGGCGCGGCTACGGCCCAGCCTGCCGCAGGCGCGCCCACCTGCAAGCGAGCGCCCGCCCGCAAGCGGACTCCACGAACGCGAACGGCCGCCTTGCGGCGGCCGTCCGGAGGGCGCTGCGCGCAGAGCGCGCGGCGCGCACGCTCACTCGGCGGGAGCGGCGTTCTTGGCGCGCGCGTAGGCGGCCAGGTCTTCCTTGATGCGGGCCTTCTTGCCTTCCAGGCCGCGCAGGTAGTACAGCTTGCCGGCGCGGACCTTGCCGCGGCGCTTGACGTCGACCGAGTCGATCACCGCGCTGTGGCTCTGGAACACGCGCTCCACGCCGAAGCCGTGGGAAATCTTGCGCACGGTGAAGGAGGAGTTCAGGCCCGCGTTCTTCTTGGCGATGACCACGCCTTCATAGGCCTGGACGCGCTCGCGGTTGCCTTCCTTCACCTTGACGTTGACGACGACGGTGTCGCCCGGGCTGAACTCGGGCAGCTTGCGCTGCTGCTGTTCGGCTTCGAAATTCTGGACCAGCGTGTGGATCGACGGCTTGTTCATGGCAGGGCCTGTTGGATTAGTTGTTGCGCGAGTGCACGTGGACCCGCGTCATGGCATGGATACAGCTAAGCGGCTAATTATAGCGGGAATTTCCCGGCCGTGGCTAGGCCCCGGCCGGATCGGCGCCGGAACCCGCGCCGCGACCGCCCTCCGGCCCGGCCGCAGGCCCCGCCAGGGCCGGGCTGGAACCGTTTCCGGGCCCGTCCCCGTCCCCGGCCCCCTCGGCCCGGGCAGGCTGGGCCTGGGCCAGCTCGGCCCGGTAGGCCGCCAGCAGCTTGCGGTCGGCCTTGGACAGGACGGCCTCATCGAGCAAGTCCGGGCGGCGCTGCCAGGTCCGGCCCAGCGACTGCTGGCGGCGCCACTGCGCGATCCGGGCATGATTGCCGGACATCAACACCTCCGGCACCGAGCCCAGCTCATGTTCCACCGGCCGGGTGTAATGCGGGCAATCCAGCAGGCCGTCCTCGAAACTGTCCTGCACCGCCGACTCGGCATCGCCCAGGGCGCCGTCCTGCAGGCGCGCGACCGCATCGACCACCACCGCCGCAGCCAGCTCGCCGCCGGACAGCACGTAGTCGCCGATCGACACTTCCTCGTCCACCTCGGCCTGGATCAAACGCTCGTCCACCCCCTCGTAGCGCCCGCACAACAGGATCAGGCGCGCATGTCCGGCCAGTTCGCGGACCTTGGCCTGGTCCAGGCGCGCGCCCTGCGGGCTGAGATAGACCACCCGCGCGGGCGCCGGATCGGCCGCCCGCGCCGCGGCCAGGGCCGCGCGCAGCGGGTCGATCATCATCACCATGCCCGGGCCGCCGCCGAAGGGCCGCTCATCGACGCGGCGGTAATTGCCCTCGGCGTAATCGCGCGGATTCCAGCCGTGCAAGGCCAACAGCCCGCGCTCGCCCGCCCGCCCGACCACGCCGAAGGCCGCGCATTGCGCGACGAATTCGGGGAACAGGCTGATGAGGTCGATGCGCATGGGCTGGGAGAGAGTGGATAGGAGACAGGAGTCAGGAGATAGCAAGAGCCCGGCGCCCCGCTTTGGCTATCTCCTGACGCCTATCCGCCATCTCTTAGAAGTCAGGGTCCCAATCGACGACAACCCGCCGCGCCTGGAAATCCACCGACACGACATACTGCGGGATCACGAACGGGATCATGCGCTCGCGCTCGTCGTCGCGGGCGACCAGCACGTCGTTGGCGCCGGTGGCGAACAGATGCGAGACGGTGCCCAGGCGGGCGCCTTCGGTGGTGACCACCTCCAGGCCTTCCAGATCCACCCAGTAGTATTCGCCCTCGCGCGGCGGCGGCAGGGCCGAGCGCGGCACGTAGATCTCGGTGCCGCGCAGGGCTTCCACCGCGTCGCGGTCGGCCACGTCGGGAAGCTGGGCGATCAGGTACTTGCCGCTTTCGCGGCCGCGCACGCCGCTGAGCTCGCGCTCGCGGCCCTGGGGATCGCGCAGGGTCCAGGGCTGGTAGCGGAAGATCGCAGCGCGCGGCTCGGTCCAGGACTCGAGCTTGGCCTCGCCGCGAATGCCGAAGGCGCCGAGCACCCTGCCCAGGAGGATGCGGCGCGAAGAATCGCTCATGGATGCGAAAGGGCCGCGCGCCAGGCGCGCGGCCCGCCGGCTCAGGCGGCCGGAGCGGCCTTGACGGCCTGCTTGTACAGGTCGGCGACCTTGTCGGTCAGCTGGGCGCCGTTGGAGACCCAGTGCTTGACGCGCTCCAGGTCCAGCTCGACGCGCTTCTCGTTGCCGGTGGCGACCGGGTTGTAGTAACCGACGCGCTCGATGTTGCGGCCGTCGCGGGCGCTGCGGCTGTCGGTGACGATGATGTGGTAGAACGGACGCTTCTTGGCGCCGCCACGGGTCAGGCGGATCTTGACCATGAGGGTTGCTTTCCTGTGTTGCCCAGCCGTCGGAATGACGGGGTAAGCCGGCGATTGTAGACCGAACCGGCAGCGCGGGCAAACCGGGTCGGGCGCCCGCGCCTCCCAGCCCCGGCGTTTGCCGGCCCAGGCGCCGGCCCGCAGCCGGCCGTTCGCCGTCCCTGGCGGATAGGCTGGCCCCGCCCCGCGGCCTTTTCCGATGGCTTGCGTGGGCTGCCCGCCCTTGTTGGCCGCCTGCCATGGCCGCCCTGCCCTGGAATGCTCCCGCGCCGCTCGCCGGCCCCCAGCAGCGTGCCCAACCCTCGTTGCCGCGTCCGGCGCGCCTGCCCCCTGCTCCGCCCGAACCAGGCAAGGCGCGGCGAGCGCGCCCTGCCCGGCGACGCGGGTCAGGCTTGGTAACGCAAGGTCCCGCGCAGCGCCTGGGTCGCGCCTTGGCAGTACTGGACGAACTCGGCATGCAGCGACTGCACCGCGCCAGTGTCGGGATCGAAGCCGATCGCCTTGATCTCCACGCTGCCGCCGGTGATCGCCGGGCAGCGCCGCTCCGGGCGCTCGAAGCGGAAACCGGCGTGCTGGGCATCGGGGGTCTCGGCGATGGCGTAGCGGCCCACCGCCAGCGCCTGTCCGGTCGGCGCGTACAACTCGGCGCTCCAGCGATCGCGGCGGCCGCTGGCGGTATAGCCCAGCGCCTGGCGATCGCCCCAAAGCTGGAACAAGGACGTATCGCCGTAGTAGGTGCGTTGCAGGCCTTCGCCGACATAGTCGCCGGCCTGGCTGTCCACGCGCAGCGACAGCGGCTGGGTGTTGTGGCGGATGACCGCGGCCAGCAGCGGCGCGTCGGCGCGATGGCAGCGTTGCACCACCGCCGCTTCCACCGCTTCGATCCGGCCCTGGGCATCGGTGCGGAACTGCCGGACCTGGATCTCGCCCCACAGCGGATCGCAGTGCTGGCCGTTGCGCGAGACGAAGAGGTAGGGCGCGCGGCCGCTGCGGCGGGTCGGATGTTCGGCCTCGGCGAAGCGGCGCGGCTGGAACACTTGCTCGACCGGCGCGCCGAGCGAGAGATACCACTGGTCGACGCCCTGCTCGGCGCGCAGGATCAGGTTGCGCTCGCCACCCTCGATCGAGAGGGTGGCGTCGGCATCGGTATAGACCCGGCTTTCGCCCAGGCCGACCGGGTCGCCCGGCTGGCTGCTGACGGAGAACACGGTTGCGGCCGACGCCAGCGGCGAGGCCATAAGGGCGGCGACGGCCAGGACCAGGCGGGTCCGGCCGCGAAGGGCATGCTGCATCGAAGATCTCCTTGTGAGTGGCGCCGCGCTGCGGCGCCGGGTGCGTCCTTGCGGAAGCGCCGAGGCGGCGGCTCCGCGCCGCGGCGCGGCAGCGCCGACGGCCTGGGCAGGATGCGCGGGTGCCGTCGCTCACTCCGCGACCCGGCGCAGCCCTGGCTCGCTCTTACGCCCTCACAGGCTCTCTCGCCCTGTCCCGCCCTTCGGCCGCCCGGCCCTCCCTGGCTCGCCGCCCAGCGGCAGGCCCGCGCGCGGGCTGCACGCGACCGCAGGCGCCGGCCAGCGCCGCGCCCAAACACAGACGGCGGCCTCGCGGCCGCCGTCGTGGCGTGATCGCTTGCGCCCCCGCGCGGCGGACTCAGCGGAACGGCATCCCGCCGCGCCCGCCCATCATCCCGCGCATGCCGCGCATCAAGCCCTTCATGCCGCCGCCGGAGAGCTTGCTCATCATCTTCTCCATCTGCTGGTACTGCTTCATCAGCTTGTTGACGTCGGCCGGGGTCAGGCCGGCGCCCTTGGCGATGCGGGCGCGGCGCGAGCCGTTGAGCAGGGCCGGGTTGCGCCGCTCCTTGCGGGTCATCGAGTTGATGATGGCGACCATGCGCGGCACTTCCTTGCCGGTGATCTGGTTCTTCACCGTGTCGGGGATCTGGCCCATGCCCGGCAGCTTGTCCATGAGCCCGTGCAGGCCGCCCATGTTCTGCATCTGCTCGAGCTGGTCCTTCATGTCGTTGAGGTCGAACTTCTTGCCCTTGGCGACCTTCTCGGCGAGCTTTTGCGCCTTGTCCTTGTCGACCTGCTGCTCGACCTGCTCGACCAGCGACAGCACGTCGCCCATGTCGAGGATGCGGCTGGCGACGCGGTCGGGATGGAACACGTCCAGGCCGTCGGGCTTCTCGCCCACGCCGATGAACTTGATCGGCCGGCCGGTGATGTAACGCACCGACAGCGCGGCGCCGCCGCGGGCGTCGCCGTCGGTCTTGGTCAGCACCACGCCGGTCAGCGGCAGCGCTTCGCTGAAGGCCTTGGCCGTGGCCGCGGCGTCCTGGCCGGTCATCGAGTCGACCACGAACAGGGTTTCCACCGGCGACACCGCGGCGTGCAGCGCCTTGATCTCGCTCATCATCGCCTCGTCGATGGCCAGGCGGCCGGCGGTGTCCACCAGCAGCACATCGACGAAGGACTTGCGCGCATCGGCGATCGCCGCGCGCACGATCTCCTCGGGCTTCTGCGAGGCCGCCGAGGGGAAGAACAGCACGTCGACCTGCTCGGCCAGTTGCTTGAGCTGCTCGATCGCGGCGGGACGATAGATGTCGGCGGAGACCACCATCACCTTCTTCTTGCGCCGCTCCTTGAGGTGCTTGGCCAGCTTGCCGACGGTGGTGGTCTTGCCCGCGCCCTGCAGGCCGGCCATCAGGATCACCGCCGGCGCCGGCACGTTGAG
>CBIFVU010000079.1:0-14425 GCA_966185905.1 uncultured Lysobacter sp.
GCCCAGGGCCATGCCGAGCACGATCGCACTGCGCAAGACCGCGCCGCCGGCGAGCGCACGGCGGCGAGCCACCCGGCCGAGGCCGGCGCGACCAGCGATGCCCAGGCCCTGCAAGACTTCATCGGCAAATGGCGCGCCCGCTGGCCGGAGTGGGCGCTGGCCGAGGCCTTCGTGCCGCGTCCGCAGCGCGAGACCGCGCTGGCCTGGGCCGCCTTGCAGCAGGAGTTGGCCGATGCCGCCTGGGGCGGCAGCGATCCCTTGCCCGGCGAGGCCAAGCTGGGCTGGTGGGCCGAAGAACTGCGTGCCTGGCCGCAGGGCCGGCGCCGGCATCCGCTGGGCCAGGCCCTGCAACGCTTGCCGGCGCCGTGGGAGGCGCTGGCCGCCGCCTTGCCGGCGCTGCGCGAAAGCCGCGAGCGCGCCGCCGACCCGGCCGATGCGCGGCGCACCCTGGCGCCGCTGACTGCAGCGGTGGCCGCCATCGACCTGGCCTTGTTCGGCCCGGCCGATGCCGCCGCGCCTGCCGGCCCGCTCCCCGGGCAGGACCGCGCAGGGCAGGGCATGGACGCGATCGCCGCCGGCCTGCTGCAGGCGCAACTGGCGCATCTGGGCGAGGCCGCTGCGCCGCTGAGCCTGCTGGCGCGGGCCGCGGCCGAGCCGGGCCAGGGCGCGGCCGGGCATTGGCGGCAAGCCTTGCTGGCGGATTGGCCGGCCCGCGGCGGGGCGACCCGGCCGCGCCGGCTGTGGACGGCGCTGGCGCGGGCGCGGCTGGGCCGCGGCGAGGACGCCGGCCCCTTGCCGCCCTGGACCGCCCTGCTGACCGCCTGGCGTGGCGCCCGCAACTGACCGTTGCAGCCCCGCCGCCGGGCGCTGCGCCCGCGCCCGGTAAACTGGCGACCGTTGCGCTGCCCCCGGCGCGTCCCCATCTGATGTTCGTGAACACTCCCTCCGCTCCCGCCCGTTCCAGCCTGCCCGATGTCGCCTACGATGCCGCCGCCGCCACTGCGCGCGCGCTGGACTGGGTGGGCATGGCCAACATCGCCCTGCCGCTGCGCATCCCCGGCGCCGACGGCCAGCCCCTGCAAGTCGCCGCCTCGGTCGACGTCGCGGTCAATCTGCGCGAAGCCAATACCCGCGGCATCCACATGTCGCGCATGTACCTGCACCTGCAGCACGCCCTGGCCAGCGAGACCCTGACCCCGGCCGGCCTGCGCCGGGTACTGCAAGGCCTGGTCGAAGGCCAGGGCGGGCTGGCCGACGCTGCGCGCCTGGTGCTGCGCTACGAACAGTTGCTGTTGCGCCCGGCGCTGGCCAGCGCCAACGCCGGCTGGAAGCGCTATCCGGTGGAGATCGATGCGCGCCTGGTCGGCGGCCACCTGCAATTGGGCCTGCGCTTCGCGGTCGAGTACTCCAGCACCTGCCCGGCCTCGGCGGCGCTGTCGCGGCAGCTAAACGCCGAGCGCTTCGCCGCCGATTTCGCCGCCGCGCGCCCGCTGTCGGTGGCGGTGGTCGGGGATTGGCTCGCCTCCGAGCGCGGCCTGGCCGCCACCCCGCACGCCCAGCGCAGCCGCGCCGATGTGCGGGTGGAGCTGCGCCCGGCCTTCGACGAACTGCCGCTGGCGGCGCTGATCGACGCCCTGGAGCAGGCCCTGGGCACCCCGGTGCAGACCGCGGTCAAGCGCGAGGACGAGCAAGCCTTCGCCCGGCTCAACGCCGAGAATCTGATGTTCTGCGAGGACGCCGCGCGCCGGGTCGCCGCGGCCCTGGCCAGCGATCGCCGCATCGAGCGCTTCGATGCCGAGGTCGCCCACTTCGAAAGCCTGCACGCGCACGACGCCGTGGCGCGGGTCAGCGGGCAGGGCGCCGCCGCGGACTGAAGCCTGCGGCCGGGTCCGATCGCCGCCGCGGCCGCGCCTGCTGCGGCCGTGCCCCACGCACCCGGTGACCCCTCCGACGGTGTGACCGCACTCCCGACCGGGCGCGCCGAGCGCTCGGCATCGGCGTTGCCGCCGCGGTCGGCGATTGGATTCAAGCGGCTTCGTCGTTCCTCGCGGCTGCGGGCCGGTGCGCCCGCGGCGCTTCCGCGCAGCCGCGCCGCGACCGGCTCGCCGACGGCCCGGGCGCGCTGGCGCGATGGCCGCGGCGCGGCCTCCCGCCGCGCGCTCGCCGGGTCCATGTGCCGAAGCGTGTGCGAACGCACTGTCGTCCCCGTAAAACGTGACGCGGCCCAGCCTCGGCGCAGCCATTGCATGGGCTATGCTCGGCCGAGCGCAGCAGTGACCGGAAGGGGCATGGGGAAACCCTGGCGTCGAGGCTGGCAGGCCGTATGGCTCCTGCTGGCGATCGCAATGGCGACGACGCTGTCGACGCCGGCCTTCGGCCGCGCGGCCGGCGCGGGCGCGGCCCCCGATTACTCCGACTGGCGCCCGCCGGCGTTGAGCTTGGCGCGCCTGCCCGACGGCCAGGACCCGGTGCCGGCGCGGGTGCTGTCGGGCGAATTCGACGGCCGTTTCCTCGCCGTGGCCGGCGACCAGATCGCCGCGCCGCGCAAACGCCCGGTGTGGTGGCGCATCGTCGCCGAGCAGGACGTGTCCGCGGCGGTGGCGCCGCAACTGACCGTGGCCCGGCCGTACCGGCGCCAGATCGAACTGTGGCGGCCCGGCGACGAGATCCCGCTGCGGCGTTCGATCTACGGCGCGGACACCGACTTCAACCATTCCGCTCGCGCGATCGTGTTCGCGCTGCCGCACGGCCTGCGCCGCGGCGACGTGCTGTACCTGCGCATGTTCGCCGCCGACGTGCTGCCGGCGCAGGTGGCGGTCGTGCCGCTGGCCCAGGTCCATCGCGACGACATGTTCCATGTCGGCGTGCGCAGCGTGGTGCTGACCGCGATGGGGGTGGCGGCGGTGCTCGCTTTCGGCTTCTGGGCGGGGTTGCGCGAACGCGGCTATGCCTATCTGGGCCTGACCCTGGTCGCGCAGATCCTGACCCTGACCGCCGACGGCGGCGAGTTGCGGGTGGTGCCCTGGCTCAATCAGATCGCCCCGGACAGCCGCACCAACATCGTGCTCAACACCGGCGCGGTGCTGGCGAGCATCCGCTTCCTGCTGTTCTTCCTGGGCCTGCGCACGACCCAGCCGCGGGTGGCGCGGATCCTGGACGCAAGCAGCGTGCTGCTCGGCGCGCTGATGGTGCTGTCGATCTTCCGCACCTGGAAGTACAGCGCCCTGTTCGGCAATCTCAACTTGCTGGTGGTGATCGCGGTGGTGCTGTACTGCACCGCCGTGGCGGTGTGGCGGCGCCAGCGCGAGGCCTATTTCCTGTTGCTGGCCTGGGTGCCGCTGATGGGGCTGCTGGTGGCCTTGGTCGGCGCCAACCACCAGTGGTGGCCCGAATACGCCTGGCTGGAATACGCCTATCCCATCGGCCTGGCCTTCGGCGGCCTGGGCCTGTTGCTGGGCCTGACCTCGCGCCTGCAGCAACTGCGCCGCGACCGCGACACCGCCAACCGCCTGGCGACCTACGACAGCCTGACCGGGGCGATGACCCGCGCGGCGATCTCGCAGAACCTGCGCAGCGCGGTGGAGCGCGCGCAGCGGTCGCAGCGGCCGCTGTCGGTGGTGTTCTTCGACATCGACCACTTCAAGCGCATCAACGACGAACACGGCCACCGGGTCGGCGACGAGGCGCTGCGGATCGTGTCGCTGCGCACGCGCAACCGCCTGCGCGCCTACGATCTGTTCGGCCGCTACGGCGGCGACGAGGTGCTGGTGGTGCTGGCCGACACCCATCTGCGCGATGCGGTGCGGGTGGCCGAGCACCTGCGCGAGTCGGTCAGCGGCAGTCCCTTGTCGATCGACGGGCGGCTGCTGCCGGTGAGCCTGAGCCTGGGCGTGGCCGAGCTCCAGCCCGGCGAGACGCCGGAGCAACTGCTCGAGCGCGCCGATGCCGCGTTGTACGCCAGCAAGACCGCAGGCCGCGACCGGGTCACCGGCCACGGCGCGGCGGCCGGGCAGGGGGAGGGGGCGCCATGAGCGCAGCGAACCGGAGCGGGAGCGGCCAGGGCGGCGCTGGGCCAGGCGGTGGCGGACACGACAGCGCCGGGCACGACGGCGCTGGACGAGACGGCGCTGGGCAAGGCGAGGAGCGGCCCGACAGCAAGGCGCAGGACGGGGCCGTCGCGGGCGGCGCCGGCGTGCGCGGCGCCGATGCAGGCGGTGCCCGCTCGGACGGGCGCTTCGAGGGCGTCGCCGCCGAAGGCGCGGGCAGTGGCGATGCGCCGCGGCCGGCGTTCGCGCCCGGCCGACTGCGCACCGGCGATGTCTTGTTGATCCGCGCGCAAGGCCCGCTGGCCGCGCTGACCGCATGGTTCGGCGAGAGCCAGTACAGCCACGTGGCCTTGGTCGGCCGCGCCGGCTATCTGATCGAAGTGGCGGCCGGCGGCGTGGTGGAACTGCCGCTGGCGCTGCGCTTGCTCGACCCCTCGATCCAGGCCATCGACGCCTGCCGGCCGCTGGACGCCGCGGCCCAGCCTCTGGGCGATACCGACCGCATCGCAGTGCTCGCCCATGCCTTGTCGCTGCGTCGGCCGGCCTTCGCTGGCGATGCGTTCGGCGCGCTGGGCCGGCTGGTGGCGCTGCGCGATCGCGAGCTGCCGCCCTCGCCGATGTTGCGCCTGGCCCTGCGCGAGGCGCTGGAACACGCAGCCCAGGACGCGACCGCGGCGATGAGCGCCAGCGAGTTCGTCTACCGCTGTTTCGCCGAGAACACCGCACAACCGCGCGGCCGCCTGGCGCCGGTGCTCGACCCGGTGGCGCGCGCCGGCGCCGCCGCGCCCTGGCCGGACCCGGACTGGCGTCGGTTCTGGCGCGAGATCGCACCGTGGCTGCGGCCGGCCCGGCGCGAGGCGCTCGGGCTGGGCGAGGACGGCGCGCTGGGCCACGCCGGGCTGGAGCAGGACGAGTACGCGGCAGCCCTGGCCCAGGCCCGCCAGCGCCTGGGCCTGATCGCCACCGGCGCCGCCTTCCTGGCCGCGGCCGGACCGCGCCTGCCCAATCCGCGCTGGGTGCGCCTGCGCGATCTGGAGCGCTCGCCGTCCTACCAGCGGCTGGGGCGCTTGCAAGTCAGCACTGAGCCGAGCTAGCGCAGCCGCCGGCCGCCGCCGGCGGGCCCGAGGGCGATGGCCGGTTCATGCCCAGGGCGCCGGCGGTGCGCGCCATGGGCCGCGAACAGCCCGCGCGACGGCGGTGGCGTCAGGGCGCAGGCGCGGCCGCGCTGGACTGGCCGCGTTCGAGCACCAGCAGCGGATCGATGCGCACATCGAACCAATTCATGCCCCAGTGCAGGTGCGGGCCGGTGGCGCGCCCGGTGGCGCCGACCGCGCCCACGGTCTGCCCCTGCGCGATGCGATCGCCGACTTTCACGTCGATGCGCGAAAGATGCAGGAAGTTGGAGCTGACCCCATGGCCGTGGTCGAGCAGCACGGTGCCGCCGGTCAAGTACAGGTCGGGCGCGGCGAAGGTCACCACGCCGGCGGCCGGGGCCTGCACCGGCGTGCCGTTGGGCGCGGCGATGTCCATGCCCGAGTGGCCCGAACCCTTCTGGCCGTTGTAGACGCGCTGGTTGCCGAAGCGGCCGCTGATCCGGCCGCGCACCGGCCACTGGAACGGCTGGGCGAAATCGGCGCGGTCGTCGTCGCGCGCGCGCGCGGCCACCACCTGGGCCTGCTCGCGCTGGATGCGCGCGGCGATCTCCGGCGGCGGATTGACCGTCTTGGGCGGCACGCCCTTGATGTACTCGGTCGGGAAATCGCGCGGGGTCACCGCGATGCTCGCGGTCTGCGCCTGGCCCGGCGCGGTTTCCACCTGCACCCGCAGCGGGCCGGTCTCGTCGCGGCCGACGCCGAAGACCACGGTGCCGTAGCCGGTGGTGCGCAGCACGCGCTGGCCATAGCGCACCAGCGCGCCCGGCGGCACCTTGCCGATCACCATCGCGCCTTGCTGCACCGATTCGGGGAACACGATGCGCTGCGGCGAAGCGGCCGCGGCGTTCGCCGGCGCCTGGGCCCGCGCCCATGCCGGCGCAGCGGCCAGCGCGAGCGTCAGCCAGGACAGGGCAGCGGTGCGGGCCAGGCCGGCGGCGGCCCTCATCGAGCGAACGCCAGGCGCTGGCCGTTGGGCGCGCCGACCAGGGCGCTGCCGTCCCAGGCCAGCCGGCCGTTGACCCAGGTCGAAGCGATGCGGCTGCGGAACGTGCGGCCCTCGAACGGCGACCAGCCGCACTTGGACAGCACGTCCTCGCGCTGCACGGTGTAGGGCGTGTCCTGGATCAGCACCAGGTCGGCGAAATACCCCTCGCGCAGGAAGCCGCGATGCTCCACATCGAACAGCTTGGCCGGCGCATGGGCGAACTTGTCCACCACCTGGGCGGTGCTCAGCCGGCCCTCGTGCACCAGTTCCAGCGCAGCATTGAGCGCGAACTGCACCAGCGGCAGGCCGCTGGGCGCGGAGGCGTAGGGGCGGGCCTTTTCCTCCAGCGTGTGCGGCGCGTGGTCGGTGGCGAGCACATCGATCACGTCCTCGGCCACGGCGCGGATCAGCGCCTCGCGGTCGGCCGGGTCCTTGATCGCCGGATTGCACTTGATCAGGTGGCCGAGCGTTTCGTAGTCCTGGCGGTCGAAACGCAGGAAATGGATGCAGGTCTCGGCGGTGATGCGCTTGCCTTCGATCGGTCCGGGCTGGAACAGCGCCAGTTCGTCGGCGGTGCTGATGTGCAGCACGTGCAGGCGGGTGTCGTGTTTGCGCGCCAGCGAGATCGCCAGTTCGGTGGACTTCTTGCAGGCCTGGCGCGAGCGGATGTCGGGATGGAAGCGGGCCGGGATGTCGTCGCCGTACTGGGCCTTGTAGCGCGCCAGTTCGGCCTCGATCATCGGCGTGTCTTCGCAGTGGGTGATGATCGGCGTGGGCACGTCGCGGAAGATCGCATCCAGCGTGGCCGGATCGTCCACCAGCATGTTGCCGGTGGACGCGCCCATGAACACCTTCACCCCCGGCGCGGTGCGCGGGTCCAGCGACTGGATCGCGGCCAGGTTGTCGTTGCTGGCGCCCAGGTAGAAGCCGAAGTTGCCCCAGGCGCGGCCGGCGGCGCGGCGGTACTTGTCCTCCAGCGCGGCCGCATCCAGCGTCGGTGGGCTGGTGTTGGGCATGTCCATGAACGTGGTCAGGCCGCCGGCCACCGCCGCGGCCGATTCGGTGGCCATGTCGGCCTTGTATTCCAGGCCCGGTTCACGGAAATGAACCTGATCGTCGATCATGCCCGGCAACAGGCGTCGGCCGGCGGCGTCGACCACCGCCTCGCCTGCGCGCGCCGACAGGCCGGCGCCGATCTGCGCGATGCGGCCGTCCTCGATGCGCAGGTCGCCTTCGTATTCGCGGCCTTCGTTGACCAGGCGGGCGTTGACGATCAGTGTCGATGGCATGAGTGCTTTCCGGAAGAGTGCGGGGGAGCGTCGGCGGGCGGTACGGGGTCCAGCCCGCCCGGATGCAGGGGATGGCAGCGCCCCAGGCGCTTGAGCGTGAGCCAGCAGCCCTTGACCGCGCCGAAACGGCCGATGGCTTCCATCGAATACGCCGAACAACTGGGATGGAAGCGGCAACGCTGTCCCAGCAGCGGGCTGATCCAGCGCTTGTAGCCGCGCAACAAGGCGATGAGGAGGCGGTCGATCACGTTTTCTTAATGCCGGCGGCGGTAGTGACGGACGCGGGGTCGGCCCGCGAAGACAGGCCGTGGACGGGCCGCGAAGGACGGGCCGCGCAGGCCCAGCCGCAGACGCCAGTTTACGCCGTCTTCGACCGCGGATTTGCCGCGGTTGCCGCGGGTGTCGCAGCAGGGTATAACAGCGCGCTTTCCCCAAACAAGGCAAGTGCGGAACGAAGGTCTGCGGCGGCGCGGAAAGCCCATGCGCCGAACCGCCGGGGCCTGACGAAAACCGGCTGCGTGCCGGGTTTCACTTGCGGCCATCGAGCGCATGTGCATTTGATGGCCGGGTGGGTCATGCTTGGCCCGCGAAGTCTCCGGACCGCGTCCGGGACGCCCTCAGGGAATAGAAGGACAAGCCGCTCGTGGCAGTGAAAAAACCTGCGAAGAAGGCCGTCAAGGCCGCCAAGAAGGCCGTCAAGCCGGTCGCGAAGAAGGCCCCGGCCAAGCCCGCCGCCAAGAAGCCTGCGGCCAAGCCCGCCGCGGCAGCGGCCAAGAAAGCTGCGGCGGCCAAGCCTGCGGCCAAGAAGGCAGTGGCGAAGAAGCCGGCAGCGGCGAAGTCTGCGCCGGCCAAGGCCGCAGCCAAGCCGGCCAAGGCGCCCGTCAAGACCGCTGCGGCGAAGAAGCCGGCGGCCAAGCCCGCGCCGGCCAAGCCTGCGCCCAAGCCCGCTGCGGCGAAGTCCGCGCCCGCCAAGGCCGCGGCCAAGCCCGCCGCTGGCAAGGCCGCCGCCAAGCCTGCTGTCGCCAAGCCCGCCGTTGCCAAGCCTGTAGCCAAGACCGCGACCGGGATTAAAAAAGTTGAAGCGAAAAAAGCCGAAGCTGTGAAGCCGACGCCGGCCACGGCCGCCCCATCGCCCGCGCACGCTCCGGCAGCCCCTGCGGCCGCCCGGGCAGCGCGGGCCGACAGCAAACCCGACCAAAGCAAGAACACAGTGACCCAGACAGCATCCAGCAAGACCCCCCCGGGCAAGCCCGCCGCCGCCGCCCAAGCCGCGCGCCCGACCGGCAAGGTCGCCGTGGCCGTGACGGCCAAGTCGCAGACGGCGCCGGCGCCCAAGAGCAAGGTGAAGGTCGTGCCCTACCAGAACGATCCCGCCACCGGCCGCCCGATCGTGCCGGAAGGCTACAAGCCGGCCTCCGACGAGGAATACATGAGCCCGCTGCAGCTGGAGTACTTCCGCCAGCGCCTGTTGCAGTGGCGGGCCGACCTGGTCGAGGAATCCAAGCAGACCATCGAGAACCTCAAGGACGAAGTGCGCGACGTCGGCGACGAGGCCGAGCGCGCCACCCGCGAGACCGAGAACTCGCTGGAACTGCGCACCCGCGACCGCTATCGCAAGCTGATCAGCAAGATCGACAGCACGCTCAAGCGGGTGGACTCGGGCGACTATGGTTTCTGCGTCGATACCGGCGAGGAAATCGGCCTGGAGCGCCTGGAGGCGCGCCTGACCGCCGAGCGCACCATCGATGCGCAGGAGCGCTGGGAGCATCTGCAGAAGCAGATGGGCGACTGAACCGGCCACCCTGGCCTGCGCAAGCAGGCCTCGGGCTGTCGCCAGGACCCCGCGCAAGCGGGGTCTCGCTTTTTTGAAGCATGGCCCCCGCGCAAGCGGGGTCCCGCTTTTTTTGAAGCATGGCCCCGCGCAAGCGGGGTCTCGCTTTTTGAAGCATGGTCGCCGCGCAAGCGGGGTCTCGCTTTTTTGAAGCATGGTCGCCGCACAAGCGGGGTATCGTTTTTTGAAGCATGGCCCCCCTCCAAGCGGGGACTGATCTTTTGAAGCACGGCCCCGCGCCAGCGGACTCTTGTGTCCGCGTGCCCCACAGCCCCGCGAGACGGGGCTCGCGCTTATGCGGCCTCAACCGGCACCGCACCGCGCACGCTCGCTGCGGCTCGGGCCCCTCAGCGGCTGCGAACCGCCAGACTCGGTCCACGCCGGCGACGGCTATCCTCGGCACTCTGCTGGCCCGAACGGAGCCCCGCCATGCACGACTCAGCCCCACGCGGCCACGCTGCCGCCGACCATTTGGCGTTCATGCGCCAGGCCCTGGCCCTGGCCCGCGCCAACCTCGCCGTCGGCGGCCGCCCCTTCGGCGCCGTGCTGGTGTACGAGGGCCGGGTCCTGGCGCGCACCGCCAACCGCATCCACGACAGCGGCGACCCGACCGCACATGCCGAACTGCTGGCCCTGCGCGAGGGTGCGCGGGCGCTGGGCCGGGTGCGTCTGGACGGCTGCATCGTCTACGCCAGCGGCCACCCTTGCCCGATGTGCCTGGCGGCCATGCACCTGTGCGGCGTGGCCGAGGCCTATTACGCCTACGGCAACGACGAGGCCGAGCCTTTCGGCCTGTCCACCGCGGCGGTGTATGCGCAGATGGCCCTGCCGCCGGGCCGGCAGGCGCTGCCGCTGCGGCCGATGCGCCCGCCGGGCGAGGCCGGGCTGTACGCGGACTGGGCCGGGCGCGGCTGAGGCCGGGCGCCGGCGGGCTACTGCAACTCGCGCAGGTCCAGCCGGCGCAGCCTGGGCGCCAGCTTGGCGGTGCCGGCGACCACCGCCAGGGTCATGCAGCCGCCGAAGATCACCGAAGGCACCAAGCCCATCAGCCTGGCCGCCAGGCCGGACTCGAACGCGCCCAGCTCGTTGGACGAGCCGATGAAGATGCCATTGATCGAGGACACCCGCCCGCGCATTTCCTCGGGCGTGGACAACTGCAGGATGGTCGAGCGCAGCACCACCGAGACGCCGTCGCACATGCCCGAGAGCATCAGCATCAGCGCCGACAGCCAGAACTGCCGCGACAGCGCAAAGCCGATGATGCACAGGCCGAAGCCGGCCACCGCGAACAGCAACAGACGCCCGGCGTGCTGCTGCGGCGGATGCCGCGCCAGCCACAGGCCCATCAGCACCGCGCCGGCGGCCGGCGCGGCGCGCAGCACGCCCAGCGCCTCCGGGCCGTAGTGCAGGATGTCGTGGATGAAGGCCGGCAGCAGCGCCACCGCACCGCCGAACAACACCGAGAACATGTCCAGCGCCTGCGCGCCCAGCACCACTTGGTTGCCGAACACGAAGCGCAGGCCCTCGCCGATGCTGCGGAAGATCGGCGCGCGCTCGGCCGGCGGCGCCGGCTCGGTCACCCGCAGGGTGATCACCGCCGCCGCCGCGGCCAGGGCGAAGCCGGCCGCGACCAGATAGGCCGAGGTCTTGCCGCCCCAGGCCACCAGCGCGCCGCCCAGGGCCGGGCCCAGCACCAGGCCGGCCTGCATGACCACGCTGCTGACCCCGGCGCCGCGCGCGAACTGCTCGCGCCGCAGCACCCGCGCGAACAGCGACATGTATACCGGCGCGAGGAAGGCGCGGACTACGCCGTTGAGGGCGATGGCCGCATAGAGGGTCAAAGTGCCCAGGCCGAAGCCGCCGGCCGGCAGACGGCCGCTGGCGACCCCGGCCAGCATCAGCGTGGTCGCCAGCAGGCCCAGGCAGGCGAACAGGCCCAGCTTGCGCCGCGGCAGGTGGTCGACCGCATAGCCGGCGAACAGGGCGAAGCAAAAGTAGGGCACCACTTCGGTCAGGCCGATCAGGCCCAGCGCGAAGGGATCGCGGGTGATCTGGTAGAGATGCCAGCCGACGGTGACCGCGACGATCTGGTAGGACAGCATCGCCAGCACGCGGTACAGCAACAGCCCGGCGAAACCGGGATTGCGCAGCAACTGCGCCGCGCTGGCGGGCGCGGGCGGCGCGTCGCCCGGCCCGGTGGGCGAGGCGGCCGGGGCAGCCGGCCCCCGAGGCGCCGACGGCCCGGTCGCGCTCACCCGTGTTGCTGCGCCTGTTCGCGGATGAAGCCCAGCAGCGCGGCCAGGCCGTTGCTGCGGGTCGGCGAGAGGTGCTTGGCCAGGCCGATGCCGGCGATGTAGTCGGCCGGGGTGGCGAGGATCTCGGCGGCGCTGCGGCCGGAGTACACGCGCAGGGCCAGGTAGATCAGGCCCGAGACGATGGCCGAATCGCTGATGGCGTGGAACTCCAGGCGCTGGGCATCGCCCTGGGCCACGATCCAGACCATCGATTGGCAGCCCAGCAGGCGGTGCGCCTCGGTCTTGTAGGCCTCCGGCAGGTCCGGCAGCTTGCGGCCCAGGTCGATCAGGTACTGGTAGCGTTCGGACCAATCGCCGAAGAAGGCGAACTCCTCGGCAATGGCGGCCTGGGCCTGGGCCGCGGTGGGCTCCAGCGGGAACGGCGAGGCGGGCAGGGCGGCGCTCATCGCGAACGCTTCCAGCGCACGCCGGCGGCGGTGTCTTCCAGCAGGATGCCTTCGGCGGCCAATTGTTGGCGGATCGTATCGGCGCGGGCGAAATCGCGCGCCTGCTTGGCCGCGGTGCGTTCTTCCACCAACGCCTGGATGCGGGCGTCGTCGTCGCTGGCCGCGCCGGCGAACCATTCGGCCGGGTCCTGCTGCAGCAGGCCCAGCGCCAGCCCGGCGCCGAGCAGGGCCGACTTGATCCCGGCCAGGGCCTGGGCCTGTTGCGGATGCTCGGCGCGGTGGCCGGCGGCCAGCAGGCGCCGGGCCTCGCCGGCGTAGTGGTTCAGCTCGGCCAGCGCCACCGGGGTATTGAGGTCGTCGTCCAGGGCCTGTTCGATGCCGGGCGTGATCTGCGCCTGCGCCGAGACGCCGGCCAGGTCGCGCAGGGTGCCGTAGAGCCGGTCCAGGGTGCGCGCGCTCTGCTCGATCAGCCCGTCCGACCACTCCAGCGGCTGGCGGTAATGGGCCGAGAGCAGCGCATAGCGCAGCGCCTCGGGCGGGTGAGCGCGGGCCAGGTCGTGCACCTTCTGGATGTTGCCCACCGACTTGGACATCTTGCCGCCGTCGAAATTGAGCATGCCGTTGTGCAGCCAGAACCGGGCGAAGGTCTTGCCGCCGTGGGCGCACTCGCTCTGGGCGATCTCGTTCTCGTGGTGGGGGAACTGCAGGTCCACGCCGCCGGCGTGGATGTCGATGGTCTCGCCCAGATGGGCGGCGGCCATCGCCGAGCATTCGATATGCCAGCCCGGGCGGCCGCGGCCCCAGGGCGAATCCCAGCCGGGCAGGTCGTCGCTGGAGGGCTTCCACAGCACGAAGTCGCCCGGATCGCGCTTGTACGGCGCCACTTCGACCCGAGCGCCGGCGCGCATGTCCTCGATGTCGCGGCGCGAGAGCTTGCCGTAGCCCTCGTGGCTGCCGATGGCGAACAGCACGTGCTGTTCGGCCTCGTAGGCATGGCCGCCGCGGATCAGGCGCTCGATCATGGCCACGATCGGGCCGATGTGCGCGGTCGCTGCCGGCTCCAGGTCCGGCGGGCGCACGCCGAGCGCGGCCATGTCCTCGCGATAGGCCGCGGCGAAGCGGTCGGTGATGGCCGAGATCGGCACGCCCTGTTCGGCCGCCGCGGCGTTGATCTTGTCGTCCACGTCGGTGATGTTGCGGGCGTAGGCCAGTGCGCCGTAGCGCCGCCGCAGCAGGTCGGCGAGCACGCCGAACACTACCGGGCCGCGCGCGTTGCCGATGTGCACGTAGTTGTAGACCGTCGGGCCGCAGACATACATGGTCGGGCGGGCCGGGTCCAGCGGGACGAAGGGTTCGACCTGTCGCGACAGGCTGTTGTAGAGATGCAGGCTCATGGAGATGCGGCTTGGGGTCGGGTTCATTCTAGCGGTCGCGAGGCCGGTGTGCGGCCCGGCCTCGTGCGCGCGGCCGGGCGAGGGCAGGGCGGGCCTGCGGCCGTGGCCGCTGCGCAGCGGCGGCGCTGGGCCGGAATGGCCGGCGAGCGGGCGCCCGCCAACGTGCAGGCGCAGGCAAGGCCAGCGCGGGTGCCGGCCTGGAGCGCGAGCGGCCGCGCTGGAGCCGGCCCGCGTGGCCTCCCGCCAGCCGGGACGGCCCCGCTGCGCCGCGCAAGCCCAGGCGGGACGGGGCCTAAAGGCGGGATTCAGGCCGTGGACGCACACTGCTCTTACAATTTATTCACGAATCCCGTTGCGCGAACCCTGATGAAGCCTTTCGTCCTGCAGGCCTCCACCCTGGTGCTGACCAGCGCCTTGGCGGTCCTGTGGACGCAGCCGGCCCGGGCCCAGCAGCACACGGTGATCCAGGCCGAGAACGTGCGTTTCGACTATGCCCAGGTGCTGCGGGTGACGCCGGTCTACCAGACCTTGCGCGCGACCACGGTGGAGCAGCAGTGCGAGCCTGACGAGGCCAAGCAGCAGGATTCGCGCCTGGCGCGGGTGGTGGGCGCGGTGCGCGAGGCCCTGGGCCGCGAGCGCGAGCCCAAGCCCAGCACCGGCGAGAACTGCCGCCCGGTGCCGGTGGAGCGCGAGTTCCGCCGGCCCATCGCCTACGACGTGGACTATGTCTACAAGGGCGCCCGGTTCCGCTCGCGCCTGCCCGAGGACCCGGGCAACAAGCTGCGCATCCGGGTGGCGGTGACCCCGGTCATCACCCCGATCAGCACCTCGCGCTGACCGCGCCGCCGCCTCCGGGCCGCCGCCGCCCATCCTGCCGTCCCGCGCCCGTCCGGCTTCGCGCTTGCGCCGGGCCGGCGCCCGTGCGAGCATTGCGACCTTCATGAACCCGAACTACGCCGACGCCGACGTCCTGACCTCCGCCTACATGGCGGCGGGCATGACCTCGCGCGCGCGTCGACCGTTGC
>CBIFVU010000080.1:0-14319 GCA_966185905.1 uncultured Lysobacter sp.
TCGCCGAAGGCCACGGTCTGCTCGGCCAGCGGCTGGTCGCGCAGCGAGGACAGCACCGCCAGCAGCACCGGCAGGTCGGCCGCGGTCTCCTGCACGCGGATGCCGCCGACCACGTTGACGAACACATCCTGGTCGCCGACCGCGACGCCGCCGTGGCGGTGCAGCACCGCCAGCAACATCGCCAGGCGGTTCTGCTCCAGGCCGACCGCCACCCGCCGCGGATTGGACAGCGGCGAGGAATCCACCAGCGCCTGCACTTCCACCAACAGCGGCCGGGTGCCCTCGCGGGTCACCATCACGCAGCTGCCCGGCTGCGGCCCGCGGCTGCCGGACAGGAAGATCGCCGAAGGGTTGGGCACCTCGCGCAGGCCTTTGTCGCTCATCGCGAACACGCCCAGTTCGTTGACCGCGCCGAAGCGGTTCTTGAACGCGCGCAGCACGCGGAAGCGGCTGCCGCTCTCGCCCTCGAAGTACAGCACCGCATCGACCATGTGCTCGAGCACGCGCGGGCCGGCGATGCCGCCTTCCTTGGTCACGTGGCCGACCAGGAACACCGCGGTGCCGGTTTCCTTGGCATAGCGCACCAGCCGCGCGGCGCTCTCGCGCACTTGGCTGACCGAGCCGGGCGCGGCGCCGAGCTGCTCGGTCCACAGGGTCTGCACCGAATCGGCCACGATCAGGCCCGGCTTCATTTTCGCCGCATGCTCCAGGATGCGCTCCACCCCGGTCTCGGCCAGCGCGTGCACGCCGTCCAGCGGCAGGCCCAGGCGCGCGCCGCGGCCGGCCACCTGCGACAGCGACTCCTCGCCGGTCACATACAGCCCCGGCAGGGCCTGGGCCATGCGCGCGATGGCCTGCAGCAACAAGGTGGACTTGCCGATGCCCGGATCGCCGCCCACCAGCACCACCGAGCCGTGCACCAATCCGCCGCCGAGCACCCGGTCGAACTCGCCGATGCCGGTGCTGACCCGGGCTTCCTCGGTGTGGGTGACATCCTTGAGCGCGGTCACCGCCGGCGCGTCGGCGCGGCCGGCCCAGCCGGAGCGGCGGCTGGCGGCGACGCTGGCGCCGGCCTTGGCCGCCGGTTCCAGCACGAATTCGCTCAGTGTGTTCCAGGCGCCGCATTCGC
This sequence comes from uncultured Lysobacter sp., assembly GCA_966185905.1. GTDB lineage: Bacteria > Pseudomonadota > Gammaproteobacteria > Xanthomonadales > Xanthomonadaceae > Lysobacter. Next base: position 1,130 of record CBIFVU010000080.1, read on the forward strand.
CGCACTGGCCCTGCCATTTGCTGTAGTCGGCGCCGCACTCGGAGCAGACATAGGCGGTGCGGGCCTTGGCGGCGGGCTTGCTGGACGGCTTGGACATGGGAGGCAGGCAGGAAAGTTGGACGGCGACGGGACGGGCGAGCGCGGCCGCAGCCAGGCGGCCGCGCACGGGAAGCCGCACTGTAGCCGCTGCCGGTCGCAGCGTGCGAGACGGGCGCGAAACGGACGCACGAAGAACCACGCCGGCCGCCGTCGCCACCGAGCGGGTCGGCGAGCAGTCGCCTGCACGGCATGCGCCGGCGCATCGCAGGCTACGGTGCCTACGGCCGGAGCCCGAGCCGCTCCGCGACCGCGTCGATGCCGGCCGCGTTTCGCGCCTGCGCCTGGGCGTCGGGCCGGCCTCTGCCCACTGAGTCTCGAGCGCTGGTCCGCGCCGCTGCGTTCAGGCCGCCATGGGCCGCGGCAGTTCGGGATAGATGGCGTACAGATGCTGCTGCGGCATCGCCAGCAGGCCGTTGACATCATGGGCGGCCACGATGCTGTAGCCGCGCGCGTCGATGTCGGTGGCGATGGCGTGCCAGTCCAGCATCGGCCGCGCCAGGCCGGTGTCGATGGTCCAGCCGAAACGCAGGGCGCCGAGCGCCTTCATTTCGTCCAGCGGAAGCCAGCTGTCGGAAGGGGCGACCACGTAACCCTCGTCGTCGCCTACCACGAATACGTCTACGCGCATTTCGATCGTGCCTTTGCTGAGTCTTGCGAGCCGGCGCATGGTGTCGGCCGGGACGCTAAAAAACGGTGAAAAAGGAATGGCGGTTTGGTGAAGACGGCGCCGCCGCCCAGGATGGGTTCAAGTTCTATGCAAGCCGATGACAATCCCGCGCACGCTCGCTGCGACGACCGCTGCGGCGAAGCAGGTCCCGCCCGCAGTCGGTACGGCGACGGCCCGCGCAGCCGACGACGCGGTGGACGACGCACACGCCGGGCGATGGATGCGCCGTCTCCCCGCCCCTCGGCGAAGTGTTCCGTCCTCAGCGACACGGCCACTACCAGCGTGGCCCCGGCCGGTCGCAGGCGCCGCGACGCGCCGCCGCGGCGCTCGGGCCTCGCCGCTTCCGGGCCCCGGTCGCCCCGCTCACCGGACTGGCGCAAACCCTTCGCCGAGACCTTGCCGAATCGGCCGTATCGGCTGTAATAGCGCGGCCGTCCGTGCCCTCGGACGCGGGGCCAAGGCCGGCCCGCGACGCTGCCACGGAGGGAGGGAGAACACCGCGCCGGACCGCACCTCGCCTGCCGCCGGGCGGGCCGCCCGACACGGCTTCGCCGCACCACGGTTGCAGATCCATTCCCTACTCACACCGCGCTGTGCGCGGCGCATCCGGCGCCGCGCGAGCGGCCCGGTGCCTCGCCTCCCGCTGCATCCATCCAAGGAATGTCATGAGCTCCAACACACAGGAAGTCCGTTTCCGCTGGCGTCCGGGCGCCACCGCCCTGGCCCTGTCGCTGGCCATCGCCGCCGTGCTGCATCCGGTCGGCGCCGCGCTGGAACCGCTGCCGGCGCCGCTGGCGCGCGGCCTGGCCGCGAACGCGCAGGAAGCGCGCGCGCAACTGCCTGACGGCCGCTGGCTGAGCCTGGCGCGCGACGGCGCCACCCTGAGCCTGCGCGAAGACCGCGACGGCGGCCGCGTGCTGCGCCAGTGGGCGCTGCCGGCGCCGCGCCGCTGGGCCAGCCTGAGCCTGCTGCCCAGCGGCCGGGTGCTGCTGTGGGGTGGCGTGGACGGCCACGGCCGCCCGCATCCGGGCGGCCTCTGGTTCGATCCGGAGCGCGCTGCCTTGCGCGCGACCGGCGCGCTGGACCTGCTGCCGCGCGCCGGCCACGCCGCCACCGTGCTCAGCGACGGCCGCCTGCTGCTCAGCGGCGGCTGGACCGCCGGCGGTGCGGTGGCCGAAGCCGAGCTGTGGGACGAACGCAGCGGCGTGGCGACGGTGGCGCGCGAACCGGTGCAACCGGCGCGCGTGGGCCATCGCAGCCGGATCGAAGCCGACGGGCGCGTGCGCCTGAGCGGCGGTATCGACAGCCAAGGCCGGCGAGTCATGGAAGACCAGTGGTACGACCCGGCGCGCCAAGATTTCCAGCCGGCTGCCGCGGCCTCGCCCGGCGCGCTCGCCGCCGCGCCGCGCCTGGCCGGCTCGCTGCCGCGCCACCAAGCCAGCGACGTCGCCCTCGACGCGCGCCTGTCGCTGCGCTTCGACCGCCCGGTGCGCGCGGCCGAACTCAATCGCGCCAGCGTCGCCCTGCGCGGCCCGCAGGGCCCGGTCGCCGCCCAGGTCACTCCGGCCGAGGCCGGCCGCTTGCTGTTCGTGACGCCGCTGCAAGCCTTGCAGGCCGACACCGCCTATGCCCTGCGGATCGAAGGCGTGCACGGCCGCGATGGCCGGGCGCTGGCCAACACGGTGGTGGAGTTCCACACTGGCGCGGCCGACACCGGCGCAAGCGGCGCCACCGTCGACGACAGCCAGGGCGCCCCCCAGGGCGGAACAAACGACGGCGCAGCATCGAATGCGTCCGGCGCCCACACCCAAGCCCCGCAGGCCGCCACCCCGCCCGCGTCCGCTCCGAAACCGCGGGCGAGCGCCGCGACCGGCCTGACCGTCAGCAGCGCAAGCGCACCCGCCTCCGTTCGCACCGCACCCACAGCCGTCACCCCCGCGGCCGCCTCCGGCACTCTCCTCGCCGACGGCGCCAGCCTCGCCCTGGAAACCACCGCGCCCGACCAACCCGCCGCGCTGAACATCCAGATCCCACGCCTGGGCGACTACGGCCTGGGCCTGTCCGGCCTGAGCGTGACCGGCTCCAGCGAACCGGCGCAGTTGATCGTGCGCCGCGGCGGCACCGTCGTCGCCAGCGCCGCGTGCCATCCCTTCCACGACGGTTGCGCCGTGGACTTGCCGCAGGCGAGCGCCGTGGGCCACACCGCCGAAGTGCGTCCGCCGGCCGGCGCCACGGTCAAGTTCAACGCCACCCTGAGCACCGATCGCGCCGTCACCCTGCAACCGGCGCCCAGCGCGCAGACCTCGGTGGCGCTGACCCGGCGCGGCCAGAACCAGCGCGTGTCCTTCAACGCCCAGGCCGGCGCCTCGCTGGGCGTGCGCATCGCCTCCCAGCGCACCACGCCTTCCGGTCGCGCCGTGCGCCACGCGCTGTACGCGCCCGACGGCAGCGTGCTGGCCGAGCGCCTGCTCAGCGGCACCGATGCGCTGATCGCGCCGGCGCTGCCGCTCACTGGCCGCTACACCCTGCTGGTGGACCCGCGCTACGGCGAAACCGCCAACCTGACCGTCGCCGTGGGGCCGAGCAACCAAGTCTTCGTCGATGGGCCGGCGCGCGACTTCGCCAACATCCGCGCGCCACAATCCATCAGCATGGACCTGGAGGCCGGCGCGCACCTGGGCCTGGGCATCAGCGGCCTGGCCACCGCCAACGGCGGCAGCGTGCAGGTGGACTTCGCCGCCGCCAATTCCGGCACCCAGGCGTCCACGTCCTGCCTGCCGGCCAACGGCGGTTGCGACCTCAACCTCTCCGGCCTGCCGGCGGGCGTGTACTTCGCCACCGTGCGCCAGCCCTCCAGCGCCACCGCGCCGATCGCCTTCACCGCCACCCTGAGCTCAGACCAAGGCATCGAATTGGTTCGCGGCAGCGACAGCGCGGTGAACCTCGACCGCCCCGGCCGCAACGCGCGCCTGGCCTTCGACCTGGATCCGGCCCAGGACCGCAGCCTCGAAATCGCCGCGGTGCAGACCGCGCCGGCGCAACGCCCGGTGGACTATCGCCTGATCCGCCCCGACGGCACGATGCTGCCGGCGGTCTCGGCGGTCGGCGACGTGCGTCTGCCGCTAGCGGGCCTGCCGGCCGGCCGCTACGGCCTGCTGATCGACCCGCAGAACGGCGAAACCCTGCAGGCCAGCGCGCGCCTGAGCGCACGTTTCGGCGACCTGCAGATCGGCGGCGACCCCCTGGCTCAAGCCAGCACCGGCAGCGGACAGACCGTGCGCATGAGCTTCGCCAACGACCGCGACGGCGCCGACCTCGGCCTGGGCCTGAGCGAGATCGCCGTGCCCGGCGGCTACGCGCTGCCCTCGGTGGTGGTGCGCGGCTACGGCGGCGGCGCGGTGGTCCAGTCCGGCGCCTGCGCCGGCAACGCCAGCGGCGAAGGCTGCGACCTGGAACTGCGCGACCTGCCCGCCGGCCTGTACGAGATCGACGTCGCCACGCCCAACAACGCCACCGCGATGAGCTTCAAGGCCACGCTCAGCGAAGAGCAGACCGCGGACTTGCTGCCCGGCCAAGCGCTGCCCGTGTCGATCCAGCGTCGCGGCCAGGACGCGGCCATCGGCTTCGACGCCCAGGCCGGCGCCACCGTCAACCTGGGCGTGAGCGCGCAGGCCACCGACCCGGCCGGCCGCTTGGTGACCTATACCGTGCACGCGCCCGACGGCAGCGCGCTGGCGACCAACTCGGTCGGCGCCAGCGGCAGCGGCGGCCTCAGCCTGGATCAGTTGCCCGCCACCGGCCGCTACACCCTGCGCATGGATCCCGAACGAGCCGCCGGCGCGAACGCGCAGATCGCCCTGCTCGACACCCCCAGCGGGGTGCTGCTCGCCGACGGCGAACCCCAGCGCCTGGCCGCGCCCCTGACCAACCAGAGCGTGCGCCTGGAATTCGACGCCCAGCCCGGCGCCCACCTCAGCCTGGGCCTGGACCAGTTCGAGAACCTGACCGTCTACGGCACGCTCACCGTCACGGTCACCGCGCCCGACGGCCAGACCATCGCCACGCGGGTGTGCGAGCGCGTCGACGGCGGCTGCGCCCTGCCCTTGCCGGCGCTGGCCGCAGGCCGCTACACGGTGGTGGTCGATCCGCCCGCGCAACAGCCCGGCTACGCCTTCCGCGCGACGCTCAGTTCCGACCAGGAACACACGCTACCGCTGGACCAAGCCAAGCCGCTGTGGATCGAACGCGCAGGCCAGCGCGCGCAGTACCGCTTCGATGCCAGCGCTGGCCAGGACCTGAGCCTGGTCATCGGCGATGTCGTGCGGCACTCGCAAGCCGGCAACCCGGCCACGCCCTTCGCCTACACCGTGTACGCACCCGACGGCAGCATCCTGGCCCAGCGCGCTGCTCAGCTCGGCTACGCCTTCCGCCTGCATCCGCTGCCCCAGACCGGCCGCTACACCCTGCAAGTAGCGCCGACCTACGCCCACGCGATGAGCGGCGACATCCGCCTGCGCAGCAACGCCGATGCGGGCGTGGTGCTGGCCGATGGCGAACCGTTGCGGCTGACCTCGGCCTTCGCTGGCCAGCACGTGGCCTTCGCCTTCGACATCGGCACCGGCGACGCGCCCGTGTTCGGCGGCTTGAGCGTGGTCTCGCCGGATGCGACCAGCGGCTACCACGTCAGCTACGGCCGCCAGGACGAAACCCCGACCCTGATCGCCTGCGGCTACGCCGCCACCGGCTGCAACCTGAGCCTGGGCGAACTGCCGCCGGGCCGCTACCTGGCCAGCGTGGGCAGCGGCCGGCGCGAGTCGCCGCGAACCTTCAGCGTGGACCTCGCCCTCAGCCACGCCGCAGGCGCCCGCCTGCACCTGGACCAGCCGCACGGCCTGCAACTGCGCAGCGGACAACCCGCCGCACTGGACTTCGCCGGCGCCACCGCCCAGCGCATGACCGTGGCGGTGGCCGGCGTGGCCCTGACGGCGGCCGGCGCCTCGGTGCAGTACACCGTGACCCGCCCCGACGGCAGCGTGCTGGCCTCGCGCGAGTCGGCCGCGGCGTTCGACTGGGCGCTGCCGGAACTGCCGGCCGACGGCGACTACCGGCTGACGCTGCGTCCCACCCTCGGCTCGGCCGCCAGCCTGCAAGTCACGCTCAAGCCCACGCCGTGACCGCAGGCTGACCACGCGCCGCCGTCCCGGGCCGCCGCCACCGCGGCCGCCCGGGCATTCCGCCCCGCCTTCGCCGCGGCACCTCCGCGGCGAAGGCGGCTACAGTGCTCGCACACCCCGGGGCCACCGGCCCACAGGACCGCCACGCCATGGATGCCGCCCACAGCCGCTCGCCGCTCCCGCCCCATCGCGCCGGACGCCATCGCCGCGCGCCGATCCTCACCGCCAGCGCCGGCCTGCTGCTGGCCGCCCTCGCCGCCCAGGCCAGCGGCCGGCTGCCGCCCCTGCCGATGGAACCCCAACGCTTCGCCAGTTACGCCGCCTGCAAGGCCCACCTGCAACAGCGCCATCGCGAAGACAGCGCCCGCGCCGATGCCCGACCGCGCCCGGTCGAGGCCGGCGGCAGCGTGCAGACCGTGGTCAGTACCGATGGCGTGGTCGAGGCCGGTCGCCGCCATGCCCGCTACCGCGTCCAGATCGGCTGGCTCGGGCGCGACAGCGCGCGCAACGCCATCGACGGCATGATCCAGACCCAGTATTCCTACGAAGAGACCCTGTTGGAGTGCAAGGGCCGCACCCTGACCGGCGAGACCGTCGATGGCTATCACTCGCCGGGATATGAGCCGGTCGCACCTGAAGCCGCGCCTGAAGCCGCACCTGAAACCAGGCCGGAAGCCGGGCCGCAAAGCGCGCCCTCGCCAGGGCCCGTCCCGGCGCCCTCGCCCAGCCTTCCGCCCAACCCTCCGCCCGCATCGGCGCCTGCCGAACGCCCGGCGGGCGCAGCGACCGCAGGCGACAACGCCCCTGAACGCCGAGGATGAACCGGTCCACCGGGCGCCGCAGGCGCGTCCCGCGCGCCCCGCCTCGAATTGACCGCCCTGCCCCCGGCGCCTAGAATTGCCGCCTCTCGCCGGAATAGCTCAGTTGGTAGAGCGGCGCATTCGTAATGCGTAGGTCGCAGGTTCGACTCCTGTTTCCGGCACCAATTGCGACAGAAGGCCGCCCCGCAGGGCGGCCTCTTTGGTTTCCGCCCTCCACAGGCGCGTGGCCGGCCGCCGCGAACAAGACAAGCTGCGCAGACCGCGCCTGCGCAACGGTGTCACTCACAACCCCCAGGCATTGCCCGGCTCGATCCGCCCCTCCAGCGCAGGCTGCTCCCGCGGCACCAACCGCACCCGGGCGCCATCGATCCGCAGTTGCACGCATTCGCCGTGGCTGAACTTCGCCCGCCGCACCGAAACGCTGACCTGGCTCAGGCACAACCGCTCCAGGTCGGGGCGCAGCATCCACTGCATCGCCTGGGTCGGGCCGGTTTGCCCGTTTTCGCGCACGGCGGCACGGCCCTGGCCATCGGCCTGGAGGAACACCGCGCGCTCGCCCGGCCGGTCCGGCCGGATCACGACCAGGGTGTTGCCGATCAAGCGCGCGCGCAGTGCTTCGGCCTCGCGCAGGCCGGTGGCGGAGAGTTTGCGCGGATCGCCCGCGGCCAGCCGGCCGGGGAAGGGAAAGCCGCTTTCCATGCGCCAGAGCACTCGCTCGCCAGCCACGCTCACGCTGCGGCATTGGCCCGCCTGGGGCGCCTGCCCGGGCTCGCCGATGCACAGGCCGCGCTTGGGGTCGTAAGCCCAGCGGATCGGCAGCACGTGGGTGCCGGCGATGTAGTCCGGGTCGTTGCCTTCTTCCAGCGCCAGCACGTGGCCGCTGCCGTCGGCCTGGAAATGGTAAGCGCCGTTGTCGCCCGCGCCGCCCAGGCTCTGGGCGAGGAAGGTGTTGCCGACCAGGGCCTCGACCGCCTCGCGGCCGCTCAGTGCACGCACCGGCCGGCCTGTCGCGCGCGCCTCCATGCCCCAGGCATCGCCGGGCAACACTTGGCCGTGGCCGCGGCCGCCGTCTGCAGTGGGCCAATCGGCGAGCGCCCCATCGACGCGGATCTCGCGGCAGTCCGGTTCGCGGAAGGGCTGGCCGGGCGGCGCGGTGCACAACTTGCGGTCGGTGCGCGCGCCCCAGCGCAGCGCTTGCGGCGCGGCCATCGCGCCGTCCTTGCGCACTGCGCGCCAGCCGCTGCCGTCGCCGGCGTAGAAGGCGGCCGTTTCGGTGCCGGCGCCGGTCGTCTCCACCAGGGTGTTCTCGACCAGGACATAGACCGCCTTACTGGGATCGTCGCGGGCGGGCCCACCGGGCGCCACGGCCTGCGCGGCCAGGCCGTCCAGCGACCAGGCCATCAGCGCCACGCCCAGCCATCGCATTCTCTCGCGCATCGGTCGCTCTCCTTGTGCGGCATCGCGCCGGCCGGCGCGGGGTCCTGCGCTCGGCAGAGCGACCATTCTGCCGCCGCGGTGCCGGGGCGCAAGCAGTCGGCGGCGAGGCGGACGCTACGGTGGGAAGCGCCGCGGGAGGCGCAAGGCCCCTGTTGGATCGCGAACGGGCCGGCCGATCAAGGGCGCGGCGAATCAGGGCGCAGGCCCGGCCGGCGTGCGGGCGCAAGGGCCACGAGCCGCCCATGCAGCGCCCCACGGACAGACCGCACAGGGTGTGCCGGGCGAATCCGTCCTTGGGCGGCGCCCGGGGGCCGCCTGTCGGGGGCCTGTGGGCAAAGGCGGCCCGGGAAAGCGGCGAGGCCCGCATGCGCGGGCCTCGGTGGTCCTCGCGCCGGCCCGCAGGCTCAGCCGATCAGTTGCAGGCGCAGTTCCTTGGGCAGTGCGAACACCATGTTCTCCGGCTCGCCGTCGAGGTCGGCGATGGAGCTCGCGCCCAGTTCGCCCAAGCGGTCGATGACCCCGCGCACCAGCACTTCCGGCGCCGACGCGCCGGCGGTGATGCCCACGCGCTTGCGTCCGGCGACCCACTGCGGATCGATCTCGTCGGCGCCGTCGATCAAGTAGGCGGCCACGCCTTCGCGCTCGGCCAGCTCGCGCAGGCGATTGGAGTTGGAGCTGTTGGGCGAGCCGACCACCAACACCAGGTCGCAGCGCGCGGCCAGTTCGCGCACGGCGTCCTGGCGGTTCTGGGTGGCATAGCAGATGTCGTCGTTCTTCGGGCCCTGGATCGCCGGGAACTTGGCGCGCAGCGCCTCGATCACGCTGCGGGTGTCGTCCACCGACAAGGTGGTCTGGGTGGTGTAAGCCAGGTTGTCGGGCTGGCCGACCTGCAGGGCGGCGACATCGTCCACGTCTTCGACCAGGTAGATCTGGCCCGAGCCGGCTTCGCGCCGCCATTGGCCCATCGTGCCCTCGACCTCGGGGTGGCCTTCGTGTCCGATCAGGACCACGTCGCGGCCGGCGCGGCAGTGGCGCGAGACTTCCAGGTGGACCTTGGTCACCAGCGGACAAGTGGCGTCGAAGACCTTGAGCCCGCGCCGCTCGGCTTCCGCGCGCACGGCCTTGGACACGCCGTGGGCGCTGAAGATCACGGTCGCGCCGTCGGGCACTTCGTCGAGCTCTTCGACGAAGACCGCGCCGCGCTGCTTGAGGTCGTCGACCACGAAGCGGTTGTGCACCACCTCGTGGCGCACGTAGATCGGCGCGCCGAGGGTCTCGATGGCGCGCTTGACGATCTCGATGGCGCGGTCGACGCCGGCGCAGAAGCCGCGGGGGTTGGCGAGCAGGAGGTCCATGGGGCGATTGTACTCCGGTCGCGATCGGGGGGCTGTGCGGAACGGGAACGGGCGCAGAGGAGCGGGAAACCGGCAAGCGCGGCGGCGTCCCGCTCTGCGCTCATTCTTGCTTCTGCTTGCTGAACAGCCCGAGCGCCGCGATCCCGACCGCCCCGGCGACGATGGCCGAATCGGCCACGTTGAACGAGGGCCAGTGGTAGTCGCGCCAGTACCACTGGATGAAGTCGACCACATGGCCGTGGACGAAGCGGTCGATCACATTGCCCAGCGCGCCGCCGATCACCAGCGCGTAGGGCAGCGCGGTCTTCCAGTCGCCGCGCTCGGTGCGCGAAAGCCAGTGCCCGAGCAAGCCGCTGATGCCGACCGCCAGGGCCATGAAGAAATACTTCTGCCAGCCTCCCGCATCGCTGAGGAAGCTGAAGGCCGCGCCGGTGTTGTAGCTGCGATACCAGTTCCAGAAACCGTCGATGACCGGCACCGCCGTGTACTCGGGCAGCGCGGCCAGCACCCAGGCCTTGGTCCACTGGTCCAGCCCGATCACCACGATCGAGACGATCAGCCAGGGCAGCGCGTTCTTGGCGGGTTTGCTTGCGGTCATGGGAAGCCGTGGAATGAGGAGCGATGGAGGGAGGGATCGGAGCCTGGGCCCGGGGCGGCGTACCGCCCGGGGCTCAGAACCAGCGCCGGTCTTCGCCGGGGCCTTCGAGGTTGCTCACGCAGCGCCCGCACAGTTCCGGATGGGCCGGGTCTGCGCCCACGTCGGCGCGGTAATGCCAGCAGCGCACGCACTTGGGCTTGGCGGTCGGCGCGGCCAGCACGGCGATGTCGTGCAGGGCGTCGTCGGCGATCACTTCCACATCGCCGCTGATGAACAAGAAACGCAGCTCGTCGGCCACCGGCGCCAGCCAGTTCTGGTCGGCCACGCCGCAGCGCAGCGCGATCTCGGCCTCCAGCGCCGCGCCGATCTCGCCGGCCGCGCGCATGGGTTCGAGCACCTTGGCGACCTGGTCGCGCAAGGCCAGCAGGCGCTTGAAGTCCTCGTCCGAGAGCGCGGCGTCGGCCGGCAACGGCGCCAGGCCGTCGTACCAGGTGGTGAACAGCACATTGTCCTCGCGCGCGCCGCGGTCGGTGCCGGCCGGCAGGTGCCGCCACATCTCGTCGGCAGTGAAGGCCAGGATCGGCGCGATCCAGCGCACGAAGGCCTCGGCGATGCGGTACATCGCGGTCTGCGCCGAACGCCGGCCGCGCGAATCCTCGCCCATGGTGTACAGGCGATCCTTGGTCACGTCCAGGTACAACGAACCCAGGTCGACGCTGCAGAAGTTCGACAGCAGTTGCACGATCTCGGCGAAGTCGTAGCGCTCGTAGGCCGCGGCGATGCGGTCCTGCAGTTCGCTGGCGCGATGCACGATCCAGCGGTCCAGCGCGACCATGCCCTCCACCGGGATCAGATCGCGGGCCGGCTCGAAGCCGTTGAGGTTGCCCAGCAGGAAGCGCGCGGTGTTGCGGATGCGGCGATACACATCGGCGTTCTGCTTGAGGATCTTGTCGGAGACCGACATCTCGGCGCTGAAGTCGGTGGACGCCACCCACAGCCGCAGCACGTCGGCGCCCATGGCGTCGATCACCTTCTGCGGCACCACCACGTTGCCCAGCGACTTGGACTGCTTCTTGCCCTGCTCGTCCACGGTGAAACCGTGGGTCAGCACTTGCCGGTACGGCGCCGCGCCGTCCATCGCCACGCCGGTCAGCAGCGCGCTGTGGAACCAGCCGCGGTGCTGGTCGGAACCTTCCAGGTACAGGTCGGCCGGCTTGCGCAGCCCGTCCTCCGGGCGCTGCGCCAGCACGCACTCGTGGCTGGCGCCGGAATCGAACCAGACATCGAGGATGTCGCTGGCCTTTTCGTAGTCGCCGGCCTCATCGCCGAGCAGTTGCTCGGCGCTCATCGCATACCAGGCTTCCACGCCTTCGCGCTCCACCGCGTCGGCGACCTGGCGCATGATCTCCACCGTGCGCGGATGCGGCAGGCCGGTCTCGCGATGGAAGAACAGCGCGATCGGAACGCCCCAGTAGCGCTGGCGCGAGATGGTCCAGTCCGGCCGGCTCTCGATCATGTTGTAGATGCGCGACTCGCCCCAGCCCGGGATCCAGGTCACGCCCGGGATCGCCGCCAGCGCGTCGCGGCGCAGCCCGGCCTGGTCCATCGAGATGAACCATTGCGGCGTGGCCCGGAACACCACCGGGGTCTTGTGCCGCCAGCAATGCGGATAGCTGTGCTTGAGCCGCCCGGTCGCCAGCAGCGCGCCGTTCTCGCGCAGGATCTGCAGCAACAGCGCATCGCTCTTGAAGATGTGCTGGCCGGCCAGGGCGTGGCCGCCGGCCGCCGGGGTGGAAGGCAGGTACAGGCCGCGCCCGTCCACCGGGTTGATCTGGGCGGCGGTGTAGCGCGCCACCAGGCCGTACTTGAGCGAGACCGCGTAGTCCTCCTGGCCGTGGCCGGGCGCGGTGTGCACCGCGCCGGTGCCGGCGTCGGTGGTGACGTGCTCGCCCAGCAGCACCGGGATCTCGCGGTCGGCGTAGAAAGGATGGCGCAAGCGCAGGCCCTCGAAGGCCTCGCCCGGGTGCGCCGCCCCGTCGCGGGCCCCCACGCTGTGGCCCTGCTTGAGCGCCTCGGGCTGGGCGATCGCCGCCAGCACCCCAGCGACCAGCTCGCTGGCGATCAGCAGGTACTCCGGTCGCTGGCCCGGTTCCTTGAACAGCGCGTCCTCGCCCGGCTCGACCCGCACCAGCGAGTATTCCACCTGTGCGCCCATCGACACCGCCAGGCTGGCCGGCAAGGTCCACGGCGTGGTGGTCCAGATCGGCACCGACAAGGGGCTGCCGTCGTCCTGCACGCCGAACACGTCGAACACGCGCTTGCGGTCCAGGACCGGATAGCGCACGTAGATCTGGGTGGATTCCTTGTCCTGGTACTCGATCTCGGCCTCGGCCAGGGCCGAGCCGCAATCGAAGCACCAATGCACCGGCTTGGAGCCGCGCGCCAGATGGCCGCGTTCGACGATCTTGGCCAGCGAACGCATGATGTCCGCCTCGTAGCGGAAATCCATGGTCAGGTACGGCCGCTCCCAGTCGCCGATCACGCCCAGGCGCTTGAAGTCGCGGCGCTGCAGGTCGATCTGGGTGGTCGCGTACTCGCGGCACTTGGCGCGGAACTGGGCCGCGTCGAGCTTGTCGCCGACCTTGCCGAACTCCTTCTCGACCTTGTGCTCGATCGGCAGGCCGTGGCAGTCCCAACCCGGCACATAGGGCGCGTCGAAGCCGGCCAGCAGCCGCGACTTGACCACGATGTCCTTGAGCACTTTGTTGAGCGCATGGCCGATGTGGATCTCGCCGTTGGCGTACGGCGGGCCGTCGTGCAGCACGAAGCGGCGCTCGCGGTCCTTCACCTTCTCGCGGATGCGCTGGTACAGGCCTTCGCTCTCCCAGCGCGCCAGGGTCTCCGGCTCGCGCTTGGGCAGGTCGCCGCGCATCGGGAAATCGGTCGCCGGCAGCAGCAAGCTGGCCTTGTACGGGTTGCCGGAAGCGGGTTGGCTCGGGTCGTTGGTCACAGCGGGTCTCGGGCTGGTCGGGCGTGGGG
>CBIFVU010000081.1:0-14234 GCA_966185905.1 uncultured Lysobacter sp.
GAATCGGTGTGAGCGGCGCGTGGGGCGTGGGCTGGTTTGTCAGGATGACCGGTTTTGCAGTGGGAACCACACGCCCCGGGCCAGTGTGTTGCCCATGTTCGGCACGACATGGTTCTGGTCCAGTTCGGAGACCTCGCGTATTTCCCGGATCGAGACTACTTCGGGCATCTGCGATCGAGGAAAGACCTGGTCGCGAATGAGGCTCAGCGCATCCTCGACGCTGTATGCAGTCACCCCGCAGCCCAGGTTGAGGGGCGTGGGCTGCGGGATCGGCACGAACTTCACGAAGAACAGTTTCTGGGTCATCAGTGTTCTCCCGGAGCCGAGGGCTTTGCTGATCCTTCGCCAGTCTGCCCGAGCGTCAGCGGAGGTCTGCCGGGCGCAGACACTCAGCGATGCTCCTCAGGGGCCCAAGTCGGAAACGAGGCGGCAGGCCATCCAGACCAACCGCCTCAGTACTCAGTGCCGCGCGCTCACACCAGCGCCGCATCCTCGTCGCTGGGCGTGTCGTCGCACCGCGTTGCGGCGGCCTCGGTCTTGGCGGTGCTGCGCGCCTTGCCTGGGCGCTTGCCGCTTTCGGCGGTTTCGGCGATGGCTTCGATGGCTTCCACCACCGGCACCGCGATCGTGCGCGTGTCGCCGGCTTCCTTGGCCAGGCTGTGCGCCAGTGTGGCCTCGGCTTCTTCGGCGGCCTGGCGGAAGCGCTTGGCGTCGGGGCAGAGCACCTGCATGTAGTCGGCGTCGAAGTTGAGCCGCTCGACCAGGAAATCGACGAAGGCGCGGACCTTGGGCGATTGCACTTGCCCGCGCGGGAACACGGCGTTGAATTCGTACTCCGGGCCGGTCCAGCCGGCCAGCACGCGCTGCACATAGCCTTGTTCGGCGAAGGCCTTGACGGTGACGTCGGCGGCCAGCATCAGCGCTTCGCCGCACAGCAGCGCGCCGCGCAGCGGGCCGGGATCGTTGGCGACCATGACCGGGTCGATGGCGTAGTCCACGGTGCGCTCGCCATCGTTGAGCGTCCACACGTACTCGTTGTTGCGCCGCGACTTGGGCATGGCCAGGGTGCGGTGGTGGCGCAGGTCGTCGGGGTGCAGCGGCTCGCCGTGGCGCGCCAGGTAGTTGGGGCTGGCGTAGATCTGGGTGCGGAACACCGCCAGCCGGCGCGCGATCAGGTTCGAGTCGGGCAGCTCGCCCACGCGCAGGGCCACGTCGATGCCCTTGTCGATCATGTCCACGGTTTCGTTGCTGAGGTTCATCTCCACCCGCACTTCCGGATGGCGGGCGTGGAACTCGCCCAGCAGCGGCGCGATCCAGGTGATGCCGACCGAATAGGGCGCGGTGATGCGCAGCCAACCGCGCGGGCCGCCCTGCAACTGGCCGACCGCGCTCTCGGCTTCGGCCAGTTCGCGCGCGATGCGCTGGCAGTGCTCGAAATACAGGTTGCCCGCTTCGGTCAGGCCGAGCTTGCGGGTCGTGCGGTGCAGCAGCTGCGCGCCCAGGCGCGTTTCCAGCTCCTGCACTTTGCGGCTGACGGTGGTCTTGGGCAGGCGCAGCGCGCGCGCGGCGGCGATGAAGCTGCCGCTTTCGACCACCTTCACGAAGATCAGGGTGTCGTTGAGATCGTGAGCCATGGGGGATGGACTCCAGTGGGGTGGGGTCGGCAGGGCGGCGCGGCGAGCGAGCGCGGTGACGGCGTTGCGGCGCGGGCCGGAGCGATGCGGCGGGCGGATCGTGGGCAGGAACAGCGGTGCAGCGATGGCGGTGGAGGGCGGTGACGGCTGTCACCGGGTCGGGTTGATGCCGCCCACTGCCGCGGGCGCGGTGCCGGGGCGACAGTGGCGGCATCCCTTGAGCGTTGCGGCGCGTCCGGTGCCGGCGGCGGCTCGTCCCAGGATCGGGTGGGGACCGGCCGATGGCCATTCAAGAGGGCCTGGGCCGGAATTGGACCGTCGCCGGGATAATTATTCCCTGAATCCATGGCTAATCAAGTGCCGGTGTGCTCACTACGCTGTGCCGCAGATCGACCGAGGCCCCCGCCATGTTGACTCCCCGCCAAGCCCGACTCGCCTTTCTGCCGGTGATGCTGGTCGCCATGTCCGCGCTGATCGGGCTGGCTGTGATCGTGTTCCGCCAAGGCCTCGCCCAGGGCGTGGAAGAGGCCTGGATGCTGGCCTGGGTGCTGGCGTTCACCATCGCCCTGCCCTCGGCCATGCTGTTGATGCCGGCGGTGAGCGCCCTGCTCGCGCACTGGACCCGCGATGACAAGCGTCAGGGGATCATCCCGGTCGTGGGAGAAAAAGTCCCAGGGGCGGGACAATGAAAGCCCCCTTGGTTGTACTCGGTGCCACCGGCGGCGTCGGCCGCGGGGTCGTGCAGGCTGCCATCGACGCCGGCCGTCCGGTCGTGGCGGTGGCGCGCCAGTCCAGCGAACTCAAGGCGCTCAAGGCCGGCTACCCCCACGCCGACCTGACCACCATCGCCGGCTCGGTCGCCAACGACGCCGCCGGCGCCAAGCTCGCGCGCGCGCTGCGCAAGCTCGGCCGGCCGCTGGCCGGCGTGGTCGCTGCGGTCTGCGGCAGCGCCGAGCGCGGCCGCCTGCTGGACAACCCGGCCCAGTTCCTGCGCCGCAAGCTCGACGAGGATCTCCTCCCCCACCTCGCCGCGGCGCGGCACCTGCTGCCCCTGCTCGCCGAACACGATCGCGGCGGCACCTATGTGCTGATCGGCGGTCCCGGCAGCGAGCACCCCTGGGCCGGCTACGGCCACCGCTCCATCGGCGCAGCCGCGCTGCGCATGCTCGCGCGCGTGCTGCACGACGAAGCGCGGCAACTGGCGGTGCGGGTGCAACTGCTGGCGGTCGACACGCCGGTGTGCACCGAGTTCAACCAGCGCCATTCCTGTCCGGAAGGGCCCAGCGCGCTGTCGGTCGGGCAGCGCGCGCTGGCGCTGGTGGAGCACGAGGCCCGCGGCGAAATGCCGCGGCCGATCGTGCCTTACGCGCTGCGCCCTCCACCGCCGGAGTTGCCGCCGCGCACCGGCGGCATCCGCCTGCCGTCGCCGCCGGCCAGCCGCCCGCCCGCCGCTGCCGGATCCCCGGCTCTCGCCAGGCACGAGCCCACCAAGCACGAGCCAGCCAGCCGCGAGCCGAACGGCCGCGAGCCAGCCAGCGCCGCGCCGCTCGCAACGCCGTCCTCGCCACCCGCCGCGTGTCCGCAAGATCCGGACAGCACGGCCGACGACAAGACGCGACGCTGCCTGCAGGACGCGCGCGCGCTGCTCAAGTCGCTGACTTCCACGAATCCCAACCAGGAACCCACCCCCCGATGAGCACCCGTCATTTTCTCGCCCGTTCCGGCCGGCCCGCCCCCGGGCTCTCCGTGCTCGCGCTGGCCGCGAGCCTCGTCATCGCCCTGGCCGCGGTCGGCTGCGGCAGCCAGGCCGCCCCGCACGAAGGCGGCGCGCCGCCGCCGCCGGAGGTCAGCGTGGCCCAGGTATTGAGCAAGCAAGTGCGTCAGTGGGACGAGTTCACCGGCCGCGTCAGCGCGGTCGAATCGGTCGAACTGCGCCCGCGCGTGAGCGGCTATGTCGAACGCGTGGCCTATCGCGAAGGCCAGGAAGTCAAGAAGGGCGACCTGCTGTTCGTGATCGACCAGCGCCGCTATCGCGCCGAGCTGGCCCGCGCCCAGGCCGAACTGGAGCGCGCGCGCGCCGAGCAGCGCCTGGCCCAGACCCAGGACAAGCGCGCCCAGACCCTGATGGAAGCCAAGGCCATCTCGCGCGAGGAGTCCGAGATCCGCCGCGCCGCCAGCACCCAGGGCAACGCCGCGGTGCGTGCGGCCGAAGCCGCGGTGGCCTCGGCCCAGCTCGACCTGACTTTCACCGAAGTGCGCTCGCCGATCAGCGGCCGTGCCGGCCGCGCCCTGGTCACCGTCGGCAACCTGGCCTCGGCCGACCAGACCCTGCTCACCACCCTGGTCTCGCAGGACCCGATGTACGTCTACTTCGAGGCCGACGAGCAGACCTACCTGCGTTACAACGACCTGGCCCGCAAGGGCGAGCGCGCCGACAACAAGAACCCGGTGCGCGTCGGCCTGGCCAGCGACGCTGGCTATCCGCACGAGGGCACGGTCGATTTCACCGACAACCAGGTCGACCCGAGCACCGGCACCATCCGTGCCCGCGCCGTGGTGCCCAACCCCGAGCGCGTGTTCACCCCTGGCCTGTTCGCCCGCGTGCAGTTGGAAGGCAGCGGCGACTTCAAGGCCCTGCTGATCGACGACAAGGCAGTGCTGACCGACCAGGACCGCAAGTACGTCTACGTGCTCGGCGCCAAGAACGAAGCCGTGCGCAAGGACGTGGTGCTGGGCCGGATGATCGACGGCCTGCGCGTGGTCGCCTCCGGCCTGGCGCCGAACGACAAGGTCATCGTCCACGGCGTGCAGAAGGTGTTCATGCCGGGCATGCCGGTGCAGCCCAAGACCATCGCCATGGGCGCGCCGGCGCCGGTGCCGCAGGTGGCGATGGCGGGCGGGGCGAAGTGAGCCAGGGCTGACGACCTCTTCCAGGACCGGACGCCCGCCCGACGGCGTCCCCGCGAACGCGGGGCGCCTGGGCGGCCCGGGCGAAAACGCCTGAGGTCCGTGGCGTCCCGCGCATCGCCGGGACCTACCGGACCAGGCCGGCCGCCCGCTCCGGTCCGCACGCAAACAAGGCCGGCGCCGCCGCGAGGCGCGCCGGCCGGGGACCCATGCGGCCCAGTGCCGCACCAAGGAATCCACCATGGACTTTTCCAAATTCTTCATCGACCGGCCGATCTTCGCCGCGGTGCTGTCGATCGTGATCTTCGCCGCCGGCCTGATCGCGATACCGATCCTGCCCATCAGCGAATACCCCGAAGTGGTGCCGCCCTCGGTGGTCGTGCGCACGGTCTATCCGGGCGCCAACCCCAAGGTCATCGCCGAAACCGTCGCCACGCCGCTGGAAGAAGCGATCAACGGCGTGGAAGACATGATGTACATCAAGTCGGTCGCCGGCTCCGACGGCGTGCTGGTCACCACCGTGACCTTCCGCCCCGGCACCAACGCCGACGACGCCGCCGTGCGCGTGCAGAACCGGGTCAGCCAGGCGCTGGCGCGGCTGCCCGAGGACGTGCGCCGCCAGGGCGTGACCACGCAGAAGCAGTCGCCGGTGTTCCTGATGGTGGTGCACCTGACCTCGCCCAACGGCAAGTACGACACCCTGTACCTGCGCAACTACGCCCGCCTGCACGTCAAGGACAACCTGGCGCGGCTGTCCGGCGTGGGCGACGCGCAGATCTTCGGCGGCGGCGACTACGCCATGCGCGCCTGGCTGGACCCGGACAAGATCGCCTCGCGCGGGCTGACCGCCGGCGACGTGGTCCGCGCCATGCGCGAGCAGAACGTGCAGGTCTCCGCCGGCCAGCTCGGCGCCGAGCCGATGCCCAACAGCGACTTCCTGACCCTGATCAACGCCCAGGGCCGCCTGCGCGACGAGAAGGAATTCGCCGACATCGTGATCAAGCGCGGCGAGCTGGGCGAAGTGGTGCGCCTGTCCGACGTCGCCCGCCTGGAACTGGGCGCCGGCGACTACAGCCTGCGCGCGCAGCTGGACGGAAAGAACGCGGTCGGCATCGGCATCTTCCAGGCGCCGGGCGCCAACGCGCTGCAGATCCAGGAGCAGGTCATCGCCACGATGGACCAGCTCTCCAAGTCGTTCCCCGAAGGCATCAAGTACGAGGCCGTGTACGACACCACCATCTTCGTGCGCGACTCGATCAAGGCGGTGGTCTCCACCCTGCTGGAGGCGGTGCTGCTGGTGGTGCTGGTGGTGATCTTGTTCCTGCAGACCTGGCGCGCCTCGATCATCCCGCTGATCGCCGTGCCGGTGTCGGTGGTGGGCACCTTCGCCGCGCTGTACCTGCTGGGCTTCTCGATCAACACCCTGAGCCTGTTCGGCCTGGTGCTGGCCATCGGCATCGTGGTCGACGACGCGATCGTGGTGGTGGAGAACGTCGAGCGCAACATCGAGGAAGGCCTGAGCCCGCTGGACGCGGCGCACCAGGCGATGAAGGAAGTGTCCGGCCCGATCGTGGCGATCGCGCTGGTGCTGTGCGCGGTGTTCGTGCCGATGGCGTTCCTGTCGGGCGTGACCGGCCAGTTCTACAAGCAGTTCGCCGTCACCATCGCCATCTCCACGGTGATCTCGGCGATCAACTCGCTGACCCTGTCGCCGGCCCTGGCCGCGCGCCTGCTCAAGCCGCACGGCGCGCCCAAGGACGCCCCGACCCGGCTGATCGACCGCCTGTTCGGCTGGCTGTTCCGTCCGTTCAACCGCTTCTTCAACTCCAGCTCCGAGAAGTACCAGGGCGCGGTCTCGCGCACCCTGGGCAAGCGCGGCGCGGTGTTCGTGGTGTACGCAGCGCTGCTGCTGGCCACCGGCCTGATGTTCAAGGTGGTTCCGGCCGGCTTCATCCCGCTGCAGGACAAGCTGTACCTGATCGCCGCGGTCAAGCTGCCGGAAGGCTCGTCCATCTCGCGCACCGACGCCCTGCTGAGCAAGGTCACCGACGTGGCGATGAAGACCGAGGGCGTGCAGCACTCCATCGCCTTCCCCGGCCTGAACGCGGTGCAGTTCACCAACACGCCCAACACCGGCGTGGCCTTCCTGCCGCTCAAGCCCTTCAGCGAGCGCAGCCGCTCGGCCTCGGAGATCACCGCCGAGATCAACCAGAAGATCGCCGGCTTCCAGGAGGGCTTCACCTTCGCCCTGATGCCGCCGCCGATCCTCGGCCTGGGCAACGGCGCCGGCTACCAGATGTTCATCCAGGACCGCAACAACCTGGGCTACGGCGCGCTGCAGAACGCGGTCAGCGCGTTCCAGGGCACGGTCATGCAGACCCCTGGCTTCGGCTACCCCAACACCACCTACCAGGCCAACGTGCCCCAGCTCGATGCCGAAGTGGACCGGGTCAAGGCCAAGGCCCAGGGTGTGCCGCTGACCGAGCTGTTCGACACCCTGCAGACCTACCTGGGCTCGGCCTACGTCAACGACTTCAACCAGTTCGGCCGCACCTGGCAGGTCATCGCCCAGGCCGACGGTTCCTTCCGCGACAGCGTCGAGGACATCGCCAACCTGCGCACCCGCAACGACCGCGGCGAGATGGTGCCGATCGGCTCGATGGTGACCATCAAGGAGACCTTCGGCCCCGACCCGGTGCTGCGCTATAACGGCTACCCGGCCGCCGACATCGCCGGCGACGTGGACCCCTCGGTCATGTCCTCGGCCCAGTCGATGGAGGTGATCAAGGACATCGCCGCCAAGGTGCTGCCCAACGGCATGGAGATCGAGTGGACCGACCTGAGCTACCAGCAGGCCAGCCAGGGCAACGCCGCGATGATCGTGTTCCCGCTGGCGATCCTGCTCGCCTTCCTGGTGCTGGCGGCGCTGTACGAAAGCTGGACCCTGCCGCTGGCGGTGATCCTGATCGTGCCGATGTGCATGCTCTCGGCCCTGCTCGGCGTGTGGATGACCGGCGGCGACAACAATGTGTTCGTGCAGGTCGGCCTGGTCGTGCTGATGGGCCTGGCGTGCAAGAACGCGATCCTGATCGTCGAGTTCGCCCGCGAGCTGGAGCTGCAGGGCAAGGGCATCGTCGAGGCCGCGCTGGAGGCGTGCCGCCTGCGCCTGCGCCCGATCGTGATGACCTCCATCGCCTTCATCGCCGGCACCGTGCCGCTGGTGCTCTCGCACGGCGCCGGCGCCGAGGTCCGCTCGGTCACCGGCATCACCGTGTTCGCCGGCATGCTCGGCGTGACCTTGTTCGGCCTGTTCCTGACCCCGGTGTTCTACGTCGCCCTGCGCAAGATGGTCGGCCATGCGCTGGTCTCGCACGGCGACCACCACAACGCCCTGGAGAACGTCCATGCGTAAGCTGCAATTTCCCGCCCTGGCCGCGCTCAGCCTCGCGCTGGCCGCCTGCGCGGTCGGGCCGGACTATGTCCGGCCGACCCTGGCCACCCCGGCCCAGTTCGCCCGCGGCGATGCCGCCGCGGCCACCGACGGCAGCCAGGCGCCGGAGCCCGACGCCGAGTTCTGGCGCGGCTTCGACGACCCGCTGCTGACCCGCCTGGTGGAAGAATCGCTGGCCGCCAATCACGACCTGCGCATCGCCCTGGCCAACTACGACCGCGCCAACGCCTTGTTGCGCGGAGCCAAGTTCGATCGCTTCCCGACCATCACCGGCAGCGCCAGCGGCAGCGACAGCCGCTCCAGCAGCGACCAGATGCCGGGCGTGTCCAACGACGGCCGCGACAACGAGAGCTATGCCGTGCAGGCCAACGCCAGTTGGGAGTTGGACGTGTTCGGGCGGGTTCGCCGCAGCGTCGAGTCGGCGCGCGCGGAGACGTGGGCCAGCGCCGCCGACCTGCAAGCCATGCAGGTGGCCATCGTCGGCGAGGTCGCGCGCAGCTATGTCGAATTGCGCGGCCTGCAGGAGCGTTTGCGGGTGGCGCGCGAGAACGCCGACAACCAGACCGAGACCCTGCGCCTGGTGCAGGCCCGCCTGGATGCCGGCCGCGGCACCGAGTTCGACACCGCCCGCGCCCGCGCGCAGTTGGAAGCGACCTTGGCCCGGGTGCCGAACCTGGAAGCCCAGGTGGCCGTCACCCAGCACCGCCTGGCGGTGCTGACCGGCCAGACCCCCGACGCCCTGGTCGCTGACTTGGAGGCGGCCACGCCCCTGCCGGCCCTGCCGGCGCGGCTGGATGCCGGCACCCCGGGCGAGTTGCTGCGCCGGCGCCCGGACGTGGCCGCCGCCGAACACCGACTGCACGCGGCCACCGCGCGCATCGGCGTGGCCACCGCCGACCTGTTCCCGCGCTTCACCCTCAGCGGCCTGATCGGCTCGCAGGCCATCGACACCAGCGCCCTGTTCGAGCGCGCCAGCGAAACCCGCCTGGTGGCCCTGGGCATCGACTGGTCGTTCCTCGACATCGGCCGGGTGCGCGCGCGGATCAAGGCCGCCGACGCCAGTGCCGAGGGCGAGCTGGCCCGTTACCAGCAAACCGTACTGCTGGCGCTGGAAGACACCGAGAACGCCCTGGTCCGCTACGCCCGCGCCCGGGTCGAAGACCAGCACCTCGAACGCGCCGCCCAGGACAGCCTGAAAGCCGCGCAACTGGCCCGCGTGCGCTACGAAGCCGGTGCCGCCGACCTGTTCGAGGTGCTCGATGCCGAACGCACCCAGCTGCAGGCCCAGGACGCTTTCGCCGACGGCCGCACCCGCAGCGTCACCGGCGCCATCGCCCTGTACAAGGCCATGGCCGGCGGTTGGCCCGGGCGCGAGCCGGTGCGCGAGGGGGTGTGAGAGGCAGGGATTCGGGATTAGGGATTCGGGATTGGTTTTGGAGCGGGGATTCGGGATTAGGAATTCGGGATTGGTTTTGGAGCCCGGATTCGCAGTGGCGAGGGGCGTTTCGCCCCAGGCCTTCCGGTAGGAAACCTCGCAGCGCCCCGTCCCGCGTCACGATCTCGAACCCCAGCCACGCCCAGCTCCCGCTACTTCTGGCTAGTTCCAGAGCCCATAGCCTCCGACTACCCCGTCTCCCACCCTGACCAATCCCGAATCCCGAATCCCCAATCCCAGCTTTCCAGACCGACGGATCCTGGCTGCGGCGCGCCCCTCCCCCTCTCGCCCGCCGCAGCCACCGTCGGTCTTTTTTTGGTTCGGGATTGGCAGGGCGGAGGCGTGGGGTGCTGATTTTCCCGGCACAGCCCTGGTTCCGCAGTGCGCTTGCCGGCGCCGACGGCCCCGATCGCCGCGCCCCCGCTCCAACCAATCCCGAATCCCCAATCCCGAATCCCCGCTCCACCCGCTAGACTCCACCGTTCAAGCACCACCCCAAGGGGGGCCAAAAGCATGCGCATCGGGCTATGGGCGCTGTTGATCGCGTTGGCCTGCGCCTGCCTGCCCCTCCATGCGCAGGCGCTGAAGGTCGATGTGCTGTTGACCGACACCGACCTGCAGGCGCCGCCGGTGGGCGCGCCGGTGTATCGCACGCTGGTGGCCGAGCAGCCGGGCGATGTGATCCGCTTCAGCCTGCCGCGCCGGGCCGAGGGCTATTGGCTGCGCCTGAGCAGCCGCCGCGACATCGACCCGCGCGATGGCCAGTTGCTGATCTTGCGCGGTTCGCCGGCGATGGGGCCGCTGTTGTATTACCCGCCCGGGGCCGGGGCGCGCGAGGTCGAGGACGCCGAGCACGGCGGGCTGGCCTTGATGCGCCGCGGCTGGGTCTTGCCATTGCCCAACGGTTGGCCGCCGTCGTCGGTGGCCTATCTGCGCGTGCGCGGCCGCGCGGCGATGAGCGAGATCCGGCTGTCCTTCGCCAGCGTGCCCGAGATCGCGCGGCAGGAACGCAGCGATGCGCGCTTCATGGCCGCGGCCTTCACCGCGATGATGCTGATGGCGGTGGCCATGGTCGGGGTCTGGGTCGCCTTCCGCGACTCGGTCTACCTGGGCTATGCGGCCTTCCTGACCTGCATGGCGACCTATCTGTTGGTGTTGTCCGGCGACGCCTCGGAGATGTGGGGGCTGTCCGGGCTCGGCAGCGAGCCCGGGGTCGGGTGGGCGCTGGCCACGCTGGCGACGATCTTCCAGCTCGGCTTCAGCCTGCGCTTCCTCGACCTGCCGCGCTTGATGCCGCGCACCAGTTGGGTGCTGCGGATCGTGCAGTGGGCCAACATCCTGTGGCTGGCGGTGTTGCTGGTGCTGCGCGAGCACGCCTACGGCTGGTGGTACATCGGCGGCAACCTGCTGTTGCTGCTGGGGGTGCCGCTGCTGCTGGTGATCGCGGTGGTGGCCTGGCGCAAGGGCGCGCCTTACGCAGGCTATTACCTGTTGGGCTGGACGCCGATGCTGGTGTTCGCCGCAGCGTTCGCCGCCAATGCCTTGGGCCTGCAGGATGCCGAATGGGCCGAGCGCGGCCTGGCCCTGACCGCGGTGCTGGAAGCGGCGGTGCTGGCGCTGGCGCTCAGCCAGCACGCAGCCAATCGCCATCGCATCCTGCTGCTGACCCGGCAATCGGTCGAGCGCGATCCGCTGACCGGCGCGCTCAACGCCCAGGTGCTGGAGCAGATGCTGCAAGCCTGGTCCTCGCCGGGCAGCCTCAATGTCAACGCCTATGGCCTGCTGCTGGTGGACCTGGACGGATTCTCCGCGATCAACGTCCGCTACGGCCGCGCCGTCGGCGATGCGCTGCTGCAGCAGGCGCTCGCGCGCATGCGCGGGATCCTGCGGCCGGACGACACCATCGCGCGCATGGACGGCGACTGCTTCGGCATCGTCAGCGAGTGCGAACGGGTGGAGTGCGAGTTGCTCGCAAGGCGCATCGCCGACACCTTCGCCCAGCGGCCGTTCCGCATCGACGGCCACGAGATCGCCATCAGCGTGAGCATCGGCCTGGCCATGTCCCAGCGCGGCGAGCAGGTGCCGCAGTTGTTCGAGCGCGTGCGCCTGGCCCTGCGCAGCGCGGCGGCCGCCGGCCACAGCGCGGTCAGCGTGGCCCAGAGCGGCGGCCGCGACGTGGCCGTGACCCTGCCGCCGCAGTAGCCGGCGCCCCCGGACCGGCCCGCGCGCCCGGCCGTCCTCACGCCGTCGTGACGGGGCTGAGCGGATCGCTGAACGAGCCGCCTCCGCCGCCGCTTCTTCACCTGCATTGCATCCGCCAGGGCCTAGCTTGGGCCCCATGGAGTCAGGCGCGCGGCAGATGGCACATCACGACGAAAAGGAGGTCGCCGAGGCGATCGGCCTGGGCGAGTACCGCGAGCATTTCCATCGCGAGTTCCGTTTCGCCCCGTACTACAGCGCAGGACGCGAATGGCCCGATTACGAGCCGGCTTACCGATATGGCTACGACCGCTTCCTGCATTGCGGCGGCCGCCGTTTCGAGGAGGTCGAGCCCGAGTTGGCGCGCGATTGGGACCTGTGCCGCGATGCCTCGCGGCTGCCCTGGACCGAAGCGCGCGAGGCGGTGCGCGATGGTTGGCACCACATCGAGCGCAACTTGTTCCACGCGCCCGATCGGCCGATGCGCTGACAAGCGCTGCATCGGCCTGCTCCCCGGACCTCTCTCCCCCGGGGAGCCGACTGGTCGCCCTCCGCGGGGCGACCTTTTTTTTGCCCGCTCTCCGACCCGGTCCGGGGACCGCCGGCGTTGCCGCTCCTGTCCGGCCGGGCCGGCGCGGTCCCATCGCCGCGGCCGGCTTGGTAGCATGCGCTTCCCCCCGTACGAGGCCGGACCATGGCCGACACCCCGAACAAGCCCAACCGCGAACAGGCCGAGGCTGCGGTCCGCACCCTGCTGGCCTGGGCCGGCGAAGACCCCGGCCGCGAAGGCCTGCTGGACACGCCCAAGCGCGTGGTCGAGGCCTATGGCGATTGGTTCAGCGGCTACACCGACGATCCGCGCGAGTACCTGGCGCGCACCTTCGAGGAGGTCGCCGGCTACGACGAGATGATCGTGCTGCGCGACATCGAGTTCGAGAGCCACTGCGAGCACCACATGGCGCCGATCATCGGCAAGGCCCATGTCGGCTACCTGCCCAATGGCAAGGTGGTGGGCATCAGCAAGCTGGCGCGGGTGGTGGAGACCTATGCGCGCCGCTTCCAGGTGCAGGAGAAGATGACCGCGCAGATCGCCCAGTCGATCCAGGATGTGTTGCAGCCGTTGGGCGTGGGCGTGGTGATCGAGGGCGCGCACGAGTGCATGACCACCCGCGGCGTGCACAAGCGCGGGGTCAGCATGATCACCTCGAAGATGCTGGGCATGTTCCGCGACGACGCGCGCACCCGCGCCGAGTTCCTGCGCTTCATCGACGTCGGCCCGGGGCGCTGAGCGCGCCGGGCCGGGGCGAGCCCGGGAGGCCGGCAGATCGCCGCGATCGGGACGGACAGTGTCGGGGCTGAAGCCCCCGGCACGAAACTGAATCTCGCGCCTCAATCTGCGTACACGGCAAAGCCGTCATCCTCGCCAAGGCGCGACTCCCGGGTCTCGCCGAGGCACGACGCTGAAGTCTCTGGATTCCCGTGTTCGCGGGGATGGCGCTCTGGAGGCGGTGCGGAGACGGCGAGACGGCACGAGTGCGCCATGCCGCGTCTCGGCCGTCGCCCGCTCAGCCCGTCCGGGCCCGCTTCTCGTCCCGCGTCGCCGCCAGCGGCGCGCGTTCGCGCAACAGCGAGACGATCCCCGCCGCGGCCTCGCGGCCCTCGAACGCGGCGGTGACCACCAGGTCGGCGCCGCGCACCGCGTCGCCGCCGGCGAAGACCCGCGGATTCGTGGTCTGGTAGGGCAGCCCGGCCGCGGCCCGGCGCCGCGTCGCGCAGCCCTCGTTGCTCGCCAGCACCCGGATGCGGCCGTTGTCGGCCACCTCGATGCCCTGTTGCGCCAGCCAGGCCGGAGGATCGGGCTGGAAGCCGAAGGCGATCACCACCACATCGGCGTCCAGGATTTCCTCGCTGCCGTCCACTGCTTCCGCGCGCTGGCGGCCGCGCGCGTCCGGCGCGCCCAGGCGGGTCTCGGCCACCCGCACGGCGCGCACGGCGCCGTCCTCGCCCAGCAGCTCCAGCGGCTGCCGGTTGAACAGGAAGCGCACGCCTTCCTCGCGGGCATTGGCCACTTCGCGCGCCGAGCCAGGCATGTTGGCCTCGTCGCGCCGGTACACGCAGCTCACCTGCGCCGCGCCCAGCCGCACCGCGCTGCGCACGCAGTCCATGCCGGTGTCGCCGCCGCCGAGCACGATCACTCGCTGGCCGCGCAGGTCCGGCAGTTCGAGGCGGTCCTCCCAGCCGGCGATCGGCGTCGAGCGCGCGCCGTCGCCCTGCACCAGGCGCCCGTTCTGGACCAGGAACGGCAGCGCCGGCAGCACTTGGCGCAGATCCTGTCCGGGCAGGCCGCCATCGGTATAGCGGTAGGTGCCCAGGCCGAGGAACACTGCGTCGTACTCGGCGAGCAGGCTGTCCAGGCCGAGGTCGCGCCCGATCTCGACGCCGAGGCGGAACTGCACGCCCATGCCTTCCAACACCTCGCGCCGCTGCGCCATCACCGACTTTTCCAGCTTGAAGCTGGGAATGCCGAAATGCAGCAGGCCGCCGATATGCTCGTAGCGGTCGAACACCACCGCCTGGATGCCGGCGCGGGCCAGGCGGTCGGCGCAGG
>CBIFVU010000082.1:0-14153 GCA_966185905.1 uncultured Lysobacter sp.
ACCGCCCCACCGCAAACTCCCAACTCCCAGCTCCCAACTCCTGACTCGCAGCCCAAGCCCCTGCTCCGATGCCCGCCAGCCCCCGCCCCCTGATCCTGTCCTCGCTGGCCCACGACATCCATGCCTCGGCCCTGCGCTGGGCGCTGCGCGCCAGCGGGCTGGATGCACTGTGGGCCGGCTCGCTGGCCGACTCCATGGAGGCCGAAGGCTGGGCACCGTCCTCGCTGCACTGCACGCCCGAGTCCGGCCTGCGCATCGAAGGCGGCCTCGGCGATGCCGGCATCGGCACCGTCTGGTACCGGCGCCCGCGCGATCCGGAACACTTCCCGCAGTCGCATCCGGGCGATGCGCCGTTCCTGCGCGGCGAATGGCGCCGCTTCCTGCGCAACCTGCACGCACTGGAGGACCACGGCGCGCAACGCTTGTGGGTCAACCGGCCCAATGCGGCCGCCCTGGCCGAGAACAAGCTGGTGCAGTTGCGCGCCGCCCACCGTTGCGGCCTGCGCTTCCCGGCCACCCTGGTCTCGCACGATCCCGACGAGATCCGCCGCTTCCTGGCCCGCCACGGCCGGGTGGTGTACAAGCCCTTCCTCACCCATACCTGGCAGGACGCCGACAGCGGGCGCATGTTCAGCACTTACGCGCGACTGCTGGAACCCTCGATGCTCGAAGACGAGCGCTCGCTGCGGCAATGCCCCGGCATCTACCAAGCCTATGTCGACAAGCGCTGCGACCTGCGCGTGACCGCGATCGGCGACCGTTTCTTCGCGGCGCGCCTGCATGCGCCGCGCCAGGACGGCGTGGTGGATTGGCGCGCGCGCCAGGCCAGTCCCGGCGGCCTGCGCGCCGAGCCGGCGGAGCTGTCCGCCGCCGACCAGGCGCGCCTGGCGGCCCTGATGCGCGAGCTGGGACTGGTGTTCGGCTGCATCGATCTGGCGATCGATGAGGACGGCCAAGCGCATTTCCTGGAAGTGAACCAGTCCGGCCAGTTCCTGTTCGTCGAAGACCTCGTGCCGGCCCTGCCCTTGCTGCGGGCGATGGCGGCGCTGCTGGCCGAAGGGCGCAGCGATTACTCCCTGGCCAGCATCGCCGAAGTGTCCTACGCCGGCTATTGCGCCAGCGACGAACACCGGCAATGGTGGGAGCAGGCCAGCGCCGGTCTGCGCGAGCGCAGCCCGGCCGCGGCCGGCATCAGCCTGGAGTGAAGGCCGCCGCACAGCGGCGCGGCGGCGCCCTCAGAACGCGCGGCTGACGGTGAAGCTGCCGAACACCGGCGTTTGCTTCTGGCCTTCGAACTCGCGGCTGCTGTGATAGCGCGCCAGGGCGAACTTCCAGCGCCCGCGCATCAGCGCCACGCCATAGCCGATCTCGCCGACGAAGGGCCGCTTGTCCACCCGATGGCTGCGGCGGAAGGTATTGCCGTCCAGGGTGATGTCGCGCAGCACCCAGCGCAGGTCGGAGGTGAGGAATACATGCGCGGCGAACGGCCGCTGGCCGGTGTTGTCGCGGCGATTGGGCGCGGTGTTCTCGCCGGCTGGGCGCAGCGGCGTACTGCCGAAATCGTCCGGCAGCCGCAGCCCGAAGCGCAGCTCGGCGCCAGCGTTGGCGTAAGTGGACAGGTTGCCGAAGCTGCCGCCGTAGTGGGTGATCGCATCCCAGCCCCAAGTGCCGTTGTGCTCCTCGCCGGCCGAATACCGGCGCATGCGTTCGTGCACCAGGCGGAACACCGGTTCGTCGTGCAGCTGATTGTCCCAGCCGCGGAAGGTCTCGTCGCCCAGCAGCTTGTGCACTTCGTTCTGCACCTGCTTGCCCAGTGCCGAAGGGCCGACGATGCCGAACTGCAACTGCGTGGTCTGCAGGCGATCGCCGTTGCGGGCGTTGTAGCCCAGGCCGGCCAGCAGCGCGGCGGCATAGGGGCGGTCGTCGCGGATGAGGTCGCGACGGCTGTAGTCGGTGGGGGTGAAGATGCCCTGGGCGAAAGTGGCGATCATGTTGCGCTGCTCGAACCCCTCTGGCTGCAACGCATCGAGGCGGCGGTTGATCCAGCGCGCCAAGCGCGGCAGGCAGGGGTCGTCGGTGTAGTCGTTGAGATTGGGCGAGACCAGGGTCAGTTGCACGCCGTTGCTGTAGCCCTGGTCCTGGCCGCCGAACAGGTCGTTGTCCAGGCGCAGGTTGACCGTGGGCGGCAAGCGGGTGCGGCCATCGGTGCAGGCTTGGCGGCCTTCGGCGCGAGCGATGGGCGCCAGCGCGGCGCTGGCGAACAGGACGGACAAGAACAGCGCAGGCAGACGCATGGCAAAGACCGGACGGCGGAGCGTGGCGGGCCGTGGCGGCGCAAAAACGCAGCGGGCGGCCTGGACGGAGGCGGGACGAAGCACGCCGGACGCCGCGCGGCGTCGCGATGGGGGCTCTCGCCCGGCGGCATCGATCGAGGACGATGCGATCGCGGCCCTGCGGCTCGATGCACACGTTCGCACGGAAGCCGATGTGCTGGCGCAGCCAGGACCGCGATGGATCGTCCCGCCGATGATGCTTGAGGCCGGCTCGCGCGTCTTTGCCGCTTGGGCTGTCCGCGTGGCAAGGTTGGTGCGCGGGATGGACGCTGGAGGTGGCGCGGCGCGGGGTGCAGGACGCGTGCGTTGTGGGCAACAGTGCTCCGGTGCGGCGCTCTGGCGCGGTGCCGACGGCAGGACGGGGCGCTCTGAGCGGTCGGGCTGTTGGCGCAGGGGTCGCGGCTTGCGCCGCTCCCACAGGGAACGAGGGGATCGCGCTCGGCTATTTTCGCTCACGCTTGCGCTGCCTGCCGGCACATGCGCGAACGGCCCGGATGCGCAGGCATCCGGGCCGTTCGGCAACCCTGGACCGGGCCGACGGCGCGCGGCGGCGCCGCGGCGCGCTCAGACCAGGGTCAAGGTCACGTCGATGTTGCCGCGGGTCGCGTTGGAGTACGGACACACCACATGGGCCTTTTCGATCAAGGCTTGGGCCTGTTCGCGCGGCAGGCCCGGCAGGGCGATCTTGAGCTCGGCCTGGATGCCGAAACCGGTGGGCAGCGGACCGATGCCGACGCTGCCGTCGATGGCCGCATCGGCCGGGAAGGCGATCTTCTCGCGCGCAGCGACGAACTTGAGCGCGCCCATGAAGCAGGCCGAGTAGCCCGCGGCGAACAACTGTTCGGGGTTGGTGCCGTCGCCGCCGCCGCCGCCGAGTTCGCGCGGGCTGGTCAGCTTGACGTCGAGCGCGTTGTCGGAGGACACGGCGCGGCCGTCGCGGCCGCCGGTGACATGGGCGTGGGCAGTGTAGAGGACGTTTTCGAGGGACATGGCAGGGCTCCGGGGTGGGGACGATGGCGCTTGGGGAGGGCCGGACGGCAGGCATCCGGTGGTGGGTTCGGGTGGTGTCTTCCGCGGATGGATCGCGTGCGGTCGGATGGGCGGACAGCGTTCGGGAAAGACCGGGACAGCGGGTTCAGCCGTGGCGCACCAGACTTGCGCGCAGCGTTTCCAGGCGGCGCTTGAGTTCGGCGATCTGTTCCAGCGAGCAGTCCTCCGCGGCGCAGCGGATTTCGCCGGGCACGCTGCGCGCCTTGGCCTTGAGCGCGCGCCCCTGCGGGCTCAGTTCGATCAGCACCTGGCGCTCGTCGTGGGCGGCGCGGGTGCGGGTCAGCAGGCCGGCCGCTTCCAGGCGCTTGAGCAGCGGGGTCAGGGTCGCCGAATCCAGGAACAGGCGTTGGCCGATGTCGGACACGGCCACGCGATCGCGCTCCCACAACACCATCATCACCAGGTACTGCGGATAGGTCAGGCCGAGCTTGGCCAAGGGCTTGCGGTAGGCCTTGTTGAGCGCCAGCCCGGTGGAATACAGGGCGAAGCAGAGCTGATCGTCCAGCAGCAGGCCCGGGCGGTCCGGTGCGCCGGCGCGGGCAGGACGGGCGGCAGGGGCGGCGGGCTTGTTCATGTGGCGAAATTTACATAGCGCGCGATTCAATAGCAAGCAATAAAGACTCCGCGACCTGGACCGGAGCGTTCCAGGGAACGCGCCAATCCGCCGGCCGGGGGGGCTGCCGGGAGGCGATGTTCTCGGTCCGCCGCACGGGCGTCGTGCCCAGGAGGAGGACTCGGCAGGACGCGGATGGACCTGGATGGCCGCTATCGCAGGCACGACCGAATGGCCCAGACGCCTTGCGAGGCAGGCGTCCGCCCGGACCGCCCGCCAGCGCGCCGCCATGCAAAGCCGCGGCCCCGGAGAGGCCCGGCCGTGGAGGGCCCGTTATCGCGCCGCGGGCGGCAGGTACAAGGCGCCGATCTTCAACGCCGTGCGGTAGGGCTCGGGGTCGTTGCGATTGCTCAACATCACCACGGTCAAGCGCCGCTGCGGCCAACGCACGATCACGTTGCGGAAGCCGATGCTCTCGCCGGAATGCCACAGGGTTTCGCCGGTGATGCGCCAACCGTAGCCGTAGCTCACCCCGGCCGCGTCGGTGGACGTGTGTGCGGCGAACGCCAGCCGGCGCGAGGCCGCGCTGAGCAGGCGATCGTCGTACAGGGCTGCGTCCCAGCGGGCCAGGTCGTCGATCGAGGAATAGATGCCGCCATCGCCCAGCACTGCGCTGGTCGGGCTTTGGTCGGTGCGGCGCCAGCGTCCGTCCTCCAGACTGTAGCCATAGGCGCGGTGCGCGACCTGCGAGAGTCCGCGCTCGTAGGCCACCGTAGCCTCCATGCCCAAGGGCTGGAAGATGCGTTCGCGCAGGAACGATGCGAACCTTCGCCCGGAAGCGCGCTCGACCACCAGCGCCAGCAGCGCATAGCCGCTGTTGCTGTAGCGATAGCCGCTGCCGGGCGCGAAGTAGGTGCGGTCCTGCCCGCGCAGCACGTCCAGCACATCGCGGTCGCGCATCTGCCGGGCATCGTCGTCGAAGCTGGGCGGCATCGCGTCTTCGTAATCGATCAGGCCGGACTGGTGGCTCAGCAATTGGCGCAGGGTGACCGCCTCGGAGGCCTTGGGCAGACCGGGCAGCCAGCGTTGCAGCGGGTCGTCCAGGCTGAGTCGGCCGTCCTCGGCCAGCAACAGGATCGCCGCGGCGGTGAACTGCTTGCTGACCGAGGCCAGGCGGTAATTGGTCGCCGGCGTGGCCGCTTCGCCCTGCTCCAGCACCGCCAGGCCGTAACCGCGGCGCAGCAGCGCCCGGCCGTCGCGCAGCACCAGCACGCTCGCGCCGGGCACCGGCCCCTGGTAATCGGTCAGCAAGGCGTCCACCTCGCGCGCAGCCCGCGCATCGGCCCCGGCATCGGCAGGCTCGGGCGCCAGCGGCCGCACGCTGGCGCAGGCCGACAACGCCAGGCAAGCGCCCAGCCACAGCAGCGAACGCCCGGCGCGGCCGCCCCGGACCCAAGCGCGAAGCCATTCCGCTCGCTGCCCGCATCCCGGCGCAGCAGCCCGCGGATTTACCTCCAGCCTCATGTCCATCGTCCACCTCGCATCGCGGCGCGACGGCCGCGGCTCATTCGACCGGGAAGTCGAACGCCGTGCGCGGCGTCGGCTCGGGCCGGTAGCTGTAGTGCCACCACTCCATCGGATAATTCTCGAAACCTTCGCGCTGCATCGCCGCGCGCAAGCGCTCGCGATGGCTGCGCTGGGCCACGCTGGCGCGAGGCGAGTCGGTATGCGCCAGCGGATCGAAGAAGTCGAAGCCGGTGCCCATGTCCAGCGGCGTCCAGCGCGCGCCGCGCCGTTCCAGCAGGGTCAGGTCGACCGTGGCGCCGCGGCTGTGGCCGGAGGTGGGCGAGATGTAATCGCCGAGCAAGGCGCGCTTGTCCAGGGCCGGATAATGCCGCGGCTTGGTCGCCTGGTCGTCCAGGTCGGCGGCCCAGGCGACGAAGTCGCGCACCGCGCGCACCGGCCGGTAGCAATCGAACAGGCGCAGGCGCAGGCCCTGCTCGCGCAGGCCGCGCTCCACCCGCGCCAACGCCTGCGCCGCCTCGCGGTGCAGATAGCAGGCGGGCGCGCGATAACCGGCGACCGGCCGGCCGACGAAGTTGTCGGAGCCGGCATAGCGGATGTCCAGATCGATGTCGGGTGCCAACTGGCGGATCTCGACCATGCCCGCGGCCGCCGCGTCGGCGGCGGTGGAGAGGTCGGCGGCCAGGGCCGCGACCGCCGGCTGGGCCGCATCGGGCGCCGCATGCGGCGCCGATGCAGGCGCCGATGCGGATGCCGGCAAGGAAGGCGCGGCCGGCGCACGGGCGCTGGCCGCCGCGGGCCGCGCCTGCGGCGAGCGCACCGCCGCGACGCAGCCGATCAGCACCAGCAAGGCGCAGGCCTCAACCGCAATCGCCGACGCGCGCGAACGCCAGGTCTTCATAGTCGTAGCTGAAATCGGCATCCGGATCGACCTTGCTCATCGCCAGGGCCGCCCCCGCGGCCTCGCCGGGGAAATCGATCCAGGCCTCGGCCTCGACCTCCCCGCTCCCCCAGTCGACCAGCAGGCGCGGGCCGACCCGGACGATCTTACCGCTGAGCAGCGGCGACTTTCGCGAGGCGAATTCCACTTCGCCGCCGCGTGCGCACAGCGCGACCTCGCCGAACCAAGGGTCGCGGTACCGGCCCAGGCGGCCGGCGAGCTCGGCCGGCGCGACCGGCCGGCGCGAGGCGGTGTCCGGCGCGCGCGAGGCGCTGGGCGCGGCCGCTTCGCGCTCGATGGCATCGGCATACCAGGCCAGCGGACGGCCGCGCCCGGGCGCGGTATAGCGCTGGGTCAAGACCTGGTCCAGCACGCTGCGCGCGTCGCCGGCCTCGGCGTTGATCAACACCACGAAACCGGCCTTGCGCTCGGGCAGCAGCGTCACCAGCGAATACATGCCCATCAGGGTGCCGGTGTGGGAGGCCTTGAACGCGCCGTCGGCGTCGCTCAAGCGCCAGCCGTAGCCATACGCGGCGAAATGGGTATTGGACCAGTCGCGCTGGCGCGCGCTCACGCTCATCGGCATGTGCGCGCGCCACACCTGCTCGCGCTGCTGCAGCGACAGCCACGGGCGGCCGTCGGCGCCCACGGTGTCCGGATCGAGCCAGGCGCGCAACCAGCGCGTCATATCGTCCAGCCCGCAGCGCACGCCGCCGGCCGGGTCCATCGGCTTGGCCTGGACCTGCGCGCCGTCTTCGCGCACCGGCACGAACCGCCCATCGCGCAGCACATGCGGCTGGGCCAGCGCAGCGGCGCCGGCGCGGTCCCAGGCGCCGATGCGGCAACCGTCCATGCCCAACGGCGCGAACACCTCGCGCCGCAGCAGTTCCTCGTAGGGCGCGCCGCCCGCGGCGGCGGCGACCTCGCCGGCGACGATGTAGAGCAAGTTGTCGTAGTCGTAGCGCGAACGGAAGCTGTGCACCGGCTTGAGGTAACGCAGGCCGTGGATCACGTCGGCGCGGCTGAAGTGGTTGGGCTCCGGCCACAGCATCAGGTCGCCGGCGCCGGCGCGCAGCCCGCTGTTGTGGATCAGCAGATCGCGCACCTGGATCTGCCGGGTGACCCAGTCCTCGTGCATGCGGAAGTCCGGCAGGTAGCGGACCACCGGGTCGTCCCAGCGCAGCCGGCCGGCATCGACCAGCCGCGCCAGCAACGCGGTGGTCATGGACTTGGTGTTGGAGGCGATCTTGAACAGGGTATCGCCGGCGATGGGCTGGCCGGAGCCGGCGAGGGTCTCGCCGAAGCTGCGCGCATACACCGTGCGGCCGTCCTCGACCACGGCCACCGCCAGGCCGGGCAGGCGATAGCGCGCCTGGGCCTGGGCCAGCAGGCGGTCGAGTGCGGCCGGGTCGGCGGCGGTTGTGGAGGCAGCGGCGGGGCCCGGGCCGGGCCCGGGCGGGCCTGCGCATGCGGGCGCACACAGGGCGCCCGCCAGCGCCGCGGCGAGGAACGACGCAGCGCGGCGTGCCGGGCCGGCTTGCGCGCGTCGCGATGCAGAGAAAAGGCGGCCCCGCCTCACCAGGGCCGCCAAGGGGTCCGGGGTGCGCGCAGGCTTCAGAAGTCCACCGAAACGGTGAGCTGGGCGTAACGTGGGCTCTGGTAGCCGGTGCCCAGGCCGTAGAACTCGTTGACCTGGCCCACGTCGATTTCGTACTCGTCGTCCACTTCCAGCCGGCGCTGCTGATTGAGCAGGTTGTAGACCGCCAGCTTGACCCGCAGGTCGGCCTCGCCGAAGGAACGTTGGTAGGTCAGGCTGGCGCCCAGATCGAAAGTCCAGGGCGTGCGCCCGCCCGACCCGCGCGGGCGCAGCTGGTAGGTGCGCTGGGCGAAATCCTCGGCGGTGCAGTTGTCCACGCAGACGTAGAAGCTGTGGTACAGGGTAGGATCGAACGGGTTGCCCTTGCCGAAGGCGTTGATCGGACGCCCGGATTGCGCGTTCAAGGTGGCGCCCACGGTCCAGTGGTCGTCGATGGCATAGGCGCCGCGCAGCTTGATCTGGTGGCGGCGGTCGTTGGCCAGCGGGCCGGTGCCGTTGAGGTTGACGAAGGGGTCGTCGAAGGATTCGGTGCGGCCGGTGTTGTCGAAGCCGAAGTCCGAGTTCGACGGCCCCTCGGCGTTGCCCTCGCTCTTGGACCAGGTGTAGGACGCGTTGAACGCCCACTTGTCGTCCCAGGCGCGGTCGAGCATGAACTCCAGCGCGCGGTAGGTGCGCTTGGGCTTGACCCAGCCGCGCTCGCCGACATAGTTGCCCTCGCCGTCGTACAGCGCCCAGCCGGCGCGCGAGGTGTCGATGTCGACGTAGCCGTCCTTGACCCCGTCGCAGTTGGTGTCGGTATACAGCTTGACCTTCTCGCCGGGGTTGCCCATGACATAGCCGATGCCGCTGGGCTCGCCGTCGCAGAGGATGCCGTTGGACGTCACCTCCATGTCGTCGATGGCGTTGTGCAGGCGCCGGTAGATGCCGCGCACGCCCCACGACCAGGCCTCGCCGAACATGGCCTGGTAGCCGAGGATGGCCTCGTCCTGGTAGACCGGGTCGATATCGCCGTCCACCCGGCTGCGCTGGTCCTGCACGGTGCCGTCGCCCTGGCTGTTGTCGACCGGACCGATCTGGGCGCCGAGCACCGGGCGGTAGAAGGTCTCGCCGTTGCGCTCGAAGGCCTCCAGCCCGGCCAGCGCGTAGTAGGTGCGCTCATCCAGGAAGGCGCCGGCCTGCTTGACGTTGATCTGGTTGACGATGGGCAGGAAGTAACGGCCGACATTGCCGAATATCTTGGAGCGGCCGTCGCCGCGGAAATCCCAGGAGAAGCCCAGGCGCGGGGCGATCATGTCGTCGATCTTGATGTAGGTCTTGCCCAGGCCGTCCTTGTTGTCGAAGGCCTCCACGCGCAGGCCGGCGTTGAGCATGAGATCGGGCGTGACCTGCCAGTTGTCCTCGATGTAATAGGCCGAGTTGACCGTCTCGAAGCTGCCGGTGACTTCCTGCTGGCGCGCGCGCACGTAGGCCGAGACGCCCGCCGGAACGATGCCGCCGTTCTCCAGCTCGGTCCCGGGCTTGGTCGGGTAGATCTGGTAGAAGCGACGGGTCGGGCCGGGATAGAAGCTTTCGTTGTCGGAGGTATTGACCTCCCGGTCCACGCCGAAGCGCAGCAGGTGATCGCCGAGCTGCCACTCGAAGTCCAGCCGCGCGGCTTCGCGTTCGTCGGCGCCGTTCTCGATCTGGGCCGAGCTTACGCAACTGATCTGCGGCAGGCCGGCCACGCGGCGGTCCTGGACCGCGTCGCAGGCCTCGTCGTTGAGGCTGCTGGCGATGCGGTCGCGCTTGTTGCGGCCGTACAAGGCCTTCATCGAGAAGGCTTCGGTCAGGTAGCCGGTGTAGGTCAGCGCCCAGTTGGTGCCGCCGGCCTCGCTGTACTGGGTGTTGGTCTGGTTGCCGCGGCGGCCGCTGGCGAAGTCGTACTTGTAGTTGTCGGTGGTGGTTTCGTTCTTGTCGGAGAAGGCCAGGAACTCCAGCAGGTGGCGATCGTTGATCTGCCAGTCCAGCTTGGTGCCCCAGAAGCCCTTGTCGGCCTCGGACTGGAAGAACAGGCTGCCGCCGTCGTTGGTCCGCTTCTGCTGATAATCGCGGAACTCGTACATCGCGTAGAAGAACAGCTTGTCCTTGACGATCGGGCCGGAGGCGTAGACGTTGAGGTTGGTGCGGTCGTACTTGTCCTTGCTGGCCACGCGGAAGGGGTCGCCGCCGCGGTCGTAGTGGTTCTTGCCGTCGGATTGCAGCGAACGCGGCTCCCACACCAGCTCGGCGCCGTACTTGAACTCGTTGCCGCCGGACTGGGTGACCGCGTTGATCACCCCGCCGGTGGTGCGGCCGAACTCGACCGAATAGCCGCCGGTCTTGACCTGGAACTCCTTGAAGAAGCCGAACGGCACCGAGGAGAAGCCCACCCGCTTGTAGAAATCGGTGACGTTCAGGCCGTTGATGTAGACCGTGTTCTCCGATACCGAGGAGCCGCCGAAGGAGGCGCCGCCGTATTGGCCCTGGACCACGCCCGGCGCCAGCAGCGCCACCGACTGGGCGTCGCGGCCGATGGGCACGCGCTCGAGCTCGACCTTGGTGATGTTGGTGGCCGACTCGGTGGAGCGCACGTCCACCGGCGAGATCGCGCGCGAGCCGATCACCTGCACCGCGGCCAGTTCGGTGGCCGCGCCGAGGTTGATGTTGGACTCGTTGCCCAGGCTGACCACCACGTCCACCGGCTCGCCGACCGGCTGGCCGTCCTTGCTCGCCTGCAGGCGGTAGGTGCCGATGGGCAGGAACGGGAAGCGGTAGTTGCCGCTGGCGTCGGCGCGCACGGTGCGGGTCAGGCCGGTGTCGGCGTTGCGCACCGTCACCTCCGCCCCGGCTGCGGCCCGGCCGGCGAGCGAGCCGTCGGTATTGGCCGCCAATGCCGGCAGCGCCATCGAGGCAAGGCAGACCCCCATCGCCATGCACAGTCCGGACTTGCGAACGCTCTTGCCTTTCATGCCCCACACCCTCCCCAGAATGGTTGGAATCCGAGCCGGCGGCCGCGCCTCATCCCGGCGCGGGCAGTACCTGTGCCCGGTAGTCGTAGTCCCACTGGTCGAAATAGAGATTGCCCCCTTCCCATTCGACCTCGCCCCGTTGCGAATCCACCGTTTCGGAGCGTTCGTGCTGCTTGGCCGGCACCAGCGGCCGGCTGTAATCGTCGTTGTAGGCGATGCGGTAGGCGTCCAGCCCGCCGAAGTAGAAGCCGGCCAGCCGCGGCTCGGGCGACTCCAGCCGGCCGGTGGTCACGTCCATCGGCATCCAGCCGTAGGGCGGCAGGTACAGCCAGCCCCAGTCGTGCATGTTGGTGTAGCCGTCATCGCCGAACACCCAGCCGGACTGCCAGCGCGCCGGGATGCCGTTCAGGCGCAGCAAGGCCATCAGCAGCAGCGTCTGCTGGCCGCAGTCGGCGTGGCCGGCACGCAGGGCATAGTCGGAAATATTGGAAATCGTCGAATACTCGCGCGCGCCGGCCCAGGGAATGCGGTCGACCGCGGCGTAGAGCTTCTGCGCGATGCGGTAAGGGTTGGTCTCGCTGCCCACGGCCTTGCGCGAGAACTCGCGCAGCGCCGGCGTGAACACGATGTGCGGCGGCCGCTCGCCCAGATAGTCGCGGGTGTCTTCCTCGGGCAGGTAGGCCATGTCCACGTTTTCCGGATCGATGCGGACATGACGGCCATACACGGTCAGCTCGTAGCTGACCTCGAAGCGGGTGGGCTCGCCAGCGCGCGCGCTGCGCTCGAAATAGACCGTGCGCTGGGCGGTGTCGGCCGGAGCGATGCGGTGCTGCGCCGGCTGGCTGGACAGCAGCTCGATCCGCTCTTGCTGGCCCTTGTATTCCTGCGGGTACGGCAGCCAGGCGCGCACGGTCTTGCCCGCCGGCACCGCATCGGCCTTCACTGTCAGCGATTGGGTGATGCGGACCCGGCGCGGAGCGCCGGAACTGCCGCCGCGCTCGGCCACCGAGTCGAGCACTTCGCGATGGTGCGCGTTGAGCGTTTCCATCGGCCCGGCGCTCAAGGGTTTGGCATCGGGGCGCCGCCGCGCCAGCGCCTGCGGGCTGAGCCGGAACAAGTTGGACGGTGCGCGCTGGAAATACCGCAACTGGCCGTCGATGCGCATGGATTCGAGCAAGCCGGCGCGGTCCCAGCCCTCGAATTCCCCAGGCCTCAGGTCCGGGATCTGGGCCCGCACCCGCGCCTCGGCCTGGGCGCGGTCGAGGCTGAAATCCAGGCGGATGCGGCGCATGCGTTCGCGCTCGAACGCGATGGCGTTGGCGCGGGCGGGTTCGATGCCGTGCTCGGCCAGCGCCGCCGCGATGCGGGTCTCGGCCTGGGCGAAGCGGCCCTGGTCGACCAAGGCCACGATCGCGGCCAAGCCCGGGTCGGCGCTTTGCGCGGCACCGGCCGTCGCAGCGAACGTCGCCGGCGCGCCCGTCGGCGCGGCCCAAGCCAGCGGCAAGGCCGGCAAGGCGAAGGCCAGGCCCAAGGCCAATCCGCTCGCGCGCCACCGCGCCGCGGGCGGGACGATGGCCCGCGCGCGGGGAGCGATAAACAGCAGGTCAGTCACGGGATCCATACCTGGTGTCACCCACGCGGGGCCATCGATTCATGGCTGTGTAACATGAGCCTGTCACCCGGTCAATAAAATATTCCCTATGGGATTCCATAAGGAAGCATGTATTCTCCGATTCAACCCGCTCTCGGCCGCCCGGCGAGGCGGGGCGATGCCGGAATGCCGGCATCGGGCCAGTGACGGCGCGCGGCCCGGCCGCGACGCCCCGGAGCACGACGCCATGCCCAGCGGCTCGACCCATCATCGTTGCGTTGTTCCCTTCCGTCGCGGCCGCGCGCGCCTGGCCGCGCTGGCCTTGGCCGTGGCCTGGAGCTTGCCGGCGGCCGCAGCGACGCCGGCCGCGCCGGTGCACGAGGCGGCCACCGGCGTGATCGGCATCGAGGAGAGGCAATTGAACGCCGACTACTGGATCGGCCAACTGGCCCAGCCCGACGAGATCATCCTCGACCGCCGCGCGATCGACGCGCAGAACCGTCGCCTGCGCGAGCGCGATCGGTCGGTGCACGACATCGAAGGCCTGCCCTCGCAGCTATCGCGGGGCCAGGTGCGCGGCTGGATCGAGGCGCTGTCCCAGCCGCGCGATGAAACCCTCTACGACGAACGCGGCGAAGCCATCCCCGCCGCTACCCTGCAAGGCCTGCAGGACGATCTCGCCCTGGACGCGGTGGCCGAGCGCCAACCCACCCGCTACGGCATGGTGGTACGGCGCGCCGACCTGCGCACCTTCCCCACCCGCCTGCGCGTGTTCAGCACGCGCGGCGATACCGACATCGATCGTTTCCAGGAAAGCGCGCTGTTCCCCGGTACGCCGGTGGCCATCGTCCACGCCAGCCGCGACGGCCGCTATTGGTTCGTGGTCAGTCCGCTGTACGCGGCCTGGGTGGAAAAAGACCGCATCGCCGAAGGCGAGAAGGCGGCGATCTTCGCCTACACCCGCAAGACGCCCTATCGCGTGGTCACCGGCGCGACCGCGCGCAGCGTGCACACGCCCGAGCAACCCGGTGTGTCGGACGTGCAACTGGAGATGGGCGTGCGCGTGCCCTGGCGCGCCGACTGGCCGGCCGCCGAGGCGGTCAACGGCCAGCACCACTACGCCTCGCACGTGGTCGAGCTGCCCTATCGCGACGGCGAAGGCCGGTTGCGCTTCTCGCCGGCGCTGTTGCCGCGCATCGCCGACACCTCCGCCGACTACCTGCCGCTGACCCGTGCCAACCTGGTCCGCCAGGGCTTCAAGTTCTTCGGCGAACGCTACGGCTGGGGCCACTCCTACAACACCCGCGACTGCAGCGGCTTCGTCTCGGAGATCTACCGCAGCTTCGGCGTGGACCTGCCCCGCAACACCCGCGACCAGGCGGTCAGCCCGGCTTACAACCGCATCGCCCTGGACGAGTCGATGGGCCACGCGCAGCGCCTGTCCATCGTCAAGACCCTGGAGGTGGGCGACCTGATCTACATCCCCGGCCACGTGATGATGGTGGTCGGCCACCAGGACGGCTGGCCCTACGTGATCCACGACACCACCGGCATCACCTTCCGCGACCGCACCGGCGA
>CBIFVU010000083.1:0-14070 GCA_966185905.1 uncultured Lysobacter sp.
CCGGTCCGTATCCTTGCGCGGGTGAACACGCCCGCCTTCCCCATCGATCCGCTGCTGCCGCAGATCCGCGACAGCCTGGCCGCCCACCCGCGCCTGGTGCTGGAAGCGCCGCCCGGCGCCGGCAAGACCACCCAGGTGCCGCCGGCGCTGCTGGACGCGCCGTGGCTGCAAGGCCGCAGGATTCTCATGCTGGAGCCGCGCCGCGTGGCCGCGCGCGCCGCCGCGCAGTTCATGGCCCGCCAGCGCGGCGAGGCCGCCGGGCAGACCGTGGGCTACCGCATCCGCTTCGAGAACAAGGTCTCCGCGCAGACCCGGATCGAGGTCGTCACCGAAGGCATCCTGACTCGCATGATCCAGGACGACCCGACCCTGGAGGGCATCGGCGCACTGGTGTTCGACGAGTTCCACGAGCGCCATCTGGCCGCCGACCTCGGCTTGGCCCTGGCCCTGGACGTGCAGGCCTCGCTGCGCGAAGACCTGCGCATCGTGGTCATGTCCGCCACCCTGGACGGCGAACGCCTGGCCCAGTTCCTCGACGCGCCGCGCCTGAGCAGCGCCGGGCGCAGTTTCCCGGTCGATATCGCCCACTTCCCGGCGCGGCGCGAGGAGAAGCTGGAGCACCACCTGCGGCGCGCGGTCGAGCACGCCCTGGCCGCGCATCCCGGCGACGTGCTGGCCTTCCTGCCCGGCCAGCGCGAGATCGCCCGCGCCGAGGCCGCGCTGGCCGCCAGCGACGCCGTGCGCGGCGTGGACGTGCTGGCCCTGCACGGCGAGTTGCCGGTGGAGCAGCAAAGCCGCGTGCTCCAGCCCGATCCGGACGGCCGCCGCCGGGTGGTGCTGGCCACCAACGTGGCCGAATCCAGCGTGACCCTGCCGGGCGTGCGCGTGGTGATCGACTCCGGCCAGGCGCGCGAGCCGCGCTACGACCCCAACAGCGGCTTCGCTCGCCTGGACGTGGTCGCCATCGCGCAGGCCTCGGCCGACCAGCGCGCCGGCCGCGCCGGCCGTGTCGCCGAAGGCTGGGCCTATCGCTTGTGGCCCGAATCCCAGCGCCTGGAGCCGCAGCGCCGCGCCGAGATCGTCCAGGTCGAACTGGCCGGACTGGCACTGGAGCTGGCCGCCTGGGGCGATGCCGGGCTGCGCTTCCTGGACCCGCCCCCCGGCGGCGCGCTGGCGGCCGCGCGCGAATTGCTGCTGCGCCTGGGCGCGCTGGCGCCCAGCGCCGGCGGCCAGTCGGCGATCACCGCCTTCGGCCGGCGCGTACTGGCGCTGGGCACGCATCCGCGCTTGGCGGCGATGCTGCTGGCGCCCAGCCAGGCGCACGAGCGCGCCCTGGCCTGCGATCTGGCCGCGCTGCTGGAAGCGCGCGATCCCCTGCGCAGCGGCGGCGACGCGCTGCACGCGCGCTGGCAGGCACTGGCCGCATTCCGCGCCGGCCGCAGCCCAGGCGAGGCCTCGCGCTCGGCCCTGGCCGCGCTGGACCAAGCCGCGCGCCAATGGCGCAAGCGCCTGCGCGTGGACACCGCGGCGCCGTCCTCGGTCCCGGCGCATGCGCTCGGCGACCTGCTGCTGCACGCCTTCCCCGACCGCATCGCCCGCCAGCATCCCAGCGATGCCTACCGCTACCAACTCGCCAACGGCCGCAGCGCGCGCCTGTTCGACGACAGCGCGGTCTACGGCGAACCCTGGCTGGCGATCAGCGAACTGCGCGACGACCCGCGCGACGCGCGCATCCTGCGGGCCGCACCGTTGGACCCAGCGCGGCTGGAACGCGAGTTCCCGCAGCGCTTCACCAGCGAGGACCGAGTGGTCTGGGACGCCCAGGCGCGCGCGATCGCCGCGGTGCGCGAACGCCGCTACGACCGCATCGTGCTCGACAGCCGGCCGTTGGCGCGGCCCGACCCGGCCCGCTACGCCGACGCCCTGGTCGATGCCGTGCGCCAGCTCGGCCTGGACGCCCTGCCCTGGACCGACGGCCTGCGCCAATGGCGCGCGCGCGTGCGCTGCCTGCGCGCCTGGATGCCCGAACTGTCCCAAGGCGAGCACGCCCTGCCCGAGCTCTCCGACGCCGCCCTGTCGGCAGACCTGGACGGTTGGCTCAAGCCCGCGCTCAGCGGCAAGACCCGCCTGGACGCCCTGGACGAAGCCAGCTTCGCCGACGCCCTGCGCGGGCTGGTGGACTGGAGCTGGCGCAGCCGCCTGGACAGCCTGGCCCCGACCCGCATCCTGGTGCCCTCCGGCCTGGAACGCGGCATCCAGTACGGCTACGACGACCACGCCGACGACGGCCGCGGCGCGCCCCAGTCCCCGATCCTGGCGGTGAAGCTGCAGGAACTGTTCGGCCTGGCCGACACCCCGCGCATCGCCGACGGCCGCATCCCCCTGACCCTGCACCTGCTCTCCCCCGCCGGCCGGCCCCTGCAAGTCACCCAAGACCTGCGCGGCTTCTGGGAACGCACCTACCCCGAAGTGAAGAAAGAAATGAAAGGCCGCTACCCCAGGCACCCCTGGCCCGACGACCCGTGGTCGGCGGTGGCTACGCATAGGGCCAAGAGGCGGTGATTGGGGATTCGGGATTCGGGATTGGCTTAGGAGCCGGGATTCGGGATTGGGGATTCGGGATTAGCGAAAGCCGCACCGGCTTTTGCCGTTGCTTTAACCAATCCCGAATCTCCAATCCCCAATCCCCGCCCCTCACACCCTTTCAACGTGCACACCCCGACACTAGACTCCGTTTCTCCTTGTCCAGGAACGACACGATGAGCAAGTTCGATTCTCTGCCTGATCGCGCGTTGGAGTTGGTCAGTGCGGTCAGCGATAACGTCCGCCGGGCGGTGCCCAAGGCCGGGCAGTGGCTGGAAACGGGCGCCAAGATCGGGGCGTTGAAGACGGGTGCGCGCACCGCGGGCGGTTTCATCCGCCGCAATCCGGTGATCGCGGTGGCTGCGGTCGCGGGTGCGGGCTTGTTGTGGTACGCCGCGGCTCGGCGCAAGGCGCGCCAGCAAGCCGAGGGCGAGCCGATCGAGGGCAGCGCGCGCCGCATCGATGCGCGCCGCGGCGAGCCGTCGTCCCGCCGCCGCCGGTCTGCGGCGAGCGAGGAGTCGGCGTCGGAGTGAGGCGGCCGCGGCCTCGCCGCGCGATCACTCAAGGCAACGACCGAACCCGGCCGGCGCGCTAGCGCCGGCCTTTTCGTCTGCCGGGCCTCGGGAGTCACTGGCGGCTGCCAGGGCCAACGGACTCCGGCCAGCGGGCGGAGGCGGCCGCCGCAGCAGCCGACGCGCG
This sequence comes from uncultured Lysobacter sp., assembly GCA_966185905.1. GTDB lineage: Bacteria > Pseudomonadota > Gammaproteobacteria > Xanthomonadales > Xanthomonadaceae > Lysobacter. Next base: position 3,283 of record CBIFVU010000083.1, read on the forward strand.
CCGGACCGGCCCGCGCAGTGGTGCCCAGCTCAGGGCGCTGAACCCGCGCGACAACCCGCCAGGCCGGGCCTTGAGCCTGCCACGCCCGTCCCGACAGGCGCTTGCATGCCTGCCTCCGCAGGAGCGGCGCAAGCCGCGGTCCCCGCAACCGCTTTGCTCACGACAACCTGCTCCCGGGCAGGCCCGCGCCCGCACCGGCGAACGCCACTGCGCACAGCGCCCGCCCAGGCAACCGCCCCGCCTAGACGCTCGCGTAACACCCCGCGCACCCGGCCCCGTATCATGAGCGCCATGAACCTCCCCGCTTTTCCCCGCGATGCCTCGGCGACGCTGGAGCTGCCCGGTCCGGCCGGCGCGCTGGAAGCCATCGTCGAGGCCGCCGAAGGTGCGCCGCGGCCGGTGGTGGCCATCGTCTGCCATCCGCTGCCCACCGAGGGCGGCACCATGCACAACAAGGTCGTGACCATGGCCGCGCGCGCGCTGCGCGAGTCCGGCGCGGCCACGGTGCGCTTCAATTTCCGCGGCGTCGGCGCCTCGGCCGGCGAGTTCGACCAGGGCGAAGGCGAGTGCGAAGACCTGCGCGCGGTCGCCGCCTGGGTGCGCGCGGCCCGTCCCGACGCGCAGCTGTGGCTGGCCGGTTTCAGCTTCGGCGCCTACGTCTCGCTGCGCATGGCCGACGAGCTGCAACCGCGGCTGCTGCTGTCGATCGCGCCGCCGGCCGGGCGCTGGGATTTCGACCGCATCGCCCCGCCCAGCGGCTATCCGTGGATCGTGATCCAGGGCGAGTCCGACGAGATCGTCGATCCGCAGGCGGTCTATGCCTGGATCGAAAGCCTGCGCCAGCCGCCGGAACTGGTGCGCATGCCCGAGACCGGGCATTTCTTCCACCGCCGCCTGATCGACCTGCGCGGCGCGATCAAGCACAGCGTGCGTCCCCACCTGCCGCCGGAAGCCACGCCGGACCCGGCCTGAGACAAGGATCGTCCCCGATGCACCCCGCCCTGCGCCTTGCGCTGTCGTCCGCCTGCGTCCTGTTGTCCGCGCTGGCCCTGCCCTCGGCAGCGGCCGGCCGCGCCGGCATCGACTGCGCCAAGGCCGCCAGCAAGAACGAACGCGCCATCTGCGCCGACCCGGTGCTGGTCCGGCGCGACGCCGAACTGGCCCAGGTCTGGCCGCGAGCGCTCAAGGCCAGCCGCTACGGCGGCGAGTTGAAGAAAGACCAGCAAGCCTGGCTGAAGGCGCGCGACCGCTGCGACGGCCAAGTGCCGTGCCTGCGCCAGGCCTATGTCGATCGCCTGACCGAACTGGGCGCCACCGCGACCGGCGGCCGCTTCGACTGGGCGGGCCCGTGGACCCGCAGCGACGGCGATGCCACCTTGAGCCTCACCCCCGAAGGCGGCGACCGCTACCGCCTGGAGCTCGCGCTCTCCGCCGGCGCCACGCTCGACGGCATCGAGGGCATCGCGCGCCGCGTCAACGACGACGAACTGTTGTTCCTGGGCAGCGAAAACGCGGCCAGCGGCGTGGACCCCAAGTGCGGCCTGACCCTGCACCGCGTCCATCGCCAGCTCCAGATCGAACAGCGCCACTCCGGCAGCGACTGCGGCGCCGCCGGCGGCGTCCACTACCGCGGCCGCTACCTGCCCGGCGAACCGGCTGCGGTGGCGCCGCCGCAGCGCAACCTGCTCGACCTGGGCGTGGTGGCCACCCCGGCCGCCGACGAAGCCCTGCGCCGCCTGCTCGGCGAGGACTACGCCGCACTGCAGGCACGCCTGGACGTGTACGAAACCAACCCCGACCGCGACGGCCTGGGCGCGCAGCTGATCGACGGCTACGTGCGCGGGCTGGCGGCGAACATGCGCGCGGCGCTGATGCAGGCCGGCGACGGCCGCGTCTGGGTCGCGCTGCGCGATCAGGATGCGCGCGGCCGCCCGGAGATCCGCTACTACAGCAACGCGCCCGAATGGCGCGCCAAGCTGCCGGCGACCTTGCAGGCCTGGCTGGGCGAATACGAGGAACAGCCGCCGGTGCGGTTGATGTCGGCCGGCGGCCGCCTGTGGCAGCGTCCGTGAGCGCGCAGACGCCCTCGCAGGCCTATGCCGCAGGCGTCGCCCGCGGCGACTGGAGCGAGGACCCCGCCCAGCGGCCGGCGCTGGAGCAGCTCGACCGCATCCACGCCGGCGTGCTCGATCCGCCCGCCCAGGGCCTGTTCGACCGCTTGCGCGGCAAGCCGCGCGAGGGTGTGCACGGGCTGTACCTGTGGGGCGGCGTGGGCCGCGGCAAGACCTTCCTGATCGACCTGTTCTACGAACAACTGCCGATCGCCGAGAAGCGGCGCACCCATTTCCACCGTTTCATGCGCGAGGTCCACGCCCAATTGCGCAGCCACGCCGGCCAAGCCGACCCCCTGGCGCGGATCGCGCGGGAATGGCGCGAGAACCTGCGCGTGCTGGTGCTGGACGAGTTCTTCGTCATCGACATCGGCGACGCCATGCTGCTGGGACGGCTGCTGGAGCGGCTGTTCGCCGAGGGCGTGACCCTGGTCACCACCTCCAATATCGACCCGCCCAACCTCTACGCCGACGGCCTGCAGCGCGATCGCTTCAAGCCGGCCATCGAGCAGATCCAGCGCCATTGCGAGGTCCTGCTGCTGGACAGCGCCCAGGACTACCGCCTGCGCGCGCTGATCCGCTCGCCGGTGTACCGCGCGCCGCTGGACGCCGGCGCCGAGGCCTGGCTGGCCGGGCGCTGGAAGGAACTGGCCGCCGGTTGCGCGCCCGAGCAGGGCCCGCTGCGCATCGACGGCCGCGACATCCCCGTGCGCGCCCTGGCCGACGGCCACGCCTGGTTCGACTTCGCCGCCCTGTGCGAAGGCCCGCGCGCGGCCAGCGACTACATCGAGATCGCCACCGAGTTCCACACCGTCCTGCTCGGCGGCATCCCCGCCTTCCAGGGCGGGGTGGACGACGACCCGGCGCGGCGCTTCATCAACCTGATCGATGAGTTCTACGACCGCCACGTCAACCTGGTGTGCACCGCTGCCGACGCGCCGACCGGGCTGTACCGCGGCCAGCGCCTGGCCGGCGCCTTCGAGCGCACCGCTTCGCGCCTGATCGAGATGCAGTCGGCCGAGTACCTCGCGCTGGCGCACCGCGGCTGAGCCGGGCCAATGTGCCGGTGCGGCCGCGCGCCCGCACGGCGACTGAATGCCGCGCGGCGGCGGGCGCCGGCGGCGCGCGCGCCGGGCGCCATCGCCGCGGCCGCGCGGCGGTTCGCTGCGGCGCCGCAGGAAATCCGCCGAAGGCCTTGTTTTAAAGCGATTTGCGCCGATCCGGCGGCGGCCTGCGCGCGCGCGCCGGGGCGGCCGAATACCCGGCTGGGCGCGGGTTTCGCCCGCGCCGTTCGTCGCCGCTGCCGCCGCGCGACTGAAAAACAGGCACTATTTGCCGCGCAGACTCTTGGCGGCGCGTCGGGCTTGCCCTACATTCCGCTTGCCGAGGGGTTATCCAGGCAACCCATCCATCCAACGAGTACTACCGGAAAACACTATGGCTACCAAGAAAACCGCTGCAAAGAAGAAGGCTGCGCCGAAGGCCGCCGCCAAGTCGGCCGCTCCGAAGCCGATCAAGGAAGTGCTGAGCAAGTCGGGCCTGGTCGCCCACCTCGCCGAGTCCACCGGCGTGGTCGCCAAGGACGTGCGCGCGGTGCTCGCCGCCCTGGAAGGCGCCGTGCACGCCTCGATCAACAAGAAGGGCGCCGGCGCGTTCACCCTGCCGGGCCTGCTGAAGATCACCGCCGTCAACGTTCCGGCCAAGCCCAAGCGCAAGGGCATCAACCCGTTCACCAAGGAAGAGCAGTGGTTCGCTGCCAAGCCGGCCTCGGTGAAGGTCAAGGTCCGTCCGCTGAAGAAGCTGAAGGACGCCGCGGCCTGATGACCGCTGATGCGGCGCGCCCTGCACGCCGCATCGCCCGCTTCGCCGGACGCCGCCCTCGGGCGGCGTTCTGTTTTTTGCGGGACGGGGCCAGCCTGCCCGCTCTTCCGCAAGCGGGAGAAAAGACCCATCCGCGCAAGCTAGCCCCCTCTCCCCAAGCGAGAGAAAAACCCGTCCGCGCAAGCTAGCCCCCTCTCCCGCTTGCGGGAGAGGGTTGGGGTGAGGGCACGCGAAACCGCACGCCACATCGCCCGCGCCATCGCGCTCCCCGCCCCATCCCGCGAGCGAGAGAGAAAACGCCCCCACATCACAGCGCCTGGCTGAACGCGCAGCGTGTGCACGCCCCTTCCCACGCCCCCATGGCATAGTGCGGCACATTCGCAAGGAGCTCCGCCGTGGATCCCATCGCCCTGGAAGACTTGGCCCTGCTGGACGTGCTGCAACGCATCGACCAGGGACAGCCGCCCACACGCCATTCCCAGGCCTTGCGCGAGCGCTTGGCCGAAGCCGGGCTGGTGGAGGCCGACGAGGCAGGCGCCGATCTGCGCCTGACCGACGCCGGGGTGGAGCGCTGCAAATCGCTGCTGCACCGCCTGGCCGCCGATGCCGAGGCCGCGCAGGTGCTCAAGGAGCGCGAGCAGGCGGCCGCGCAGGAAAGCGCCGAACAGGAAGCCACTGCGCCCTGAGGCCACCCCGGCTTGGCCGGGCGCTTGCGCAAGCCAATCCGCGCCCGCGGCGCGCACCCGCTCATCGCACCCGCCTCTGCGCGGGCCAGCCGCCCGAGCCGCCTTCATTCCGTCCCGACAGCGCGCCGACACCGCGCCCTCTCGCCACGCTTGCCTCCGCCCACGCGCGACCCGATATCGACACGAACGCCGCAGGACCCAGGCCCGCGCATGACGCCGTTCGACCGCCATCTCGCCCTGTGGACGCTCGTGCCCGATGGCGCGCCCATCCACACCCACAGCAGCGACCTGCTGCCGGTGCGCCGCGACGGCGAGGCGGCCATGCTCAAGATCGCCCGCGAGGACGAGGAAAAACGCGGCGGCCTGTTGATGCGCTGGTGGAGCGGCGACGGCGCCGCACGCGTGCTGGCCGACGACGGCCAGGGCGCGCTGCTGCTGGAACGCGCCTGCGGCGCGCGTTCGCTGGCGCACATGGCCCGCAACGGCCAGGATCGGCAAGCCACCGCCCTGCTCTGCCAGACCATCGCTCGCCTGCACGCGCCGCGTCCGCAGCCGCCGCCGGACGGCCTGCTGCCGCTGCGCGAGTGGTTCGCCGACCTGCCCGTCTACGCCCTGCGCCACGGCGGCGACCTGGCGCGCTGTTGGAACATCGCCCAGGCGCTGCTGGACGATCCGCGCGAGGTCGTGCCGCTGCACGCCGACATCCACCACGAGAACGTGCTCGATGCCGGCCCGGAGCGCGGCTGGATCGCCATCGACCCCAAGCGGGTGATCGGCGAACGCGGCTTCGACTACGCCAACCTGTTCACCGACCCGGACGAGGACTGCGCACTGGCGCCGGGCGCGTTCGAGTGGCGGCTGGAGGTGGTGCTCGAACACTCCGGCCTGGAGCCGCGCCGGCTGCTGCAATGGATCGCCGCCTACCAGGGCCTGTCGGCGGCGTGGTTCCTCAGCGACGGCGACTCGCCGGACAAGGAACTGGCGATCATAGCCAAGGCCCTGGCGGCGCTGGACGCCGGCTGAGGCAGCCCGCCGGCGCCGGCTGCGGGTTGCGGGTTGCGGGTTGCGGGTTGCAGCCTTGCTCCCGAACCGTCCCGGTCCGCGAAGCACCGCGACATCATCTTCGCGAAAGCGAGGCCCCAGAGAGTTCATCGCCATGCTTGCGCCGCCGACGTTTCCCAGCGCAGCAATGCCGGACGCCCGACCGCGATGAAGCCTTGAGTGCCCACCCGCGCAGGCACGACCGCGAACGGTTGCACGGCCCCTCAAGAACCGTCTGTACCGACTTCACCCCTCGCGGTGCCTCCGCCTCAGACCCACGCCGTTGCTGTTCCGGAGCTCGTGGCGGACTCCGCGAGCCTGCGCCGGCCACCGGCCAGCTAGCGCACGGACCCGGCCTGCTGCGCGTCCTCAAGCGCCGGCGCGGCCTCCCAACCGCCGCCCAGTGCCTTGAACAGGTTGACCTCCGCACTCAGCGCATCGCCCTGCAACTGCAGCACGGTCAGTTCGGCGTTGAACAGGTTGCGCTGGGCGTCCAACTCTTCCAGATAGGAGGCATAGCCTTCGCTGTAGCGGTTGCGGGCGATGCGCAAGGCTTCGGCCAGGGCCTGGCGCTGCTGTTCGGCCTGGGCGCGCTGCTCGTGCAGGCGGGCGATCGCGGCCAGCGCGTCCTCGACTTCGGCCAAGGCGGTGAGCACGGTCTTCTGATAGCCCAGCACCGCCTGGTCGCGGCGCGCCGCGCCAGCGTGGACCTGGGCGCGCAGGCGGCCGGCGTTGAACAGCGGCGCCAGCACGCTGCCGCCGACGCTCCAGACCCGGATCGGATCGCCGTGCAGCAGGCTGGATTCGAGTTGGCCGGCCGCGCCGGTCAAGCGCAGCGAAGGCAGCAACTGCGCGCGCGCCGCGGCGAGGTTGGCATCGGCCGCGGCGACCTGGGCCTCGGCCTGGGCGATGTCGGGGCGGCGGCGCAACAACCCGGACGGCACCCCGGCGGCGGGCAGCGCGGGCGCGGCGATCTCGGCCAGCGCGCGGCCGCGGGCGATCGGCGCGGGCGCGCGTCCGAGCAACACCGACAGCGCATCTTCCTGGCGCCGGATCGCCAGTTGCAGTTGCGGCACCACCTGCGCGGTGGCGCGGTATTCGGCTTCGGCCTGGGACAGCTCCAGGCGCGAGCTGTAGCCGGCGTCGAAGCGGCGCTGGGCGACCTTGAGCGCGCCTGTGCGCGAGGCGAGAGTGCGCTGGGCCGCGTCCAGCCGCGCATCGCTGGTACGCAGGCCCAGGTAGGCCGAGGCCACCGCCGCGGCCACGCTCAGGCGCAGGCTGTCGGCGCCGGTGGCGGTAGCCAGCAGGTTGGCGCGCGCGGCATCGGTGAGCGCATCCAGGCGGCCCCACAGGTCCACCTCGTAAGCGACCTGGAACTGCGGCTGGACCACATCGGCGATGTTGGCCCGGCCGGTGGCGGCGCCGACGCTGCGCGAGCGGCTGGCGCTGGCGGCCAGGTCCAGGCTGGGCCATTGCGCGGCGCCCTGGGCGGCGAGCAAGGCGCGCGCCTCGGCCACGCGCGCGGCGGCCACGCGCAGGTCGGTGTTGTCGGCCAGGGCGGTATCGACCAACTGCGCCAGCACTGGGTCGTTGTAGCCGCGCCACCAATCGCGCTGCACCGCCGCGCCGGCGCCGGGCGCCTCGCGCCAGGCGGCGGGCGGCTCGACCGTGCGCGGCGCCGGCGCGACGCTGACACAGGCCGCCAACGCGGCGCAGGCCAGGGCCAGCGTGGCGATCCGGGCCAGGGCGGACGGCGCGCTCATCGGCGCCCGTCCTGGGGCGCGGGCGACGCGGGGCGCCGGGAGGCGGCATCGGTCGTCGCGGCCGCGGGCGCAGCGGCGGAGGCCTCCGGCGTGGCTGCGGTGTCGGTGTCGCCGGCGATGGCCGGTGCGGAGGCGGGGCCGGGCGCGGCGACGGTGGCGTCCGGCAGAGGCGAGCCGCCGGCTGCGCCCGCGCTGTCCGGCCAAGCCGGCACGGCCGGCACCGCCGCATCGCGCGCCGCCGCTTCGGCCGCGGCCTGCTCGTTGCGCCGCACCGCCGCCTCGTCCACCGCGCTGGCGGTGTCCACCGTGGCTTCCACCGACATCCCCGGGCGCAGCCGCGCCGCCAGTTCCTGGCCGGGCTCCAGGGCGATGCGCACCGGCAGGCGCTGGGCCACCTTGGTGAAGTTGCCGGTGGCGTTGTCGGTCTTGATCACGCTGAATTCCGAGCCGGTGGCCGGGGAAATGCGCTCGACCCGCCCGCGCAGGGTGGCGCCGTCCAGCGCATCCACCCGGAACCACGCCGCCTGCCCGGCGCGGATGCGCGCGGTCTGGGACTCTTTGAAGTTGGCCACCACCCACACACGCTGCGGCACCAATTGCATCAGTTGGGTGCCGGGGGTGACGTACTGGCCCAAGCGCACGCCGATCTCGCCGAGCTGGCCGTCCTGGGGCGCGTGGATGCGGGTGTTGGCCAGATCGATCTCGGCCAGCCGCAGTGCGGCGCGGGCGTTGGCCACCGCCGCCGTCAGCGCCTGGCGGTTGACCACCACCGAGCGCACGTCCTCGTCGGCCGAGCGGCGCGCGGCCTGCGCCTGGCCCAAACCGGCCTCGGCCTGGCGCAGCGCAGCCAGGGTCTGGTCGCGCTCGCGCTGGGACAGCGAACCGTCGCCGACCAGGGCGCTGGCGCGGCGCATGTCGGCCTGGGCGCGGGCCAGGTTGGCCTGGGCCGCGGTGAGCTGGGCCTGGACATTGGCCACCGCCGCTTCGCGCACGCGCTGGGCCTGGGTCGAGTTGGACAGGTTGGCCTCCTGCGCGGCGAGATTGGCGCGGGCCTGGTCCACGCGCTGGCGATAGTTGCGGTCGTCCAGCTCCACCAACACCTGCCCGGCCCGCACCCGCATGTAGTCCTGCACCCGCACCTGGGCCACGTAACCATCGACCTTGGGCGCGACCACGGTGACGCTGCCGCGCACATAGGCGTTCTCGGTGGTCTGGCGCGCGCTGGTGAACGGCCACAGCCGCCAGGCGTAGAGGATCATCAACACGCCGAGCGCGGCGACCAGCAGCACCGGCACGGTGGCCTTGGAGGTGAAGGGCGTCTTCAGGGGCATGGGGCGTCCTTCGGGCTCAGGAAGCGGATTGCGGGGATGGCGGGGATTGGACGGCAGGCGCTGTCTGCGCGGCGTCGCCGGGCGCCGCGGCCGCGGCCGCGGGCGGGCCGAACGGGCCGGGCACCTGCGACGCGAAGCTGACCACGGTGTGCCCGCGCCGCCAGAGCTGCCACTTCAGCAGCGCCACCCACACCAGCACCCCCAGCGCCAGCCACGCCACCAACAGGAAGACATCGTTGTAGGCCAGTACCCAGGCCTCGCGCGCGACCTGCTGGTTCAGCGAGGCCAAGCCCTGGTTGCCGCGCGCGGCGTTGTCGCCGACCACCCGCGCCACCGCGCCGCTGAGTTGCTGGACGCGCAACGCCACCTGCGGATCGCCCAGGCTCATCTGCTGCAACAAGTGTTGCTGGTGCGTGGTCTGGCGCTGCGCCAGGTAAGTGCCCAGCACCGCCGAGCCGAGCAGGCCGCCGAGCGCGTTGGTGGTGCTGAACAACACGATGAAGGTGACCAGGTTGCGCACGCCATCGGCGACCACCCGCACCAGCGCCAGCAGGATCGAGGAAGCCAGGAACATCGAGGCCGCCATCGCGATCAGGGTCTGGGTGACATAGAAATCCGCCGCCCGGGTCTGGCTGGTGGAATGCGAATCGACATAGGCGCACACCCCGACGATCGCCACCGCGACCAGCCCCAGCATGTCGAAGCGCTTGTTCGGCAGGAACGGCAGGGTCGCCACGAAGCCGGCCACCGTGCCCAGCAGCACCAGCCAGAACAGGGTGTGCATCTGGTCGTTGAGCAGGCCCAGCACATTGAGCAGCCCGACTGCGCCCACCGACTGCTCCGACAGCACCATGCGCGAGAGCACGATCGCCAGCCCCAACCGCACCATATAGCCGCCGTGCAGCAGCCAGCGCAGGTTGACCATGGGCTTGGCGCGGTTGATCTCGACCAGCACGAAGGCGCCGGCGCAGACCGCCGCCACCGCCAGGCATTCGCCCAGCCACGGCGTGTCCAGCCACCAGCGCAACCGTCCCTGGGTCAGCACCACCGTGACCAGGGCGATGGCCGCGGCGTAGAGCGGGAAGCTGACGATGTCCAGGCCATCGAACATCGGTTGGCGCGGCACCGGCGTGACCCGCAGCAGGTTGATCGCCGCCAGGCAGGCCAGGGCCAGGCCCAGCTCGAAGTACACGATGCCGTGCCATTGGCCGTTGAGGAACAGGCTTTCGGCGACGATGCGCGAGATCGGCGCGCCGGTCTGCAACGCAGCGAAGCCGAACATCAGCCCCAGCACTTTCTTCGGCCCGGCGAACACTTCGGCCATGTAGAGCACGGTCAGCGAACTCAAGGGCGCGGCGGCGATGCCGAGCGCAGCGCGCGCGGCGACGGCCGAGCTGTAGTCGTTGGCCAGCAAGTGCACGATCGCGGCGATGACGAACAGGCCGATGCCCAGGTCGGCGAACAAGCGCAGGCCGTAATGCAGGCGGAACTTGGTCAGCAGCAGGCTGGCGGGGATGTTGGTGGCGAAGTAGGCGGTCAGCAGCCAGGCGCCTTCGGCGGTAGTCGCGCCCAGCGCGCCCTGCACCTGCGGCAGGTTGGAGGCGACCAGGTTCATGCCCAGGCTCTGGGTCAGGCCCAGCAGCAACGAAATGGCGACGAAGGCGGCCGCACGCCAGCGCGGCATGGGCACGGCGGGCGGCCCGGCCGGTGCGCCGGCGGGCGGCGCGCCAGCCGCTGCGGCAGGGCCAGCCGGTGCAGGCGGGGACGCGGCAGTAGCGGCGGTGCTGGCCATGGATCGAGGCGCGCGGCTCCCGCTGGACGGTCTGGAATCGATACGGCGGCGTTAGTAGGCAACAGCGGGCGGTCAACGATCAAGGTGGTTGGGGATTCGGGATTCGGGATTCGGGATTCGGGATGGGAAGCTTCCGCGCTTCGGGCAGGAGGGGGGGGGGCGGATTTGAGGCGATACGGGCTGCGCGGCTCGGGGTCGATGTTTTCGGGATCGATGGCTTTGGGCGGGACGGCGCCGTAGGCC
>CBIFVU010000084.1:0-13913 GCA_966185905.1 uncultured Lysobacter sp.
GCCCTGAGCTCGCCGCGATGCCGCTCTCGATCCGTCGCGCCAGGGCCCGCGCCGCCGCCCTGCTCGACGCCCTCGAGGTCGGTGAGACCTGGGACGCCTCCGACGCCGAACGTGCCTTCAATTTCGAGCGCCACTGGGCTGTGCTGGTGGCCCGGCCGCCGCGCGGGTTGCGCGGTCATCTGCTGGACCTGGGACGGCAGGTAGCCGAGGCTAGCCTATTGCACCAGGTCCGAGCCTCCATGCCTGGAGGCCGCCGGTGGAAGCTTGCGGACGTTCAAAGTCAGGATCCACCGGTATCCCCGAGCGGAACTCTGCGCGCGGATCGCCGCTTGCGCTGTTGGACGATCCGGGAACCACGCATCGCCATGTCCATGGCCAGCCGTCGATTCAGTCCGAGTTGGCGCCATCGAAACCAACCGCCATACTGGCCGCCAACACCGGACCGGGGGAGGCGGACTGCGCGATGTTCTTTGGAAACCACCAGCCGGTGGCACGCGTGGCCGCGCTGTTCCTGGCTATTTTGACCACCGCTGCGGCCCGGGCGCAGCCGGTCGAAGATTCCGATGTCGCCCGCTTCTGGAACGCCTTCGATGCTATCCGCGCCAGTACCGGCCCCGACGACAAGCGTCGCGCGTTAACGCGGGAATTCATCGAGCCGGGCAGTGCCGGCCTGCACGCCTTCATGCAAGCCAAGGGTTATACGGCTGACTGTTACCTTGAAGCCATCGAGCGTTATCCGAAGTTCTGGGCATCTATCCGCCCCGCTACTCTCACGCTTTCGTCCAAGGTCGGCGATACGCAACGGTATATTGAAGACTTCCGGGCATTGTACCCGGGCTTGCGCCCAGCAACGGTTTACCTGGCCGTCGGCTGCCTCAATTCCAGTGGCACCACACTCGGCGACAAGATCTTGATCGGCGCCGAGTTGGCGGCAGGGTCGCCCGCCGCCGATGTCTCGGAAATGCCCGGCGCGCGGCGCACCTCGCTTTCGCGCTATTTCGCCACACGTCCCGCCGAGGACTTGGCTTTGCTGCTGGTCCACGAGTACGTGCACACCCAGCAGAAGGGGCCCGGCCCGACCCTGCTGGCGCAGGCGATCTATGAAGGCGCGGCCGACTTCGTGGCTGAGCGGGTCACCGGCCAGGTGCCGCCGCTGGAGTACATGGCGTACGGGGCAGCCAACGAGGTCAGGCTCAAGCGTGATTTCCACAAGGAAATGCGCAGCGATTCCTACGCCCGGTGGCTTTATGACGCACCCGATCCACGGTACGGGGTGCGCGATCTGGGTTATTACATGGGCTATGCGATCGTCCGCGACTACTACGCGCGCGCAACCGATCGACCGCGCGCCCTGCGCGAAATCATCGAACTGGACTGCACCGACCAGAAAGCCGTGGAGGCGTTCTTGGACCGGTCCGGGTTCTATGCAGGCATGGCTGATGCCGAGGCAGTAGTGGAGACGGATTCGGTCGAGTAGCCCTGGGCTTGCGCGCCAGCGGTCACCGGCAGGATGGGGTCTGACCAGATGAAGGGGGTCCTTCCTCGCATCGGCCCCTCTGCCAGCCGTCTTCCCGCCAGAATCAGCGGCCGTCGACAACGTCCCGTTTTCTGGTTGCTTTGGCGTTTTGGCGTGGACCCGGGGTTGGCGCGGTTTCGGCCGGAACGGGACAGATCGGCCTCACCCCCGTAAACAGCCACCCGATAGCGTCGTCCTGCCTCCCAGCGTCTCATGCGCGCTGCCGCCAACCTACTTCCTTCCAGGCAATCGGCATCCGATGGCGGCTCAACCATATCCGCAATCGCTGGATTTCGCCGACTTCGTGCGGACAAAACCGTTGGACTGGCCGCACTCGACTCACCCACCGATCAAGACAATGATGCCCCTTAGGCTTTGCATTCTCCCGCCCTAGGCGTCGGCTACAGCCCATCCGAAAACATCAGACTCCACTGAAAATAAAGTCAGAAATATCCTACCCATTGCGACGCCGCGCATATTTCCACCGGCTCTTTTCGTGAAAACACATCGATCATGGACGCTGCTATTTAGCTGTCAATGCGATTCTTCCGCTCCGAAAAGACAAGCACTCCTGAAGCGGGAAATCGAAGGCCGTGGAAATTTCCCGTATGGACATCCGCATTGTCGCCTGGCAACACTACTTGCCCCTTTGCTCCAGCCGGACGCCGAAGCCACGGAATCAAGGGTGAAGTACATCTTTGCTGACCAGCACTCCCCGTCGCCTGACGAAAACTCAACCGATCATCAGATCGCCACGGATCCAGGATGCGAACTGGCCGGGCAGTTGTTGGAACTGGCTTCGCATCCGGAGCCCGTGGATGCGGCGATCGTTATCGATCCGCAGTTGCCAAGCTCCATGAAATAGCTACACCAAGAAGCGGCCCCTTCGGCCCGAGTTAAGCGGACCATGCCAGAACTCAGTTCGCACAGGAGGTCCCGCAGCAAGCAGCGCAAGAGGCTTGAACACGTTCGCAACTGCAGTGATCCAGGCCATCAATCACAACGGAAAGTGAGGTCGATATGAACATGATCCATGCAATGGATCGACGCCAAAGGCAACGTTCTATCCTGGCGGTCATCCTTGTTCTTGCCTGCGTCGGCAGCCAGGCCAACGCACAGTTGATCACCAAGGACCCCTTCGGCCTGCTCGCCAAGATTCGGCAGATCGAGAAGGACACGGAAGAATTCCGCAAGACGTCCGAACGCTGGCGCGACACGGCCAACCATTACCAGCAGCAGCTCATCAAACTGCAGCGACTGAGCTTCCAGCAAAGATCGATGGAAGACAGCTTTCCGCCTCGCCCAGCCGACTACGGCATGGACGACATGTGTCCTGGCGCGGGCGGCGGAATCAAGGGCCAGCTGACCGGAATTTTCACTCAGGCCATGCCCGACCTCGGCGGGAACGTGGTCAACCAGCAGCAGGCCATCTGCCAGCGGTTGGTTCATGCGGAAAATGCGAAGTACAACGAGTCGGTGACGATGCTTCGGACCCTGATGCAGCGCAGTCGTGAGTTCGCGCAGATCGAACAGCAGCGCGAGCAAGTGTCCGGAAGCCAAGGATCGCTCGCGGCCAACGACAACGAGGCCTATCGCTTCGTGGCGCGGAACCAGCTGGAACTGGACTACTGGCAAGCGCGGATGAAGGCCTACGACGACTACATCGCCGCGCTCAAGTGGGACCAGTCGAGACTCGCCAAGCGCGCGCTGGGCGGGAACAAGGGCGAGGGTCAACTCGTCGGCAAGATCATCCAGGCCGGAATGCTCAAAGCCGCGCTCTCCAAGTAAGGCGTCGCCTCACAGACCGGCCCACCTGCCTAGCAGAGACCACAGAATATGGACGTCCTTTCTCTCGATTCGGCCTTATCGTTCCTCACTCCACGCTCCCAGGCCGGCATCGTGGATTTCGCCTTCTTCAGGCTCGTAAACGACTACTTCACCTCGGAGATCACCGACTTCGGCTTCAAGCTGATGCGGCGCATGATGAAGTGGGTCGGCAGTATGGCGGTGATCCTCGCCACGCTCTACATCATGACCGTCGGCTACCGCATCGCGACCGGACAGTCGCGCGAGCCGATGATGGGGCTGGTCACGAACGGCCTGAAGGTCACGCTGATCCTTTTCGTGGCGACCGGCATGACCTTCGGCAACGTGGACATGTACAAGTTCCTCACCACCGGGCTGGATGCTGAAATCCACGAGGCCGTTACGGGAATCGAGGGCAAGACCTCCGCCTCCGCGATCGATGAGAACCTCGCCTACATGCAGGTCGCATTGAGCGCCATCGACGCCGTCCAGGTGGTCGATGGCGACGAAGAGGTCCGCGAGCAGAAGGGCCGGGCGCTTCTGATGGCAGGGTTCGGCACGGCAAGTGTTCCGATGACGGTCGGTGCGCTGACGCTGATGTATCGGTTCGGCATCGCCTTCTTCGTCGGCCTTGCCCCATTGTTCATCCTGTGCCTGATGTTCGACCAGACCAAGGAGCTGTTCAAGAAATGGCTGCTCTCGGGGATCGCCACGTACTTCGCCATGGCCGCACTCAGCGTCATGTCGGCGATTGCCCTCAAGTTCATGACCAAGGTGGCGCTGGCCTTCTGGGGTTCCAAGGCCATCACCGGCATCCTCGGCCTTGAGCCGGAGGGAATGACCTCGCTGGCCATCCAGCAAGGTGGACTCGGGTTGTTGATCACGGTCGCACTTATTACGGTTCCCGCCATGGTGGGGGCGTTCTTCCATGGCGCGCTGGGCAGCTTCACGCACTACTCTGCGTTCAGCGCGGGCGCCACGAGCCAGGCCGGGCCGCAGGGACAGCCTCCTGGTGCGTACAGCCCGCCAGCTAGCCCCCCGCAAGGAGGAGAAGGCATGAACAGAAGTCAGGACCGTACGTATGGCTCTGGCGCCCGCTACACAGCTGGAGCAACGCCCCACACCGACAACAACAACGAGATCAAGAAGAAATGAACGTCGTTCTCCGACTGGTATTCGTTGCGACGATTTCTCCGGCATTCGCTGCGCATGCCGAAGGCGGCTGTCCACCAGGCATGATTCCTTATCGCGCTGGTGCGGACGCAAGCTCTTGCGGGCCAATTCCATCGAGCCCCGCGCCTCAAGCCCCTGCCGGCCCGAGGTGGGAAAATCGATATGGCGCCATAGCCACCGATGCAGATAACGGAATCATGGGCGCGGTCGACAACCATGCCAGCAAGCGATCGGCATCCAAGGGATCTGTCGCGGAGTGCAAGGCGAGAGGCGGCACTGAGTGTAAAGTCTCGGTTGAGTACTACAACCAGTGTGTCGTCGTTGTCCAGGGTGACAAAACTGCAAACAACTATCGCGCGGAGTCGATTGAGCTAGCTACCGAACTTGCGATGGAAGCGTGCAGATCAGGCGGCGACACCGACTGCCACGTTTATTATCAAGCATGCAGCTTGCCAGTGAGGGTTCGCTGAGATGCACCGCTGGGTTCGCAGCCCTCTTGTTGTCGGCTTGCTTGCGTCACCGGCAGTTGTGCAGGCCGAGGGTGGATGTCCACCAGGCATGATCCCTTATCGCGCCGGTGCGGACGCGAGCTCCTGTGGGCCGATGCCGTCCAATGGCGCGCCCAGCATTCCGACGGGCCCTATGTGGGCAACCCGATGGGGCGCCATTGCGGTTGACCCGAGTAGCGGCGTGATGGGTGCTGTAGATAGCCGGGATAGCAAGCGGGCAGCGTCCAAAGACGCAATTGCGGAATGCAAAGCCCGGGGTGGCAACAAATGCAAAGTCCGACTGAGCTACCACAACCAGTGCGCCGCTACAGTTCAGGGACGCACTGGCGCGAACGACGCCGGTGCAGCTTCCGTAGAGCGTGCCGTCGAAATCGGAATGGAACTATGCCGAGCTCGCGGCGACACCGACTGCCACGTCTACTACCAGGCATGCAGCATGCCCGTAAGGATTCGCTGAAATGAATCTCCGACTGCACGCTAGCGGGTAACCCGACGTCTGCCTGTGCATGTAGCCCCTCCAATGAACCCAGGTGCGGCTAGGCATTGGAAGCTGCCCACATGGCTCAGCCGGGTTTTCTCTCAGCATCGGCTTGGCCCCTGTACGAGGGCCCCCGCGACCACCTTTTCTTCAGGCATCCAACCCACATCGGTGGTCACGGCCCACGCTCCCGCGCTGACGGCCGAGAAGGGCTCTGGCTCAGCCCCTCACTCTCCGCACTGCATCGGCGGCTCCTGCGCCGAACCCGCCGCGGCGGGCTTGAACGGCCCGTAGCGCCCGACATGGCTCCTGGCATGCTGGCCGACGACCTGCTTGGCCTCCGACACCGGGATGCCCTCCACCGCGTCCGCACAAGGGATGCCGAGTTCGGCATGCGCCTTCAATCGGTTCATGTTCTGTCCGTTGAAGGCTGCCGTGTTGCCGCGATACAGCGCAACCATGCGTTGCTCCAGAGCGCCTGTCGCCATGCGGTTCGCGATTCCGGTTACCGAGTCTCCGGGGACCGTGGAGTAGCGCGAACAGCTTTCGAGCATCGGTTGCCCTTGGGCCGGGGCCTTGCAGGATCCGCCTCGGGTGGATGCCGCGGCGCTCGGTTCGGCTGCGGACGACGCAGCAACCGCAGGCACCGCCGCCGCCGCAGCGGCAGCCGCCGCCGGAAGCTTGGATGCGGACCCGTCATCGGCCGTCGCCTCAGCCGCAGAAGGCATCGGCTCTGCGATCGCTGCCTCGGCTTGCGCTGGCGCCCACGGTGCGGCGGACACTGCGGCGATCTGGGTGGCCCCGCCGAAGGTGACGCGCAGCCCCGCTTGGACCGAATGGGCCTGATCGTCGCTGCTCAGGTCGGCCCGATACTCCGCGAACCCGGTGGCGCTGGGGGTGAACGCATACGTCAGGCCCACGCCCGCGTTGATCCGGTTGCGGTCCGGCGAGAAGCCTGTGATCGCGAAGCCGGGCACTTGCGCTGCGGCGAAATGGTTCTGCGTGCGCGGTGCGTCGTCGCTGAGGTCATGCAGGTACCGGATGTCCAGGGTGGGACGCAGGCGACCCGCGTTGCCGACCAGGCGCACTCCCGCGCCTACCGTGGTCGTGTCGTAGTCCTTGCCTTCTATGCGCAGGTTCGCATCGCCGGCGCCGGTCTCGACCACATCGTCCAGACTCAGGCGGCTGTGGTAGACGCCGACCAGCGGTTCGATGCTCGCGCTGGCGGTTTCGAATCGCCAACCCGCCTCGGCCATCGCATACCAGCCGTCGGCATCTGCGTCGGCCTGGGCCGTGCGGTCGAACACGCCAACGCGGACCGGGCGGGTCACATCGAAGCTGGTTTGGGCGTAACCGGCGGCGCCTTGCACCCACGGGCCGCCCTGCGGGCGCGGCGCATAGCTGAAGTGAACGCCCAGGTACCATTGGTCGCCATCGACGCGATCGCCTCGGCGCGGCACGTCGAAGTCGGACTTGGCCATGCCCAGGTGTCCGCCCGCCCGGAAGCCTTCGCCGAAGGGGGCATCCGCGCCCAGGGTCAGGCCCCACAGGTCGTTGTCGATGTCGGCCAAGGTGCCATTGCCCTGGAACGCGGCGTCCCCGCCGTAGGTCGTGGCCCAGGCCGTGAAGCCGGCGTCGGCACGCTCGATCCGCGCCACGTCGAGTTGCTGCCCGACGCTGCGCTGCAGGCGCTCGGCGCCGTACCGCGAGGCGCTGAGCAAGGAACCGTAGGTTTCGCCGGTCAGGGTGTCGAACATCGGCACCGCCTGTGCCGCAGTGACGCCGCGCGCGGCGGCTACGAGTTGTTCGACCGCAGGATTACCGCTGTCGGCCAAGGCCTGCAGCGCGTCGGCGACCGCCTGTTGGTTGCCCGGCAGCCCCGGGAACTCGTTGAAGCGGTTGGCTTCCTCCAGGCGCAAGTACAGATCGCCCCCTTGCGCGAACAGGCTGGCGGCCAGGAACGGCAGCGCGGTCTGGGTGACCGAAGTGAAGCCCGTTCCACTCAGGCCCTGCGCATCGATGATGCGGTAGTCGGTGATGTCGGCGTACGCGCCGGCCTGGGGCACCGCCACCACGGTTCCGCCGTTGAGCGCGGCGGTGCCGGCGACGATCACGCCGTCGCTGATACCCGCCCCGGTCTGGCGCAAGATCAGGCTGGAGCCCGGGGCGCTGGCGAAGTTGGCAACGTTCAGGACCGCCCCGGCGGTGCCGGCGCCGGCCGCCGCTCCGGTCGCGCCGGGCAGGCCGCTGGGCGCCAAACCGCCAGCGAGCGTCAACGTGCCGCCGATCGTGCCGTCGCCGACCAGGCTGCCGCCTGCGGCGACCGTGGTATCGCCTGCGAACGTCCCGTCGACCACGAACGTGCCGCTGCCGGCAGCCGCGTCGCCGATGGTCGCGGCGAGGAAGTCGGCGGTGGTCCCGCTCGGCACGACCAAGGTCCCCGGGCCGACCAGGCCCAGGTTCTCGAAGTTCGAGAACACGTCGCTGCTCAGGTTGGCCTGCCCGCTGCCGCTCAACGCCAGCACATCGGCGCCGCCCTGTCCGTCGACCAGGCCGGTGACGCTGCCCAATCCGGCCAGAGAGCTGTTGAACACGTCGTTGCCGCCGCCGAGACTGACCGTGCCGGCCAGCGCTCCCGGTGTCGACAAGGTCAGCACGTCATCGAAAGCGCCGAAATTCGCGGTCGTCCCGGCCGCACTGCTGATGCCGGCGGTCACGCCATCGACGACGCTCAAGCTACCGCCACGGATGTCGAAGCCGCCGGTGAAACCGGACATTTCGCCGGACAGCGCGACCGCCGACGCGCCGTCCTTGATCAGGTCGCCGCCGCCGCTCACCGCGCCGCTCAGCGAGAACGGATTGGCGCCCGCGAGCGTCAGGGCCGCCGAGGAGGCGATATCGACAACATTGGTCACGTTCAAGTTCGCGACGCTGGCTTGCAGCAGCGCGTCCCCGCCGACTTGGAGCGCTCCGGTCCCCAGCGCAGTATTGCTGCCCAGGTTGAGCGTTCCGCCGAGCAGATCGAATCCGCCTGCGAAGGTGTTGTTGCCGCTCAGCGTGACCGCGGCCGGACCGTCCAGGCTCAGGCCGCCGCTGCCGCCGATGTCGCCCGTGAGCGACAGGGGCGCGATGTTGGCGACCGAGAGGTCGCCGTTCAGCACGATCGCGTTGCCCAGGGTGGCGCCGCTCACCGACCCGAGGTTGGCCTCGCCCGACACTGTGACCGCGCCGGTGCCCAGCGCCGCATCGTGATTGGCGATGATCGAGGACCCCGAAAGCAGTTCGACGCCACCGCTGTAACCGCTGTTGTCGCCGCCCAGGCTGAGCGTGCCCGAGCCGCCGACGATCAGGTCGCCCGCGCCGCTCAGTTGGCCGTTGAGCCCGAGATCGCCGCTGCCGCCGAAGCTGAGATCGGCGTTGACGGCGAGATTGTTGGCCAGCGCTACGTCGGCGGACGAGGCCAGAGTGGCCGCGCCGTCGACCGCCAGTACGCCAGTGCCCAGCGCGGTGTTGCTGCCGAGCGTCAGGGTGCCGCCGAGCAGCTCGACGCCGCCGGCGAAGCTGTTGTCGCCGCTGAGCGTCAGCCCGCCCGGGCCGGCGAAGCTCAAACCGCCGGCGCCGGCGATCGCACCCGCCAGGGTCAGGTCGCTGGTGCCGCCGAAGCCGAGCTCCGTGCCCCCCGCCAGATTGATCGCGTTGGCGAGGCTGAGGGGCGCGGAGGCCTGCAGGGTCGCGTTGCCGACGACATCCAGCGAACCGGTGCCCAAGGCCGTGGCGCTACCGAGGTTCAGCGTGCCGGCGCTGAGATCGACGCCGCCGCTGAAGGTGTTGGCGCCGTTGAGGCTCAGCATGCCGGTGCCGCCGAAGTCCAGGCCGCCCGCACCGCCGATGGCGCCCGACAGCGACAGGTCGTTGGCGCCGCCGATGGCCAGCGTCGCGCCTGCGCCCAGATCGATCGCGTTGCCGAGGTCCAAGCCCGCGACGCTGGTCGACAGCTCGCCGCCCAGGCCCGACACGCTCAACAGGCCCGTGCCCAAGGCGGCGCTGCTGCCCAGGTCCAGATTGCCACCACCGCTCAAGCCCAGACCGCCGCTGAAGGTATTGGCGCCGCTGAGGCTCAGCGTGCCGGTGCCGTCGAAATTCAGCCCGCCCGCGCCGCCGATGACACCGGACAGCGACAGGTCGTTGGCGCCGACGATGCCCAAGCTCGCGCCAGCGCCAAGCTCGACCGTGTTGGCGAGGTTCAAGCCCGCGACACTGGTCGACAGCTCGCCGCCCAACCCCGACACGCTCAACACGCCGGTGCCCAAAGCGCTGGCGTTGCCGAGATTCAGAGCGCCGCCGCCGCTGAGGCCGACGCCGCCGGTGAAAGCATTCGCGCCACTGAGGCTCAAGGTCCCGGTGCCGCTGAAGCCCAGGCTGCCCGCGCCGTCGACGAGGCCCGCCAGCGACAGGTCGTTGGCGCCGGCGATGTCCAGAGTCGCACCGGCACCGAGGTTGATCGCGTTGGCGAGGTTCAGGCCGCCGACTCCGGCCGACAGGCCGCCGCCCAGCCCCGAGACAGCCAGTGCGCCCGTACCCAACGCATTGGCGTTGCCCAGGTCGAGGCTGCCACCGCCGCTGAGGCCGAAGCCACCGGCGAAGGTGTTGGCACCGGTCAGGCTCAGCGTGCCGGTGCCGTCGAAGCTCAAGCCGCCCGCACCGCCGATGACGCCCGACAGCGACAGATCGTTGGCACCGCCGATGCCGAGCGTCGCGCCAGTGCCGAGGTCGATCGCGTTGGCGAGGTTCAAGCCGGAGATGCCGGCCAGCAGATCGCCGCCCAACCCCGAGACGTTCAGCGCGCCCGTACCCAGGGCAGTGGCGCTGCCCAAGCTCAAGTTGCCGCCGCCGCTCAGGCCCAGGCCGCCGCTGAAGGTGTTGGCGCCATTGAGGCTCAACGTGCCGGTACCGTCGAAGCCCAGGCCGCCGCCCCCGCCGATGACGCCCGACAGCGACAGGTCGTTGGCGCCGCCGATGCCGAGCGTCGCGCCGGCTGCCAGGTCGACTGCATTGGTGAGGTTCAAACCCGAAACGCTGGCCGACAGATCGCCGCCCAGTCCCGACACGTTCAAGGCGCCAGTGCCCAGCGCACTGACGCTGCCCACGCTCAGGCTGCCGCCACCGCTCAGGCCCAGGCCGCCGCTGAAGGTGTTGGCGCCACTGAGGCCCAGCGTGCCAGTGCCGTCGAAGTTCAGTCCGCCCGCACCGCCGATGACGCCCGACAACGACAGATCGTTGGCGCCGCCGATGCCGAGCGTCGCGCCAGCGCCGAGGTTCACCGCATTGGCGAGATTCAAGCCCGGGACGCTGACCGCCAGGTCGCCGCCCAGCGCCGACACGTTCAATGCGCCCGTACCCAGACCATTGGCGCTGCCCAGGCTCAGGGTGCCGCCGCCGCTCAGGCCGAAGCCGCCGCTGAACGTGTTCGCGCCGCTGAGGCTCAGCGTACCGGTACCGCCGAAATTCAAAGTGCCTGCACCGTCGATGACGCCCGACAGCGACAGATCGTTGGCGCCGGCGATGCCCAAGGCCGCGCCGCTGCCGAGGTTGATGGCGTTGCCCAGGTTCAGGCCCGCGACGCTGGTGGACAGGCTGCCGCCCAGCCCGGACACGTTCAAGGCGCCGGCGCCCAAAGCGCTGGCGTTGCCCAGGTTCAGGCTGCCGCCGCCGCTCAGGCCGAAACCGCCGCCGAAGGTGTTGGCGCCCGTCAGGCTCAAGGTTCCGGTTCCACTGAAGCCCAGGCTGCCTGCGCCGCCGATGAGACCCGACAGCGACAGGTCGTTCGCGCCGCCGATGTCCAGCGCGACGCCGGCGCCAAGGTTGATCGCATTGCCGAGGTTCAGGCCGGCCATGCCGGCGCTCAGCCCCGCGTTGCCCAGCACATCCAGCGATCCGGTCCCCAGTGCCGTCGCGTTGCCCAGCACCAGGTTGCCGGCATTGAGATCGACACCGCCGGTGAAGCTGTTGGCGCCGGAGAGCACCAGCGTTCCGGTGTCGTTCTTCACCAGCCCGCCAGCGCCGGAGATCTGCGCGGAAATCGTGCCGGTCAGCCCGGCATCCACGCGGATGATGGTGCTGGCGCTGTCGGTCGTGAGCGTACCGCCGATGCCGCCGGCGATTTCGTAACCGTTGGCGGCGAACTGCAGGCCGCCGAAGCCCACCGGGCCGACCACCGTCACCAGGCCCGGCGTCCCTTGGAAGACAGCGAAGGCACCGTCCACCCAGCCGCTGTTGGCGGTGCCGTTGACGTTGGTCCAGTTGGTCGTGGGTGCGACGGTCCAGACGCCGGCACCGCCGTCGACGCTGCCGTTGGGCAGCAGGTTGGCGCCATCCCAGAACTGCACGACCGCGCCGGCATTGACGGCCAGGTTGATCTGGTTCGCCACGCCGGTCTGTATCTGGACGCTGTCCGGCGAGAACGGCCCCGGCAGACTGCCGATCGACAGGCCGCGGTCGTCCAGGGCGCCGCTATAGCCGATCAGCTGATAGACGCCCGGGCCGAAGCCGCCGATATCGTTGACGTTGAGGGTGCCGTCGAGCGTCAGGTTGCCGTTGACGATCACACGGTCATTGACCCCGCCGGCAACGCCCAGGTCGTAGTTCAGCGTCGCGCCGCTGCCCAGGAACAGCGATCCCATGGTCAGGGTACCGGCCGCGCCGATGCTGCCGGCGTTGAGCGCGCCATCGAGCGTCACCTCGCCCAGACTGCCCGTGCCGGTCAGCGTCGCGCCGGCATTGATGGCGGTCGAGCCCAGCAGCGAACCGTTGATCGCCAGCGTGCCGGATTGAATCGTGGTGCCGCCGGTGAAGGTGTTGGCGCCGTTGAGGCTCAGTGTGCCGGTGCCGTCGAAGCTCAAGCCGCCCGCACCGTCGATGACGCCCGACAGCGAGAGATCGTTAGTGCCGCCGATGCCGAGCGTCGTGCCGGCGCCCAGGTTGACCGCATTGCCGAGGTCCAGGCCGACGATGCTTGCGCTGAGGTTTCCGCCCAGGCCCGACAGGTTCAAGGCGCCGGCGCCCAAGGCATCGGGGTTGCCCAGGCTCAGATGGCCGCCACCGCTCAAGTCCAGGCCGCCAGTGAAAGTATTGGCGCCGTTGAGGCTCAGCGTGCCAGTGCCATCGAAGTCCAATCCACCTGCACCGCCGATGACACCCGAAAGGGCCAGGTCGTTCGCGCCGCCGATACCGAGCGTCGCGCCCGCGCCAAGGTCGATCGCGTTGCCGAGGTTCAAGCCGGAAACGCCGGCCGTGAGGTCGCCGCCCAGGCCGGAGACGTTCAAGGCGCCGGCGCCCAACGCGCTGGCGCCGCCCAGGCTCAGGGTGCCGCCACCGCTCAGGCCCAGGCCGCCGCTGAACGTATTCGCGCCGCTGAGACTCAGCGTGCCGCTGCCGCCGAAGTCCAGGCCGCCGGTCCCACCGATGACGCCCGACAGCGACAGATCGTTCGCGCCCCCAATGCCCAAGGTCGCGCCCGCGCCAAGATCGATGGCATTGCCGAGGTTCAAGCCGCCGATGCTGGCCGACAGACTGCCGCCCAGACCCGACACATTCAACGCGCCAGTGCCCAAGGCGCCAGCGCTGCCCAGACTCAGGTCGCCGCCGCCGCTCAGGCCGAAGCCGCCGCTGAACGTGTTGGCGCCGCTGAGACTCAGCGTGCCGCTGCCGCCGAAGTCCAGGCCGCCTGCGCCGTCGATCACACCCGACAGCGACAGATCGTTGGCGCCACCGATACCGAGCGACGCGCCGGCCCCGAGGTTGATCGCGTTGCCGAGGTCCAGTCCTGCGATGCCTGCACTGAGGCTGCCCCCCAGGCCCGACACACTCAGCGCACCCGCACCCAGCGCGCCGGCACTGCCCAGGTCCAGGCTGCCGCCGCCGCTCAGGCCGAAACCACCGCCGAAGGTGTTCGCCCCGCTCAGACTCAGCGTACCGGTGCCACCGAAGTTCAGCCCGCCCGCGCCGTCGATGACGCCCGACAGCGCCAGGTCGTTGGCGCCGCCGATGCCCAAGGTCGCGCCGGCGCCCAGGTTGATCGCATTGCCGAGATCCAGCCCGGCGATGCCCGCGCTGAGGCTGCCGCCCAGGCCCGATACGTTGAGCGCGCCCGCGCCCAGCGCACCGGCGCTGCCCAGATTCAAACCACCGCCACCGCTCAAGCCGAAACCGCCGCCGAAGGTATTCGCACCGCTCAGACTCAGCGTGCCGGTACCGCCGAAGTCCAGGCCGCCCGCACCGCTGATCGTCCCCGACAGGGACAGGTCGTTGGCGCCGCCGATGCCCAAGGTTGCGCCCGCGCCCAGGTCGATCGCATTGCCGAGGTCCAGGCCGCCGATGCTGGCCGACAGGCTGCCGCCCAGGCCCGACACGTTCAACGCGCCGGTGCCCAAGG
>CBIFVU010000085.1:0-13879 GCA_966185905.1 uncultured Lysobacter sp.
GTGCCAGACCATCCAGTGGGTGGCGTACTCGTCCAGCAGGGCGTCGCCGTCGATGCACACCAGGTATTCCGAACGCGCCGCCAGCGCGCCCATGCGCATGGCGTTGGCCTTGCCCAGGTTGCGGTCCAGGTGGACCACGCGCAGGCGCTCGTGCTGCGCGGCCAGGCGGTCGAGCTTCTCGCCGGTGTCGTCGCGGCTGCCGTCGTTGATGGCGACGACCTCGAAGTGCGGATAGCGCTGGGCCAGGGCCGCGGCCAGGGTCTCGTGGACGTGGTCGCCTTCGTTATGGCAAGGCACCAGGATCGACACGAACGGCGGCTCGGCCAGCGCCGGCGGCTGGGTGCGCGGCGGGGCGTGGCGTTCGCGGCGGAAGTAGTAGTACAGGCCGCCGGCGATCCAGAAGAACGACATCACGATCGGATAGAAGAACGCGAACTGGAACAGCGCGGTGAGCAGCGGGCTGGATGCTTCGCTCATAGAGGTCTCGTGGCGCGGCCGGGCCGGCGCTCAGGGCTCCAGGTAGGGAAAGCCGCGCGCGGACAGGATCCTGCGCGCGTCGGCGGTGGCCGGCTGGTCGCCGATGAAGTCGTCCGGATACCAGGCCAGATGGCGCGC
Source organism: uncultured Lysobacter sp. (assembly GCA_966185905.1). Classification (GTDB taxonomy): domain Bacteria; phylum Pseudomonadota; class Gammaproteobacteria; order Xanthomonadales; family Xanthomonadaceae; genus Lysobacter. The sequence continues at coordinate 616 of CBIFVU010000085.1, forward strand.
GCCGCCGGCCTGCAGCCGGTGCGCCAACGCTTCCAGGCGCGCGGCCGGGATCGGGCGGCCGGGCGTGCCATCGCGGCCCCAGTCCACCGTCTGCAGCTCGAACACGGTCCGCTCCAGCCCGCGCGGCGAACGCGCCACTTGCGCCAGCAGGCGGTCCATCCAGGCCTGCGGGTCGGTGCTGCTCTCCATCCACGGCATGGCCATCAGCGCGGTGTAGTCGTAGGCCTGGTTGAACGCGGCCAGGTCCTGGGCGAACCAGGCTTGGCTGCGCGGCTCCAGCACCGGCGCGGCGAACAGGTTGCGCACCGTGGCCAGCTTGGGGCGCCATTTGCCGGCGGCGCGGGCCAGTTCGTGGGTGAACTCGATCAGCGCCTGGGTGCGCGCCTGCGGCGCGTCCGGCGCCTGGCCGCGCAGTTCGTCCTCGCGCAGCAGGGCATCGTCGTGGAACAGCAGGCCTTCGGTGTAGCCGCTGATGGCGAGGTCTTCGTAGATCTGGGCGACGATGTCGCGGGTGCGGGGGTCGAACGGATTGAGCCGATGGGTCTCGGCCGGATTGCTGGCGCGGATCGCCAACTGCGCGTCCAGCGCACGGTCCGGCAGTTCGTAGCCCAGCACCGGCAGCCAGGCGAATACCTTGACGTTGGCGCGGGTCTTGAGCTGCCAGGCCACGCGGTTGTAGAGATCGGCGCGCATCGGCAGTTGCCGGTTCGGGAAGTACAGCGCATCGGCCGAACCGTTGCCGTCCGGGTCGGCGAAGGCCTGCAGGAAGACATGGCTGGGGCCGACCTGCTTGACCCGTTCGATCAGCTTGTCCAGGTTGCGCGCCTGCTGGGCGGGGTCGGTGTCGTAGACGTAGTCCAGGTCCACCTGCAGCGCGCGCATGCCGTCGAGCGCTTCGTCGTGGCGCAATTCGTAGGCCAGGTCGTTGACGTTGGGGTTGTCGAACATCAGCAGGCGCGCCAGGCCGTGCAAGTCGGCGCCGATGGCCTGGTGGCGGCCTTCCAGGTCGAAGGTCAGGCTCATGCCCAAGCCGTCGGCGATGGCGTTGGCCTGGCTGTTGTAGGCCGCGTACGGCCACACCACCGCTTGCGGCGCTGTGCCCAGTTCGCGCCGGATCGCCCGGGCGCTGGCGTCCAGGTCGGCGCGGATTCGCGCCCGGTACTCGGCTTCGCTCTCGTAGCGGCCGGCCTTGGGGTCGTAGATGCGGGTGATCGCCGCCGGCATGGTGTTGCCCTGCGGGTTGGAGACCACGCCGCGATGCAGGTCGTGGCTGTGCGAGGCCACCTCGACCAGCCCGGAGGCCTGCATTTCGCGCAGTTGCTCCCAGGTGACGAAATCCTCGTGGGCGAACATGCGAGGGCCGTAGTCGACCTGGCGCTCGCGCGGCAGGTCGACCCAACCGGTGACCACCGCCATCAGCGCGGGATAGTCGTAGGCGCGCAACAGCGGGAAGACATGGGTGTAGAGACTGCGCAAGCCATCGTCGAAGGTCAGCAGCACCGCCTTGGGCGGCAGCGCCTTGCCGCCGCGCGAGGCCGCGATCACCTCGCTCAGGCGCACCGGGCGATAGCCGTGGCCGTGCAGCCAATCCAGGTGCGCGGCGAAGTTCTGGGTGCTGACCGCATACGCGTCCGGATCGCCCTTGCGCGCGACATCGTCGCGGATGTCGTGGTAGCTCAGGATCAGCAATTCATTGGCCGGCGCCGTGGCCGGGCGGGGGGCGGCCGCGGTCGGCGCAGCGGCCGGGGTGGCTGCCAGCGCCGTCGCCGGCAGCGCCAGCCACAGCGAGGCGACGAGGGCGGCGAGGATCGACGCGCCAGCGGCGCGCAGGGCCTGGCGCCCACGCCGGGCCAGGAATGGATGGTGCAGGTTCATTGTTCACCCCAGCGGAAACCCAGATCGAAGCCCAACCGTTCCTCGCGCACCCCGTCGTAGACCGGGCGAGACCAGTTCAGGCCGTACTCCAGCCTGCGGCCGGTGCCGAAGCGCCATTCGTGCCGGTAGCCCACCTGCGGCACCCAAGCACTGCCATAGCCTTGCTGCCAGTACGGGCCGGCCTGCACGGTCAGGCGTTGGCGGAAATGCCGCTGGTAGCGGCGCCAGGCCAGGTGGTCCAGGCGCAGGCCGAGGCTGAGCGAACCATCGCGGCCGGGATTGAAATACGGCACCTCGGCATCGCGGCGGCTGGCGCGGCTGGCGTTCCATTCGGCCAGACCGTCGATCAGCAGGTGCGGCCGGGTGTACAGGCGCTGCGAGCCGGCCAGGCCGAAGGCGGTGCGGGTGTTGTCGTCGCTGTAGCGCAATTGCTGCAACGAGGCGCTCAGCGAGCTGCGCTCGCTCGGGGTCCAGTCCAGGCCCAGGGCCAGGGCGTCGGCGTGTATGCCGGCGCGGCGCGCCTGCAGCGAAGCCTGCGGCGTGCCGGCGTACCATGAGGCGCTGGCGCGCCAGGCGTCGTCCAAGCGCCAGCCAGCGTCGAGGTAGTAGCCAGTGCGGTCGCTGCCGTCGAGCCAGCGGTCGCTGGCGCGGTCCACGCCGAAGCCGAGGCTGAGCCGGTCGTAGGCGTAGAGCGCGCCGACGCCGCTGCGGCGATCGTGCACGCGCTGCTGAGCGGACGGACCGTCGGCATATTCGGCCCAGGCATCGGCGGTGTGCGCGGTCAAGCGCCAGCGGTCGCGCAGCAGCGGGCTGGCGATGCGCAGTGCGTGTTGGGCATCGCGCGAGCCCAGCGGCGAGGAAGTGGCGCCGCCGCCGCGCGCATCGCTGCGGCCACCGGCGGTGGTGGCTTCCCACTGCCAGCCCAGTCGCGCGTCCCAGTCGCGCGCCATCTGCCGCACTTGCACATCGCGGCCGCGTTGGGCCAGCAGCCGGTCGCGGATCGGCCGGGCCAGGTCGGCGCGCTGGAGGTCCAGGTGCGCGCCCACCTGGCCGACGCGCGCGCCGACGCTGTCGGGCTGCAGCGTCGCCGCCATGCCGAAGCGTTGCAGCGCGCGTTCGGTCCAGCCGCGCTTGCGGTAGGTCTCGCCCAGGTCGGTCTGCAGGCCGGGGTTGCTCGGGCCGATCGCGGCCAGCGCCTCCAGCCGCCGCTGCGCGCCGACGGTGTCCTCGCCGTACAGGCCGATCATGATCTGCTGGCTGTCGGCGTCGTAGTGGCGCCAGTTCTGCACGCTCTGCTTGGCGCCGTCCACGCGCAGGAACGGCGGCTGGGCCTGCTTGATCCGCTCCAGATGCGCCTGCGCCCGGTCGAAGCGCTCGCTTTCGGAATAGGCATAGGCCAGCTGCAATTGCGAGTCGTGGTCTTCGGGCCAGTCGCGCACCACCGCTTCGAGCACGCGCGCGGCTTCTTCGGGATGCTGGTCGGCCAACAGCGAGGCGCCGACCTTGGCCTGGGCGTACAGCGGCAGGGCCACGCCCTGCGCCTGCAAGGCGCGATAGCGCTCGACGACCTCGGCATGGCGTTCGAGATGGTTGAGCAGCACCAGTTCGTCGAAGCGGGCGCGCAGGTCGGCCTGGCGCTGTTGCGGGGTCTGCGCGGCGCGGTGCTGCTCCAGCAGTGCCTGCGCCTGGTTCATCTCGAACAAGCGCTCGGCCTCGCTGGGCGGGTACAGGCTGCCCCATAGCACGCGGCGGGCGAGGCGGTCGGCGTCCAGGCGCTGGCGTTCTTCGGCCGAGAACAGTTCCGGTCGCGCCCGATACAGCGACCAGGCGCGTTCGGCGCCGCCCAGGTCGGCCAGGGTCAGGGCTTGCAGGCGATACAGCCGGTCGTCGTTGGGCGCCTGAGTACGGGCGCGCTCGATCCTGGCCAGGGCAGCCAGCCACTGGCGGTCGGCGCGCAGGCGCTCGATGTCGGCGAGGTTCTCGGTCGGGCTGTGTCGCGGTGAGGCATTAAGTGACGCAATGGGGCAGGTTGCGGTGGCGCAGGCCAGGGCGATAGCGAGGGCAAGACGATGCTGTATCGGCATGGAGACCGAGTTCCATGGAAGGGCAGGGGGTTGGATCTGTTTGCGACTTAGTGCCAATAAAATTGTGAAGTAAGTCACATATGTGTGTATCCACGCAAAAGCTGTGCCAACCGGCTCTGAGCCGCGGGGGTGGATTTACATCTAAGTTTTTGTTTTTATTGGAATTGGAAGCGTTTTCCCGAGCTCGGCACGTGGTGCGCCGCGGTTTGACAAGCTGAATTTGGATCGATTCAAATCCCTGCATCGTGCGGGGAACGCGTGCTCGGCCTGCGTTCCGAGCGCGCGGCCCTTCAGGAGCGCACATGTCGGCACGCCGTAGCCACCGCCCTTTCCGACCCGCAGAACAATCCCCGATCCCACGCTCCTTGCAGCCAGCGGCGGCTGGGGCGGGGGCGGAGCGAACGTGCGCGAGCCGAATGAGGGCGGGGCCGCTGAGTGCAGGCCCAATGAGGCCCAGAGGTGTGAGTGCGGCCTCGATCGAGGCGGGGACCGAAGTCGGGATTGCGGCCGCCCGGCTGAAACCGGCACGCGCCGGCGCTGCGCCGGTCAGAACCGCGCTGGCCGCCGCCGGACTGGCGTTGGCGCTGCTGGCCGCCCATTCCGCAGCGGCCGAGGCTGCGCCACTGCGCGCCTTCGCCCATTCCTTCGAGCCGGCCGAGTCGGCGCCGGCGCTGCTGCCTGGCCAGTCGCCACAGCTGGCCGTGGACGGCGGCCCGAGCGAGCGCGCCGCGCTGACCGCCAAGCCCGGCGTCGGTTTCGACGGCCTGCATTCGCTGCGCTACCAGGGGCAGGGCGGCGGCGAACAGATCGCCCAGGTGTTCCAGGCCGACATCGCCATCGCGCGCGACAGCGTGCTGTCCTATCGCGTGTTCCCGCTGTCGGCGCGCAACATCCCGGGGCAGGAAGGCGCCAGCCAGCTGGACGACTTGCGCATGGCCTCGACGTTCGTCGCCATCGACCTGGAGTTCGACGACGGCAGCCGCCTGTCGCAACGCCAGGCCTTGGACCTGCATGGCTTCGGCCTGAGCGCGCGCGCCCAGGGCCAGGCGCGCCTGCTGTATCCGGACCAGTGGAACGCGGTCTCCAGCCGCATCGGCGAGGTTGCGGCCGGACGCCGCGTGCGCCGCATCCTGCTGGTGCACGATGGCCAATTCGGTCCGCTGTACCAGGGCTATGTCGACCAGATCCGCATCGCCGCCGCGCCGGCCGCTGTGCGCGGACGCAAGTCGCCGCCGCCGCGGCCCAGCGACTGGGTCGACACTCGCCGCGGCAGCAACTCCAACAGCCGTTATTCGCGCGGCAATACCTTTCCGGCCGTAGCGGTGCCGCACGGCTTCAATTTCTGGACGCCGACCACCCAGGCCGGCTCGCACTGGATCTACCAGTACCAAGAACGCAACGGCGCCGACAACCGGCCGCGCATCGAGGCCTTCGCGCTGTCGCACCAGCCCAGCCCGTGGATGGGCGACCGGCACATGTTCCACATCATGCCGGCGCTGGCGTCGGGCGCGCCGGAGTTCGACCGCGAACGCCGCGCGCTGTCCTTCGGCCACGACCAGGAGATTGCGCGCGCGGACTATTACCGCGTGCGCTTCGACAACGGCGTGATCGCCGAGATGACCCCGACCGATCATGCCGCGATGCTGCGCTTCACCTATCCGCAGGCGGCCGCGCGGGTGCTGTTCGATCATCGCGACGAGCGCGGCGACCTGAGCCTGCACGAGGACGGCCAGGGCCTGAGCGGCTGGACCGACAGCAAGAGCCAGCTCTCCGCCGGCGCCGGCCGGCTGTTCTTCTACGCCCGGCTGGATCGTCCGTCGCAGGCGCAGGCCCGGCAGGCGCGCACGCGCGAGCGCGATCGGGTCTCGGCCTGGTTCGACTTCGACCTGGGCGCGGGCGGGGCGGCGGCGCAACCGCGCTCCGGGCGCGGGCCGGGCCGCCGCGAGGACGCAGCCGGCCCGGCGGGCGAAGCTGCGGCCGACCCGTCGCGCCAGGTGGTGCTGCGCATCGCCACTTCGCTGATCGGCGTGGAGCAGGCCAGGCGCAACCTGGAGCTGGAGATCGCCGCCGCCGACACCTTCGAGAGCGTGCGCGAACGCGCGCGCGCGGCCTGGGACGCCAAGCTGGGCATCGTCCAGGTCGAGGGCGCGCCCGAACACGAACTGTCCACGCTGTACTCCAATTTGTATCGCCTGTTCCTGTATCCCAACAGCGGCTACGAGAACACCGGCAGCGCCGATCGCCCCTTGTATCGCTACGCCAGCGCGTTCTCGCCCAAGACCGGGCCGGACACGGACACCACGACCGGCGCGGCGGTGATGGACGGCAAGGTCTTCGTCAACAACGGCTTCTGGGACACCTACCGCACCAGTTGGCCGGCCTATGTGCTGCTGACCCCGGGCGCGGCCGGCGAGATGATCGACGGCTTCGTCCAGCAGTACCGCGACGGTGGCTGGATCGCGCGCTGGTCCTCGCCGGGCTACGCCGACTTGATGGTCGGCACCAGCTCCGATGTCGCCTTCGCCGATGCCTGGCTCAAGGGCGTGCGCAATTTCGATGTGCGTTCGTTCTACCAGTCGGCGCTGCGCAATGCCTCCAGCGTATCCACCCTGCCGGGGGCCGGCCGCAAGGGCCTGGGCCGGGCGCTGTTCAAGGGCTTCACCGACGCCACCGTGGCCGAGGGCCTGTCCTGGTCGCTGGACGGCTACATCAACGATTTCGCCATCGGCCAGTTGGCCGCCGCACTGGCCCAGGACGCGCCTGCAGAGGATCCCTACCGCGGTCACTACGCCGACGACGCGGCCTACTACCGTAATCGCGCGCTGGGCTACGCGAACCTGTTCAACCCGCAACTGGGCTTCTTCGTCGGCCGCCATCGCGACGGGCGTTGGCGCTACAACCCCAGCGAGTTCGATCCCACCGTCTGGGGCGGCGACTACACCGAGACCAATGCCTGGAACATGGCCTTCCACGCACCGCAGGACGGCGCTGGCCTGGCTGCCCTGCACGGCGGCCGGATCGGCCTGGCCAACAAGCTCGACCTGTTCTTCTCGACCCCGGGCACCTTCGGCACCGGCCACTACGGCGGGGTGATCCACGAGATGCTGGAAGCGCGCGACGTGCGCATGGGCCAGTACGGCCACAGCAACCAACCCTCGCACCACATCCCCTATATGTACGCCGCAGCCGGCCAGCCTTGGCGCATCCAGGAGAAGGTGCGCGACATCATGGACCGGCTCTACGCCGGCGGGGAGATCGGCCAGGGCTATCCGGGCGACGAGGACAACGGCGAGATGTCGGCCTGGTGGCTGTTCAGCGCGGCCGGCTTCTATCCGCTGCGCATGGGCGCGCCGGAATATGTGATCGGCGCGCCGCGCTTCGAGCGCATGAGCATCCGCCTGGAGAACGGCAAGCAGTTGCAGATCAATGCACCCAAGGTCAGCGCGCGCAATCGCTATGTGCAATCGCTCAAGCTCAACGGCGAGCCCTGGGACCGGCTGACCCTGCCGCACGCACTGCTGGCGCAGGGCGCGGTGCTGGACTTCCGCATGGGGCCGACCCCGTCCAACTGGGCCAGCGCGCCGCAGGCGCTGCCGGCCTCGCTCAGTCCGGACGGCCAGCCGCCGGCGCCGCTGCGCGACCTGGCCCGGCGCGACAACGCCAGCGTCGCCGGACTGGCGCCCAAGCAGGCTGCGGCACTGTTCGACGACGATGCCGCCACTGCCGCGCGCCTGAGCACGCCGATGCCGCTGCTGTCGTGGAATCTGAAGACGCCGGCGACGGTGCGGCTGTACACGCTGACCTCCTCGGGCAAGCGCGCCGATCCGAAGGCCTGGGCCTTGCAGGGTTCCAACGACGGTGAGCGCTGGGCCACCCTGGACGAACGCGACGGCCAAAGCTTCCCCTGGCGCCGCCAGACCCGCGCCTTCGCCGTGGCCGAGCCGGCGGCGTTCGCGCGCTATCGCCTGCGCCTGGTCAACGAAGGCGGCGGGATCGAACTGGCCGAGGTGGAGTTGCTCGGCGAGCGGCCCTGAGACCGCGGCGCGGGGGCAGGCGCCGGCCGCGCGCCGGGACGCGCCCGCGGTCACTGCCAGGGGTTCGCGGGCGGGGCGGGCGGTGGTGCGATCGCCGTGCTCGGTGGCGATGCCGGAGGCGGCGCAGGCCCGGCCGCGCCGAAGCGGCCGGCGCGAGGATCCGCGCTGCCTGCCGGCGGCTCGCGTTCGTCGCCGTCGGCGCGAACGGGCTTGATCGCAGCAACGCACGGCCTTGTGATGGCGTCCGCGTTTGGACCGTGCCTGCCGACCCAATGCACGACAATGCTCGTCCGCCGCGGCGATTCGTTCCCGTTGTGTCCCGGTATCGGCCCGTCTCGCTCCTACGCTCGCGCCCTTGCTGCCGCTAGCGTCGTGGCGATGTCCGGCCCCGTCCGGACCCATCGCGCGGAACGCTTCCGCAGGGAGATCGACCATGCAACGCTCGCAACGCACCGGTTCCAGAACGCGGCGCTGGGCCGCCGTGCTCGCCGCCGGCCTGCTGGCCGCCGCGCCGCTGGCGCAGGCGCAGAACTTCGAGGGCTACTACGGCCACACCGCCTGGCGCGATGCGGCCGAGGACATCAAGGCGGTGCAACGCTGTCCCGGCGGAGGATCGATCACCGCCGGCACGCGCTTGTCCAAGGACGGCGAACAAGTGCTGGTGACTCGCCTGGACGATGTCGGCGCCAGCGACAACCCTGCGGCGGACACGTGGCAACGCGCCTACGCCGTGGCCGGCAGCAAGTCGTCGCAATCCTTCGGCATCGTCGAGCTCTACAGCGGCAAGGGTTTCGTCCTCACCGGATCGGTCGGCCTGGGCGAGGGCCGCCGTCTGTTCGTGATGCACATCGACTGCGAGGGCCGGCCAGTCTGGACCACCCTGCTCGACAACCGCGCCCCCGACAACATCGCCACCGGCTACGACGTGATCGAAAGCGGCGTGCAGTCTGGCCGCGCGCGGGTCGCGGCCGCGGTCAGCGGCGAGGTCGTGGTGGCCGGCGAAGAAGTCGAGCGCGCCAGCCGCAGCGTGCTGGGCCGCATCGCCCGGCTGGATGCCGGCGGCAACCTGCTCTGGGACCACCGCTACGACGGACGCGAATTCTCCACACTGCGCTTTCGCGCCATCGCCGAGAACCTGGACGCGGCCGGCGCCTACAGCGACCTGGTGGTGGCCGGCAGCGCCGCCAGCCCGGTCCAGGCCGCCCGCAGCGGCCTGCTGTTCCGCACCGACGGCGGCGGCATGCCGCTGTGCGCCAGCATCCTCGGCGACGGCAAGGAGCATCGCGATTTCCACGGCCTCACGCCGATGCTGGGCGCGCGCTACCTCGGCGATACCGTCGCGGTCGGCGCCAGCGCCGCGGTGGACCCCGGAGCGATCGCGCGCCCCTACCTGGTGCGCTATGCGCGCGGCGGCTGCGCGGCGCGCGTGCAGGCGGTGTGGAACGATCCGGCCAGGGCCGGCTTCACCGCCTTCGACGTGGTCGAGGCGCGCAATGTCGACGGCCTGGACGGCGCGTTGGCGGTGGCCGGCACCATCGCCGGCACCCAGGGCTTCGTCTTCGCCGCGCGCCCGAGCGACTTGACTCAATACGGCGCCAGCCCGATCGCGCGCCGCTTCGGCAGCCAGTCGCGCGAAAGCCTGTACGCCATCGACATCAAGCGCGACCGCTTCGTGCTGGCCGGCAACACCCAAGCCGACTGGGCCAGCGCCGGCGACCCGCAGGACGCGTATGTGGTCCAGGTCGATCCGGCCCTGGCCACCCAGTGCTCGATCCGTTGGGAGCCCAAGGGCGCGGCGGTGCAACTGCCGTTGAAGGAACTCGAACTGGCGCTGGAGCGCAACGAGAAGTTCGAGCGCGCCGACGTGGGCCTGGACCCGGCCAGCGATTGGGGCCACGCCTGCAAGGTCGATCCGCCGGAAAGCTGCCCGGGCGTGATCGACAACGGCACCGTCCGCCTGGGCGTGTCCAACACCGGCTATCTCAATGTGGAGTGCCCGAAGATCGGCCTGTCTAGCGGCCGCTACGGCACCACCCTGGTGGGCCTGCGCTACATGCCGACCAACGGCGAAGCCTCCGCGCCGGGCACCCCTTGCGAGGGTTGGGGCGTGGCCAACGCCGATCCCGCCGCACTGGTCAGCGGGCACAGCTCGCGTTGCTACGGCAACGTCAACGTCGCCCCAGTGCTGCCGTTCAACACCACCGCCAGCACCGCCACCTCGGTGGCGCAGGTGGGCAGCACCTTCGAGGTCACCCACAAGTTCACCCCGCTGGCTTCGACCAACTACCTCTACCGGGTGGACGTGAGCATCCGCAACATCGGCCGCAGCACGGTCAAGGACCTGCGCTACAGCCGCGGCATCGACTACGACGTGCCGCCCAACACGTTCTCCGAGTACATCACCCTGGCCGGTTCCTCGCCCTGGCTGCTGGCCTGGAACAGCAACGGCTTCAACTCCTTCGACCCGCTCGCCGCCAACAGCGGCACGCCCGGCCCGCTCACCGACCAGGGCCCCAACGACCTGGGCGCGCACATGGATCTCGCCCTGGGGTCGCTGGAGCCGGGCGCGACCCGCAGCCTGGTGACCTACTACGGCGCGGCGCCGACCGAACGCGATGCCTTGAACGCGCTGTCCATCGTCGGCGCCGGCCTGTACTCGCTGGGCCAGAGCAACTGGGACGGGGTGGGTTCGCCGGGCAATACCTCGCCGACGCCGGGCGTCGCCGGCCGCAACCTCGGCGTCCCGGCGACCTTCATGTACGGCGTGCAGTCCCAGCCGGCGCGTTGAAGGCGCGCGCTCCGGGCCGTTGCGGCCCGGAGCGCGTCTGAGGTTGGGGGCGGGGTCGGCCGGTCCGGAACGATGCTGGCCGATCCCGCCGCATCGCGCGCGAACGAGCCCGATGCGGCGGACGAGCGCGGGCCGCTACGGCGCGCGGTCGCAGGCAGCGCAGACGGCGCACGAGTTGGGATGGGCGGATCGGGCGGGGCAGGCAGATCGACCACTGATCGAGCGCACCGAGCGAGGTGGGCGAGGCGGGCGAGGCGGGCTAGGCGGGCTAGGCGGGCCAGGCGGCCCGCGCACCGGCATCGCGCCCCGGTCCGGCGCAGGCGCGGGCGATGGCGACAGGGTCGAACACGCGGCCCTCCACCGGCGCCTCGCCCAGGCGATAGCCCACGCGCAACAACGGCACGGTCAGGCGCAAGGCCTGGATCCGCTGCGCCACATACTCGCGATCCGGCGCGCCGGCCCATTCCGGCAAGCGCGCAAGCAAGCGATCGGCGAATTCGAACATCGCCATTTCGCCAATGAATTCGGAGCCATCGCCGGCATCGGCGAACCAGGGCGCGAACAGATCCTCGGCCAAGCGATCGAGTTCGGCGTCCAGCCGTTGCCGCGACAGCGGCGCGTGGGCTTGCAACCCGTCCAGGGAATCGGTGTCCATGCGCCGAGGGTAGGCCCGGCGTGCGGCGCACGACAGCGCCGATGCCGCGCCCGCGGCCTCGGGCCAGGGCGCGCGTGCCGGTTCGCGGTGCCGCCCGGCACCACGGCGGCACTGCGTTCACACCCCAGCGCCGGCGGCGTTTTTCCAAGCGGACCTAACGTCGCGGGGAGACGCGCATGTGGATCATGGTGGGACTGGACGAGTGGATCGTCATCGACGGCCGGCAGCCGCGGCTGTGGCCGGTGCAGCCGCCCTTGGCCGAGCCGGTGATCGGCCGGCTGGCGACCCATGGCCTGAGTGGCTGCGTCGGCGTGGCGCTGTCGTGGAGCAGCGGCCATATCGGCCTGGCGCATGTGTTTTCCGCCTGCACCGATGGCCAGGGCCACCCGCCCGGCGCGGACACTTGGAGCGTCGCCGGCGGCTATCTGCAACGGCTCGATCACGCGTTGAACGCAAGCCAGGCCGCGATTCCCAATGCGGCCGAGGACGAATACCGCGACGCCATGCTGGTGTTCTCGGAGCAAGCGCCCACCCGCACGGTCGAGCTGTTGCGGCAATGGCTGCGCGAGAAGGGCTTCACCGTTTACCTCAGTCCCGGCCAGAGCGGTTGCGATGTGACCGCCCCGCGCGACGGCAACGAGGAGATGAGCGTCACCGGCAACGGCGTGCACGCGCAGTATCTGGTTTCCTCCGACCTGCAATACGGCCCGCACGGGCAGATGACGGTGTGCGAGGCCTTGTCGGCGCATGCGGCGCCGGCGGATCGGTGAATCCCCGCGCGCGCGGGCATCCATCACGCCTCTCCACCCTACTCTCAATGCGCGGCCGGCGCCATCGCCGCGCCAGAGCGGGATTTGCGTGCATACTGACCGCCGACACTTCCAGGATCGGCCATGCACGACCATGTGGAGTGGTTCCAGTTCACGCTCCCCAGCGACCAGACCATCGGCCCGGATGCGTTGCGTTTGTTGTGGATGAAGGCCGTCGGCTCCACCGATGTGTCGGTCCAGCGCAACAGCCGCCAGCTCCTCGGCCGCAGGACGCCGGTGTACTCGCTGCGCGCTTCAGCGCGGCTGGCGGACCTGCCGGCGATCGAACTGCGCCTGCGCAGCCTGATGAGCGATGCGCGCCTGCACAGCAAGCTGACCTTCGTGGGACGCTGAGATGGCCGCGCCCGCCGCCTTCGACATCGCCATCGGCCGTTGCGAATCGATCGACGGCGCCACGGTCGTGGTCGAACTGGACACCGCCATGGTCAGCCGCCTCGTGCCGGGCCACCCCTGGCAGCGCAGCGGCACCAGCAAGCTGCGCCTGCCGGTGGGCCTGTGCAGTCTGTCGCGCCCGCCCACGCCCGGGCAGGAGACCTTCCTGCGCAGCGATGCGATCCTCGGCCGCTCCATCGGCCAGCTCGACCTGGGCGGGGACGGCCGCTACCAGCCGGTCCGTTTGCGGCCCTTGGCCGACCACACCGATCCGCAGATCGTCGCGCCTGCGACCAAGGAGCCCTGGGCCGAGCGGCCATCGCGGAAGTGGTCGCGGTGAGGCGGCGACGCGCCCGGTCGCCGCCGCTCGCACGCAGCCGTGCGCGATCGAGGTCGAGCCTTAGCGATGCCGGGCCGTATCGAAGCCGGGCCGTATCGAAGCCGGGCCGTATCGAAGCCGGGCCGTATCGAAGCCGGGCCGTAACAAAGGCGACTCCAGCCCTCCGGGGAAAACCGTCGCGCACAAAAAAACCGGCTCGGGGCCGGTTTCATCGTTTGCTGCTGGATCAGTTGGTCGGGGAGACAGGATTCGAACCTGCGACCTCTACGTCCCGAACGTAGCGCTC
>CBIFVU010000086.1:0-13813 GCA_966185905.1 uncultured Lysobacter sp.
TCCCGCTTTTGCCCTTCCGATTCTCTATTCCCCATTCCCGATTCCCGTTCGTGGGGCCGGGAACAGGGAATTGGGAATCGGAACAGCGATTGCGTGCGAGCGTGTCCGCCTGCGGGGTCCCGCTTTTGCCCTTCCGATTCTCTATTCCCCATTCCCGATTCCCGTTCGTGGGCCGGGAATAGGGAATCGGAACAGCGGCTGCGCGCGAGCGTGTCCGCCTGCGGGCCCCGCTTTTGCCCTTCCGATTCCCTATTCCCTATTCCCTGTTCCCGACCCCCGGCCCTATGCTGCCGCTGGCGCGGGGCATGGCAGGAACGAGACAGCATGAAGACGGTATCCGGTCTGGCATTGGCGGCGTTGGCGTGCCTGGGCGTGGGGTGCGCTCGCTGGGCCGATCCGAAGCAGGGCTTCGATCGCGCGGCGGTGCCGGCGGCGCCGGATTATCGCCTGGAGTCGGCCTGGGCCGCGCTGCCGCAGCGGCGCGATGATGCCGATGCCGCGCCGATCGGGATGCGCAACGGGCAGCAGGCCGCGGCGGTGGATGTGTTCTTCGTCCATCCCACCACTTATGTTTCGCGCCGCGGATGGAACCAGCCGCTGGGCGAGGAGCAGGCCGACCGCGGCACCGAGTACAGCCTGCGTGCGCAGGCCAGCGCCTTCAATGGCAGCGGCCGGGTGTATGCGCCGTTCTATCGCCAGGTTTCGCGCAGCGGCCATGCCTCCGCGCTCCAGGCCGATCGCGACCGGGCGATGGACTTGGCCTATGGCGATGTGCGCGCCGCGTTCGAGGTGTTCCTGCAGTGGTCCCAGGGACGGCCGTTCGCGATCGCCGGGCACGGTCAAGGCAGCGAACATGGGCTGCGCCTGCTCTCGGAGCGGCTGTCCGAGCGTGGCAGCGAGCCGGCGTTGCGCAAGCGGCTGGTGGCGGCCTATCTGATCGGCGCGGCGCTGCCGGCCGAGGACCTGGCGCAGGCGCTGCCGGGCCTGCCCCTGTGCGCGAGCGCGAGCCAGACTGGATGCGTGGTGGCCTACAACACGATCCAGGCCGGCGCGCATGAGCCCGGCGAGCGCCCCGAACGGTTCGAGCAGGTGCGGGCGTGGGCGCCGGGCGGTTATCGCAGTTGGGACCGACCGCGCCTGGCCTGCGTCAACCCGGTCAGCTGGAGCGTCGATGGGCGGCCCAGTCCGGCGTCGGCGCACCGCGGTGCGCTGCACGCCGAGCGCGACCGGCCGCTGTCCAGCCCGCATCCCGCCCGCGCCAGCGCCCGCTGCGACCAGGACGGATTGCTGGCCACGACGCTGCCGCCGGGCGAATGGGCAGGCTGGTGGTTCGGCGACGAACACTCGGTCAACGATTACCAACTGTTCTACATGGACCTGCGCGGGAATTTCGGCGAGCGCGCCGCCGCCTGGCAGCGCGGTCGCGGAGGCGAGCGGGCGGGGAGCAGGGCGGCCGGTCGCAGCAGCGGCAAAGCCAAGGCCAAGCCGCGGCGCAAGGGCGCGGGCGGCAAGCGTTGAGGGCTGGTCGCCGCGGCGGCGGCGCGTCTGGGTTGCTGTCTGGCTGAAGCCGCGGCGCGTCTTGCGCGAGCATCGAACGCGCTATCGCGCTATCGCGCTATCGCGTTGTAGTGCTGTCTCGCTGCGCGGCAGTGCGCGCGCCCGGGCGAGCTTCGTCCGCTGCGCTTGCGCGTGGCGCGATGCGGAGCGCCCGCCGATACGCGGCGGCGAGCGCGCGCCCGCGATTCGGGCGCTGCTGTCCAGGCGGCGGGCGCAGGCCGCCGGGAGGCCCGGCTCCGCGCTCCGTGCGGCGGCGGCCTGCGCCGGCCATGGACGAAATCGGAGCGCCGATCGGGGGGATGTGATCGGCGCTCCGCTGCAGATCACCGCGGCGTATCGCTCGCCGCGGCTTTGCAAAACCGGGGCCCGGCGGCGCGCAAGGGCGCCGCGGGCGAAGCAGGGGCGGATCGTTCCGCCCAGAAGCGAGGCGAGCTGCGCAGCGGCCGCCTCCCTGCGGCCGCCGGAAGGCTCAGCCGGTCAGGCTCACTTGAGCCCGTTGCTGATCGACGTGGCCAGGCTGCCCTGGGCGTCGTCGCCGCTGAATTCCCAGAAGAACGCGCCGCCGAGATTCTGGCTCTTGACGTACTGCATCTTCTCGGCGATCAGTTCGGGCGTGTCGTAGCTCCAGAACGTCGTGCCGTCGTACTTCCAGGTCGCGCGCGCGGTAGCGTCGGTGTGGACGGTGCCGGGCTTGTTCTTGAGCACCTTGTAGTCCTCGATGCCCGCCTCGTAGGTGCCCGGCGCGGCGGTGCCGCTCTGGTACAGGCCGTTGTTGACGTTGGCCACGTTGGTCCAGCCGCGGCCGTAGAAGCCGATGCCCAGGTTGAGCTTGGAGGCCGGCACGCCGCGGGCGAGGAAGGCTTCGATCGCGTCGTTGGAGTTGTACAGCTTCTGGTCGCCGGTGGAAGGATCGCTGGGCGAATCGAACAAGGCCGAGTGGTGGTTGGTCTGCGGGTCCCAGGCGCCGTGGAAGTCGTAGGTCATCACGTTGATGAAGTCCAGCGACGGATGGTAGGCGGCCGGGTCGGTCACGCGGATCTTGTCGATGCCGGCGCCGACGGCGACGGTCAGCAGCAGGCCGGGCCGCACCGCATCGAGCTGGCGGCGGAACTCGGCCAGCAGCGCGGTGAAGTTGGCGTTGTCCTCCGGCTTGCCGCATTCGATGCCGCAGGCCACCGGATATTCCCAGTCGATGTCGATGCCGTCGAACACGCCGGCCGCTGCGCCGGGGCCGCCGGCGCCGTCGGTGACCGGCAGGTTGCCCTTGATGTAGGCGTCGATGCACGAGGCGACGAAGGCCTGGCGGTTCTCCGGGCGCGCCGCGCTGGAGAAGCCGCGCGACCAGGTCCAGCCGCCCAGCGAGATCAGCACCTTCAGGCCGGGATGCTTGGCCTTGAGCTGCTTGAGCTGGTTCCAGTTGCCGCGCAGCGGCTGGTCCCAGGTGTCGCTGGCGCCGCTGACGCTCTCGCCGGCCTGGAAGGACTTGGTGTAGTCGGCGAAGGCATCGCCGCCGGCGCCGGTATTGGGATCGGAGGGAATGGTCACGCCGACTTCGCACCGGTTGTTGCGCACGTTGCCGAAGGCGTAGTTGATGTGGGTCAGCTTGGCGGCCGAGCCGCTGGTGTCGATGTTCTTGACCCGGTAGTTGCGGCCGTAGATGCCCCATTGCACGAAGTAGCCGATCACCTTCTTGCTGCCGCCCGGGGTCGCCGGCTTGGTGCTGGCGCTGACCGCCGCGCTCTGCGCCGAGGCATTGCCGGCGTTGTCGCGCGCGCGCACGGTGAAGCTGTAACTGGTGCTCGGGCTCAGGCCGGAGACGGTGTAGCTGGTGCCGGTGGGCGAGCCGGCCAGGCTGCCGTTGCGGTAGACGTCGTAGCCGGCCACGCCGCTGCCGCCGCTGTTGTCGCTGGCCGCGTTCCAGCTCAGCGACACGCTGTTGGAGGTCTGCGCCGGCGAGGCCAGCCCGGCGGGCACGCTCGGCGGAGTGGTGTCGGCGGGGCCAGCGCCGACCGTGATCGAGACTGCGGCCGAGGTGGTGCTGGCGTTCTGGTTGTCCTTGGCCACGGCGGTGAAGCTGTGGCTGCCGGCGGTGGCGTTGCTCCAGGTCGCGGCATAGGGCGCGCTGGTGTCCACTCCGAGCGAGGTGGCGCCGCGGAAGAATTCGACGCTGGCGATGCTGCCGTCGCTGTCGGCGGCGTTGGCGGACACGGCGATGTTGGCGCCGGCGTTGTAGTTGGCGCCGTTGCTCGGCGCGGTCAGGCTGACGGTCGGCGGCTGGTTGGCCGGACCGGTGCCGCAGGCGCCCAGGTCGGCGTAGTAATTGCAGCTGGCGCAGTGGGTGGGCGGGGTGTTCCAGATCGGGCCGTTGGCCTGGTACAGGCGGTTTTGGTAGGTGAGCTTGTCGCCGGCCTGGTAGATCGTGGAAGGGTTCCAGGCGGGCACGCCGGCGCAGGAGGCCTGCGCGTGGACCGTGGACCAGGACGATGCGGCGAGCATGCCCGTCAGCAACAGCGACTGGGCGGACCGTGGGTGTCTCATGGCGATTCCTCTCTCCCGTGCATAGTCGGACTCCGCCGGCGCCAAGCCGACGGCGTGTTTCCCGCCCGTGGTGAAGGAAGGCCGCGGGGCCCTCCGGCGATGCATGGGAGGCTCGGGCCTCCTCGATCGATCGGCGTTCTTGCGCCGTCGTTGGGGGTGCTGCGGTACTGCGTTCGCGTACCGCCGCCCGTGGCGGCAGGGCCGGTGCGATGGGCCGGCCGTACGCGTGATCCGGTTCGCGGCCGGGCCGCGGACTGTTCCTCCTGGCTGCTGCGCGGCGACCGCGCGGCCGCCTCCCGTGGCCGGCAAACTGGCCTCCGGCGACAACGTTGTCAACACGCCGAAAGGGCGTTTGCGCGCTGGTTCACATTACCTCGTGACAACGTTTGCCTGCTCCAGCGAGGTTTGCTGCGACGCAGCGAGCGAAGGCGAAATAGATCCAGGGAAAACAGCGACTTGGGTCGCTGTCTTGTGGACAAAATCGGCAGCGACGAGACAGGAGGGATCGCCGCGTGTCCCCTCGGGGGATTCGCTCTCTCCTGGCTGCGGGCGGGCCGGACCTCTCTTGCATGCGGCTGGAGACTGGAGGCAGGGCCGTGTCTTGCCGCGTTTGCTTCGGCCGCTCTCCCGCATATGGAAAAGGGGTGGGGCGAGGGTCGCCGCTTTCGCGGCGCGCGCCCGCATCCCCGCGCGAAGCGGGGGCTCAGTCCGCCGGGGCGTCGGCCAGCGCCCGCAACAGCGCCGCGTTGAAACGCGCCGGCGCTTCGACCTGGGGCGAATGGCCCAGGTCCTCGAATTCCACCAAGCGCGCGCCGGGGATGGCGCGCGCGGCGGCGCGGCCGAGTTCGGGATAGCGGCCCAGCCGGGCCTTGAGCGCCTCGTCGGCGAGGTCGCGGTTGATCGCGGTGCGGTCGCGCTGGCCGATCATCAGCACCGTCGGCACCCGCAGCCGGCCGAACTCGTGCACTACCGGCTGGGTGAACACCATGTCCGAAGTCAGCGCCTGGCTGCGCGCCACGCGCTCGCGGCCCGGGCCGGCGTACAAGCCGGCGAGCATGCCCACCCAGCGCTCGTACTCGGGCTTCCACTGGCCGCTGTAGTAGACCTCCCGCTGATAGCGGCGGATCGAGCCGGCGTCGGTCTTGAGCTCGCGCGCATAAGCCTCGTCCACGCTGCGCCAGGGCACGCCCAGCGCCTTCCAGTCTTCCAGCCCGATCGGATTGACCAGGACCAGGCGCTCGGTCGCTCCGGGGTACATCAGCGCATAGCGCGCGCCGAGCATGCCGCCCATGGAATGGCCGACCACCACCGCGCGCTCGATGCCCAGCGCGGCGAGCAGGCCGTGGGTGTTGGCGGCCAGTTCGTGCAGGCTGTACTGGTGGCCGTCGGGCTTGCTGGATTTGCAGAAGCCGATTTGGTCCGGCGCGATCACCCGGTAGCCGGCGCCGGCCAGTGCGGCGATGGTGTCTTCCCAGGTGGCCGCGCAGAAGTTCTTGCCGTGCAGCAGCACCGCGGTACGGCCGTTGGCGTGCGCCGGGCGCACGTCCAGATACGCCATCTGCACCGCCTGGCCCTGGGAGTCGAAGCGATGGCGCTGTACCGGATGAGGGTAGTCGAAGCCTTCCAGCTCGGCGCCGTAGGCCGGCGGCGGCGTCGCGGCGGCCGCGGGCGTGCCCAGCAGGGCGGCCAGGGCGAAGGGCAGGGCGAAGGCGGACAGGCGCATCGGGGCGCTCCTGAGGGGGCTGTCGGCCATCCTAATCAAGCCAGTCGGCGCCGGCGCCCTTGCGCGGGACGCGGAGGCCGGACTTGCCTGCCTCAGCGCGCTGCGGCCGCGAGCGCGCCGCAGCGCGGAGCAACGACGCCGCCGCGCCGCAGGCGCCGTCAGCGGCGGCGCGTGGGCCATGCTCAATGCGACCCGGCGGCCGCGCGCAGTCGCTTCACCTGCGCCGCATCCACCGGCGCGCTCTGGCCGCCGTGGCGCGCGCGCAACCATTGCGCCAGCGCGGCCACTTGCGCGTCGTCGAGTTGGCCAGCGAAGCCCGGCATGTCCTGCATCCGCTCCAGGCCGGGCAGATCGTGCTCGGGCAGGCCGTCGAGGATGGCGACGATCAGATTGTGCGCGTCGGCATCGCGCAGGCTGCTGTTGCCGGCCAGTGCCGGCGCGACGTGCGGCACGCCGGCGCCGTCGCGGCCGTGGCAGCCCGCGCACAGCGCCAGGTAGTGCTGGCGCGCGGGGCTGGAGTCGGCGGCGGCCTCGGCCGGCGGCGGCGCCAGTGCGGCCGGCGCCGGCGGCGCATCGCCGAGCAAATAGGCGGCGATCGCGGCGATGTCGTCCTCGCGCAGATGGCGGGTGGACAGGTCCACGACCTTGAGCATTTCGTCCGAGGCCACCGCCTGCGGCGCCACGCCGCGGCGCAGATAGGCCTGCAGGCTGGGCCCGTCCCAGCCGCGCGCGGCCAGCCCGGCCGGGGTCAGTGCGGGCGCGGCGAAGCGGCCCAGGCTGGCGTTGCCGGTCAGCGGCCGGTCGCGGTCCACCTGGCCCAGCCAGCCGCGCGGGCTGTGGCATTCGCCGCAATGGCCCAGAGTTTCCACCAGGTAGCGTCCGCGCTGCCAGGCCGGCGACTGGCCTTGCGAGGCGGGGCGCGCCTGGGCGCCGGCGAACAGCAGGTTCCAGGCATGGATGCCGGTGCGGATGTTGAACGGGAAGCCTACGCCGTTATCGCGGTTGGCCTGCTTCACTGCGGGCCGGGTCATCAGGTAGGCATAGAGCGCGTCGCTGTCTTCGCGGCTGAGGCCCTGGTAGGAGACATAGGGCATGGCCGGATACAACTGGTGGCCGTCGCGCGCCTCGCCGCGGGCGATGGCGTGGTGGAACTGCTCGGCGGTGTAGCGGCCGATGCCGGTCTCCGCATCGGGCGTGATATTGGTGCCGTGGATGGTGCCGAAAGGCGAGGCCAGCGGCACGCCGCCCGCGAAGGGCGCGCCGCCGGCGGCGGTGTGGCAGGCGGCGCAGTCGCCCGCGGTGGCCAGGTAGCGGCCGCGCTCGATCTGGGCGGGGTCGGCGCGCACCTGCACCGCCGGCCCGCGATGGTGCCAGCGACCGATCAGCCAATCGACCAGCAACCAGGCCAGCGCGATCAGCACAGCCCAGGCGATCAGGCGCTTCCAGCGGCGCTTGCTCATGCCGGCGTCTCCCCGTCGCGGACCAGGCGCACGCTGGGCAGTTGCAGCACCAACTGCTCGACCGCCTGGTAATAGCGCACATAGCCGGTGCAGCGGCACAGGTGAGTGTTGAGCGCCTCGGTGATCAATTCGCGCACTTGCTCGCGGCTGTAATCGCGCGCCGGTTGGCGCGCCAGGCGTTCGAGCAGCACGGTGGCGGCGTTGACGAACCCGGGCGTGCAATAACCGCACTGGAAGCTGAAATGATCCAGGAAGGCCTGCTGCACCGGCGAGAGCTGCACCAGCGCGCCGTTGCCGTCGCGCTGGGCATGGCCTTCGACGGTGCGTATGCGCTTGCCCTGGAAGTAGTGCGCGCCGGTGATGCAGCTGCGCACTTCGCGCGGGCCGTCCTCGTCGTCCACGATCACCGTGCAGGCGCGGCACACGCCCTGGCCGCAGCCGAAGCGGGTGCCGGTCAGGCCCAGGTATTCGTGCAGCACATCGACCAGCATCATGTCCTCGGGCACGTCCACCGGGCCGTGGCTGCGGCCGTTGATCTGCAGCGTCAAGGGACGCAGGCGCAGGCTGTCGGCGCTCATGCGGAGGTCTCCTGCGGATGCGGTGCGGCGGCGGGGCGGTCGGATCCGGCAGCGGCGGCAGGCGCGGTGGCGCGCGCGGCATCGGGCGCGGCATCGGGCCCGGAAGCCGTCGCGCTGGCCTCGGCCGCAGCCTGCGCGGCGAGGATCTTGTCCGGCGTCACCGGCAACTCGCGGAAGCGCTGGCCGGTAGCGTGGGCGATGGCGTTCACGATCGCCGGCACCACCGCGATCATGACCACCTCGGCCATGCCTTTGGGCGGATCGCTGGAGGACAGGGGCGGCAGGATCTCGCCGGTCTGCCGCCATACCGCCACGTCGCGCGCGCGCGGCAGGGTGTAGCGGTTGAAGTTCCAGGTGCCGTCGCCGGGGCCGTCTTCGTACAGCGGCAGGTACTCGTGCAGGGCGTGGCCGATGCCCATCGCCAGGCCGCCCTGCAACTGGCCGGAGACCAACTCGGGCACGATCGGCGTGCCGCACTCCAGGATCGAGTGATGGTTGAGCAGTTCGACCCGGCCGGTGGCGGTGTCCACCGCGACCTCGGCCAGGGTGCCGATGGCGGCGTAATAGACCACGCCGGCGTTGTTGCGCTGGGTCGGCGGGTAGTGCGCGCGCAGGCGCTCGAGCATGCGGTAGCCGTGCGCGGTCGGCGTGCCCGGTCCGGGGCGGTTGCCGTCGCCCCAGCGCAGGGCCAGGCCGTCCAGCGGCAGGCGCGCGTCCTGCCCGGGCAGGGGGAACTCGGCTTCGGCCCATTGCCAGCGGTTGAAGCTGTGCACCACCGCACCGGTGGCCAGGCCCAGCTCGTAGGCCTTGGCCGCCAATTGCCGCAGCTCCAGCGGCGCCAGGCCGCCGGCGGTGAGCCGGCCTTCGACCCAGCGCGCATCCTCGCGCCGCACCGACAGCGGCGCCAGTTGTCCGCCGCCGAAGCCCTGGCTCCACAGCGCCAGCGCTGCCGGCCACAGGCCCTGGGCGAACAGCAGCCGCGCGGCCTCGCCGGTGGCGTGGCCGAAGAAATACGCCGAGTTGCTGGCGCTGCTGGGGCTGGCGTAGTTGGGGGTCCAGCGCGGGTCGCCGACGTGCGCGTCCTGGCTGGCCTGGGACATGGTCCAGGTGTCGTCGGTGGCGTGCATTGGCAGCGCCGACCAGTCAGTCTGCCCGGTCAGTACTTGGTCGGCCGGGCGGCCGAGCCAGCGCGCGCACAGCGCGGCCTGGCTGGTGGCCATGCCGGTGCCCATTTCCACGCCGATGTGGCGCAGCAGGATCTGGCCTTGCGGCGACAGCGCGACCTCGGCGAAGGCGGCCTCGCCGCCGGTGCCGTAGTCTTTCTGCACGCAGCCGTAGCCCACGCCGTAGCGCCGGCCCGGGTGGGCGGCCTCGTACTCGCGCTTGCGCCGCTCGCGCTGGGTCCACAGCGGATGCTCGCGCGATTTGCGCAACACCTCCTCGGCGCGCTGGGCGCCGCCGGGGATGGCGCCCTGGGTGTTCTTCATGCCGGTGGCGAAGACGTTGCGCAGGCGCAGCTCGATCGGGTCGATGCGCAGTTGCGCGGCGACTTCGTCGACCAGCATTTCGGTCGCGCCCATGCTCTGCAGCGTGCCGTAGCCGCGCGCCGAACCGGCGTCGATCGCGCGCGAGGATTCCACCGTGCTGCTCAGGTCGCTGCGCGGCATGTAGTAGATCGACTGCGCGGCGGTGGCCGCGACCAGGCACACCGACGGCGAGAAGTTCATGCGCCCGCCGCCGTCGCCGGTCATGCGGCCGTGGAATATCTCGAACTTGCCGCTGGCGCGGTCCACCTGCAACCGGTAGCGCATGCGGAAGCTGTGGCGCTTGAGGCTGGACTGGAACTGTTCGTAGCGATCGTTGGCCAGCCGCACCGGCCGTCCTTCGCCGTACAGCGCGGCCATCAGCGCCACGAACGGGAAGGCGTTGTGGTCCTTGGAGCCGTAGCCGACGGTGTAGCAAGGATGCAGCACCAGGCGCTGCACGCCGAAGCGGCTGGCGGCGAGCATGCGCGCGCCGTCCTGGGCGATCTCGTTGGGCGACTGGGTGGCGCTGACCAAGTGCAAGGTGGCGGTGGCCGGGTCGTACCAGCCGTTGCCGTTGTCCGGTTCCATCGAGGCGGTGTCGATGGACTGGGAGAAATAGTCGCGCTCGATCACCAGCTTGCCGGCGGCGGGCGCGTCCAGTTCGGCGGCCATCGCCTCGGCGTGGGCCACGCCCTGCGCGTCGAGCTTGCCGCCGGCGTCGCCCTTGACCCATTCCGGGTTCTGCTTGCGATAACCGCTGGGGAACAGCACGGTGTCCTTGTAGCTGGAGTAGACATCGTCGGCGAAGGCGTCGGCGCCGCCGACGCGCACATAGCGGAAGGTCGCCCACGGCGGACGTTCCAGCGGGCCGCTGCGCTCGCCCCAGCCGATCAAGTCGTCGCGGAACTTGAGCCGCGACTTGGCGGCGCGGAAACGGGCGAAATCGCGCCAGATCAGCAAGGCCACGGCCTGGCCGAGATAGGCCGGAGTCTTGCCCTGCGGCAGCAGCAGGTCTTCGCCGTAGAACGGTGGGAAGGCCACGCCGTCGCGGGCCAGGTCGGCGGCGGTGACGATGCGGTCGGGCTGCAGGTCGGCCGGCAGCGAGGACAGGTCGAAGCCTTGGTAGGCGCGGTCGGCCAGGGTCGTGCGCAGCAGCATGGCGTGCGATTGCTGCTGCGGCCAGCCGGGCAGGTCGCGCGCGCGCATGTCGAAGCCGAAGATCTTCTCGCCGCTGACCTTGGCGGTGGCGTCGGTGCGATAGCCGATCTTGCCGCTGCGCGGGTCCCAGGGCATCGGCCGCAGCCGCTCGCGCTCGAACAACGCCGCCAGGGCGGCGCTGCCGGGAGCGGCCACATAGACGCTAATGCCGGCGACTACGCTGCACTTGAGGAAGTCGCGACGGCTCAGGCGGGCTGGCATGGGCGAAGGCTCCGGCTGGCTCCGGGCCATAGTAGGCCCAGGTGGCGCGGCAACGGGCGGTGAAGAACGACCGGCCGATGGGAGGCGGCGGCGTCCATCGCGCGCGGTGTTGGATGCGGCGGCTCAGTCCAACTCCGGCCCGGCGGCGGGCCGGGCCGCATCGAGCCAATCCAACAGGGCCGCGGCGGCGGCTTCGGCTTGGGTCTGCAGCAGGAAGTGCGGTGCCTCCAGCGTGCTCACCCGGGCCGAGGGTTGCAGGCGTTGCAGCCAGTCCGCGCTGGCGGCCGAGACCAGGCGGTCGCGGCGAGCGCGCAGGTACAGGATCGGGCAGCGCAGGCGCGCGGCGGCGTGGCTGGCCTGCGCCTGTCCGACCGCGCGCAGGCGGGCGCGCAACACCGCCGGCGGCAGCGCCGCGAGCGCGTCGCGCAACTGCGCGCGTTGCTCCGGGCTGGCGCCGGGGCCGAAAGTCGCCGCGGCGAGGACTCGCATGGGCAGCCAGGACAGCGGCAGCGCGCCGGCCAGCCGCGCCCATGCCGATGCGTCCCAGGGCGAACCGGGCGACCGCGGTGCGCGCACGAAGCTGGCGCACAGCACCAGCCCGGCCAGGCCGGCCGGCCGCTGCGCGGCCAGGCGCACGGCGATGGGACCGGAGAAGGACTCGCCGATCAGCACGAACGCGCCGTCGGGCAGGTGCGGCCGCACCCACTCGGCCAGGCCTGCGTAGTCCAGCGCGGGATCGGCCGGATAGACCAGCGCGCGCGCCTCCAGGCGCGGCCGCAGCGCGGCGATGAAGGGCGCCAGCCCCAGGCCGGTGCCGTCGAGCCCGGGCAGGATCAGCGCCTGCATCGGATCAGCCGCGCTCTGGCCGGGGCGGTGGGCGGCGGTCGCGGACGGGCCCGTATTGCCGCTCGCGGCGTGCCCCCGCGTCGCTGTCGTCCTCGCCCAGGCGCGCGGCGATCCGCTCCAGCGCTTTGAGCACTGCCGCGCGGTGCCGGGCCTGCTTCATCCAGGTGGGCAGGCGCGAGATCATCGAGGCGTTGCCGGATTCGCGCGTGCGTTCGCGCTGGGTCGCGGCGACATAGCGCCGCAACTCGTCCAGGTGCTCGGCGTTGTAGGCCCACAGCAGCCCGTGGCGTGTGGGCTCGACCAGGCGCAGCGGCAAGCCCAGGTGCGGGTCGCGCGGCTCCCCGCCGCGGTGCGGCTGTATTTGCAGATCGACCTGGCTGTCGCGCTTGCACACCGGGCAGCGCGCGCTCGCGCGCAAGGGCAGGTGCGCCGGGCGGCGTTCGCAGACGCGGTTCACGCCGACCCATTGGTGGCCGCAATAACCGCAAGGACGGCGCCCGTACAGGCGCACCGGCCCGAACCAGTCCTGCGCGGCGCGCAAGCCGCAGCAAGAGGCCGCGACCGCGCCCAGCCCGCAGCCGGCGCAGGCGAAGCGCGCTTCGCCCTCGCCGTTCTCGCGCCGGGCGCGCTGGACCCGGCCCGGCCGTTGGCAGCGCGGGCAGAGCACCTCGATCCGGCCGGCGTAGCGCCACAAGCCGAGGCCGTGGTCGATGTGGCGCAGGGGCGCGTCCATGCGGCCGGCCTTCAGCACTCGATGACGTTGACCGCCAGGCCGCCGCGCGAGGTTTCCTTGTACTTGTCCTGCATGTCGCGGCCGGTGTCGCGCATGGTCTTGATGACCTTGTCGAGGCTGACCTTGTGCTTGCCGTCGCCGCGCATGGCCATGCGATAGGCGTTGATGGCCTTGACCGCGCCCATGGCGTTGCGCTCGATGCAGGGAATCTGCACCAGCCCGCCGATCGGGTCGCAGGTCAGGCCGAGGTTGTGCTCCATGCCGATCTCGGCCGCGTTCTCGACCTGCCCGGGCCGCCCGCCGAGCGCGCCGACCAGGCCGGCTGCGGCCATCGAGCAGGCCACCCCGACCTCGCCCTGGCAGCCGACTTCCGCGCCGCTGATGGAGGCGTTCTCCTTGTACAGGATGCCCACCGCCGCGGCCGTCAGCAGGAAGTTGCGCACGCCCTGCAAGGTGGCGCCCGGGCAGAAGCGGTCGTAGTAGTGCAGCACCGCCGGGATGATGCCGGCCGCACCGTTGGTCGGCGCGGTCACCACGCGGCCGCCGGCGGCGTTTTCTTCGTTGACCGCCAGTGCGTACAGGTTCACCCAGTCCAGCACGGTCAGCGGATCGCGCATGGCCGCCTCCGGCCGCGAGGACAGCTCGGCGAACAGCGCCGGCGCCCGGCGCGAGACGTGCAGGCCGCCGGGCAGGGTGCCGGTCTGGCGGATGCCGCGGGCCACGCAGGACTGCATCGCGTTCCAGATCTCGTCCAGGCCGGCGTTGATCTGCTCGTCGCTGCGCCAGACCCGCTCGTTGGCCATCATCAGCTCGGCGATGGACAGGCCGCTGCGCTCGCACTGGGCCAGCAGCTCGTCGCCGGAGTGGAACGGATAGGGCAACTCGGTGGTGTCGGCGACGATGCGGTCTTCGGCCGCCTCGTCCTGGTTGACCACGAAGCCGCCGCCGACGGAGTAGTAGTCGCGCGTGGCGATCACCCCGCCGTCGGCGTCGTAGGCGGTGAAGCGCATGCCGTTGGTGTGGAACGGCAGCTTCTGCCGCTTGTTCATGATCAGGTCGTGCTTCTCGTCGAAGCCGATCTCGTGGCGCCCGAACAGGTTGATGCGCTTGGTCTTGCGGATGCGCTCCAGCGCCGGCGGGATGATGTCCGGATCGATCTGGTTCGGCCAATGGCCCTCCAGCCCCATCAGCACCGCCTTGTCGGTGCCGTGGCCGCGGCCGGTCAGGGCCAGCGAACCGAACACTTCGGCGCGCACGCGCGCAGTGCGCGCCAGTTCGGCGCCGGGCTCGCCGGTGCCGCAGCCCTCGATCAGCCAGCGCTCGATGAAGCGCGCCGCGGCGCGCATCGGGCCGACGGTGTGCGAGGAACTCGGACCGATGCCGATCTTGAACAGGTCGAAACTGCTGACTGCCACGGGTTGGCTGCTCCAACT
>CBIFVU010000087.1:0-13748 GCA_966185905.1 uncultured Lysobacter sp.
GCACCCGCCGCGCCGGCTGCCGGGCCGGTGCGCGCAGGCCGAGTGGGGCAGGCGGTTGGGCCGGGCGCGGGGCAGAGCGCGGCGAGGGCGTCCGGTCGGTCGGCGGCCTCGCCTGCGCCGCGGACCGGCCGGCAGCGTTCAGTTTCGGCCCCAACCGCCGCTGTCCGCGCAACACCGAATCCCGAATCCCGGATCCCCAATCCCCGCCCGGCGAGCTACAATGGCGCGCTTCATCCTCCCGGGCCCGCCCATGCTGCGCATCCAGGCTGAAGCGCTGACGTACGACGATGTCTCCCTCGTCCCCGCGCATTCGAACGTCCTGCCCAAGGACGTAAACCTCTCCACCCGCCTGACCCGCGACCTGTCGATCCGCCTGCCGATCCTCTCGGCGGCCATGGACACGGTCAGCGAAGCCCGCCTGGCCATCGCCCTGGCCCAGCTCGGCGGCATCAGCATCATCCACAAGAACATGAGCCTGCAGGCGCAGGCCGCGCAGGTCGCCCAGGTCAAGAAGTTCGAGGCCGGGGTGATCAAGGAGCCCTTCACCGTCGGTCCGGAGACCACCATCGGCGAAGTGCTCAAGCTCACCCGCGCGCGCAACATCTCCGGCGTGCCGGTGGTGGACGGCGGCCAGTTGGTCGGCATCGTCACCAGCCGCGACATGCGCTTCGAGACCAAGCTCGACGATCCGGTCCGCCACATCATGACCAAGCGCGAGCGCCTGGTCACCGTGCGCGAAGGCGCCGGCGACGAGGAAGTGCTGCAACTGCTGCACAAGCACCGCATCGAGAAAGTGCTGGTGGTCAACGACGGCTTCGAGCTGCGCGGGCTGATCACGGTCAAGGACATCCAGAAGAAGACCGACAATCCCAACGCCGCCAAGGACAGCGCCGAACGGCTGCTGGTCGGCGCCGCGGTGGGCGTGGGCGGAGACACCGAGGCGCGGGTGGAAGCGCTGGCCGCCGCCGGCGTGGACGTGATCGTGGTCGATACCGCGCACGGCCATTCGCAGGGCGTGCTGGAGCGGGTGAAATGGGTCAAGACCCGCTTCCCGCAGTTGCAGGTGATCGGCGGCAACATCGTCACCGGCGACGCCGCGCTGGCCTTGATGGACCACGGTGCCGACGCGGTCAAGGTCGGCGTGGGCCCCGGCTCGATCTGCACCACCCGCGTGGTCGCTGGCGTCGGCGTGCCCCAGGTCACCGCGGTGGCGATGGTCGCCGAAGCCTTGCAGGACCGCATCCCGCTGATCGCCGATGGCGGCATCCGCTATTCGGGCGACATCGGCAAGGCGTTGGTCGCCGGCGCCTCCACGGTCATGGTCGGCGGCCTGTTCGCCGGCACCGAGGAAGCCCCGGGCGAGGTCGAACTGTTCCAGGGCCGCAGTTACAAGAGTTACCGCGGCATGGGCAGCATCGGCGCGATGGAGCAGGGCTCCAAGGACCGCTATTTCCAGGACGCCTCCGACGCCGACAAGCTGGTGCCCGAGGGCATCGAAGGCCGGGTGCCGTACCGCGGCCCGCTGCGCGGCGTGGTCCACCAGCTCGCCGGCGGCCTGCGCGCCACCATGGGCTACGTCGGCTGCGCGACCATCGAGGACATGCGCAAGAAGCCCAGCTTCGTGCGCATCACCAACGCCGGCGCGCGCGAGAGCCACGTGCACGACGTGCAGATCACCAAGGAACCGCCGAACTACCGCGCCGGCTGACGCCGGCGCGTGGGATTCGGGATCGGGGATTCGGGATTCGAGTCTCCGCAACTTCGCCGATCCGCGCAAAACCGCTCTTACCAATCCCCAATCCCCTCTCCCGAATCCCGGCTCCATGACCGACATCCACAGCGACAAAATCCTCATCCTGGACTTCGGCGCGCAGTACACCCAGCTGATCGCCCGCCGCATCCGCGAGCTCGGCGTCTACTGCGAAATCTGGGCCTGGGACCACGATCCGGCGGAAATCGCCGCTTACGGCGCCAAGGGCATCATCCTGTCCGGCGGGCCCGAATCGACCACGCTGCCCGGCGCGCCGCGCGCGCCGCAGGAAGTCTTCGACGCCGGCCTGCCGATCCTGGGCATCTGCTACGGCATGCAGACCATGGCCGCCCAGCTCGGCGGCGCCACCGAGGCGGCGGACCAGCGCGAGTTCGGCCACGCCGAGGTGCAACTGGTCGCGCAGGACCGCCTGTTCGACGGCCTCAAGGACCACCCGGGTTCGCCGCCGCGCCTGGACGTGTGGATGAGCCACGGCGACCACGTGTCCAAGGCGCCGGACGGCTTCGTGGTCACCGCCAAGACCGACCGCATCCCGGTGGCCGCCTTCGCCGACGACGCGCGCCGCTGGTACGGCGTGCAGTTCCACCCCGAAGTGACCCACACCAAGCAGGGCCAGACCTTGCTGCGCCGCTTCGTGGTCGATATCTGCGGCTGCCAGACCCTGTGGACCGCCGCGCACATCATCGATGACCAGATCGCGCGCGTGCGCGAGTTGGTCGGCCAGGACGAGGTCATCCTCGGCCTGTCCGGCGGCGTCGATTCCTCGGTGGTGGCCGCGCTGCTGCACAAGGCCATCGGCGACCAACTGACTTGCGTGTTCGTCGACACCGGCCTGTTGCGCTACAACGAAGGCGACCAGGTGATGGCGATGTTCGCCAACCAAGCCGATAAGGGCGGCATGGGCGTCAAGGTCGTGCGCGTCAACGCCGCCGACCGCTACTTCGACAAGCTCGCCGGCGTCAGCGATCCGGAAGCCAAGCGCAAGATCATCGGCAATCTGTTCGTGGAGATCTTCGACGAAGAGTCGGCCAAGCTGAAGAACGCCAAGTGGCTGGCGCAAGGCACGATCTACCCGGACGTGATCGAATCGGCCGGCAGCAAGACCGGCAAGGCCCATGTCATCAAGAGCCACCACAACGTCGGTGGCCTGCCCGAGGACATGAAGCTCGGCCTGGTCGAGCCGCTGCGCGAGCTGTTCAAGGACGAAGTGCGGCGCCTGGGAGTGGAACTCGGCCTGCCGCGCGAGATGGTCTACCGCCATCCCTTCCCGGGCCCCGGCCTGGGCGTGCGCATCCTCGGCGAGGTCAAGCGCGAGTACGCCGAACTGCTGGCCCGCGCCGACCACATCTTCATCGACGAGTTGCGCAAGGCCGGCCTGTACGACAAGACCAGCCAGGCCTTCGCCGTGTTCCTGCCGGTCAAGTCGGTCGGCGTGGTCGGCGATGCGCGCGCCTACGAATGGGTGATCGCCCTGCGCGCGGTGGAGACCATCGACTTCATGACCGCGCACTGGGCGCACCTGCCTTACGAATTCCTGGGCACGGTGAGCAATCGCATCATCAACGAGTTGTCCGGCGTCTCGCGCGTGGTGTACGACATCAGCGGCAAGCCGCCGGCGACGATCGAGTGGGAGTGAAGCCCGCGCTTCCGGACAACCCCCGCTGCTTGCCCGGAACCGCCGCGACGCGCTGATCGCCGGCCGCGCGCCGCAGGCGGCCGGCGTCGGCGCTCGCCAGCCCTGGGGGCGTGCGGGAGCGTCGCGATCGATCCTTCCGTGGGTTCTCTGGCTTACAGGCCGGGGCGTTGGGCGCGACTCATGCCGCCGGCACCAAGCGTTCCGGGGCCGCGCCGGCGACTCGCGCCGGCGGCGCCAAGGCGGCGACCGAAGTGGCTGCCTGAGGCGGGGGCTTGGCAAAGGTCGTGCCGGCAGCGCTCCGGCGCTCACTCTGGCACTCGCACTGACCAGCATGCGCCCAAGCGCTCTTGCTGGAGCGGGACGATCGGAGTGAAATGGGCGGCGCGGGCCCGCCGGGCGGCGGTGTCCACAGCTTCGCCCAGGGCGACGGCCGCTGCGCGTCGCCGCACCGACAGGAGGACCACCGCATGCGCATCTGGGTCACCAGCGTCTTCGTCGACGACCAGGCCAAGGCCCTGGATTTCTACACCGGCAAGCTCGGTTTCCTGCCCAAGCACGATATTCCCATGGGCAAGCACCGCTGGCTGACGGTGGTCTCCGGCGAACAGCCCGAAGGCACCGAATTATTGCTGGAGCCGAGCGAGCATCCGGCGGTGCCGCCGTACAAGCAGGCGCTGGTGGCCGACGGCATTGCGGCGGTGTCTTTCCAGGTCGACGATCTCGACGCGCAGTGCCAGCGGCTCAAGCAATCGGGGGTGCGTTTTGTGCGCGAGCCGATGGACGCCGGTGCGGTGCGCGTGGCGGTACTGGACGATACCTGCGGCAATCTGGTGCAGGTCCTGAAGTCGTAGCGAGCGCTGGGCTGCCTGGACTGGCGCCGTAGCGGCGTCGGCGGGCGCCAGCATGAGGGGATTTCCGGAGCCAGGGAGGGCGGCGGCCGTTGCGCCGGTGCCGGTGCCTGGCGTTCTCTGGCGGGGGGCCAGGACGTGTCGAAGAACCCAGAGCGCTCCAGGCGGCCAGGCCTGGCCCACGAGCCTTCCTTGGGGTGGACTTACCTCTCGCGGCTGGAGGTCGCCCGCGCCCGGGCGCAGATGGACGAGCACGGCAGCGGCGTGCGCGATGAAATCGGCTTCCTGGCCTTGCACCAGGGTTATGCGGATCGGTTCTTTCCCGGTACCTCGGTGCTGCACACCCGCATCCGCTATGCCTTGTTCGTGCCTTGGCTGTTCCTGGACGTGGCTGGCCGCACGGGGGCGGCGGCAGAGCGCGCCCTGCGCAAGCGTGAGGCGGAGCTCGCCAGGCGCCTGGCCTTGGTGGACCAGCGCGGCGTGATCGGCCGGTACGCGGCCGGGACGGCCAGCCAATGGCCGTCGGTGGTGTATTGGAACGCCCTGGCCACGTGGGGCTTGGTGCATCCGCGGCCGGACGGGGGCGCGCACAGCCGCTCCCAGGTCCACCGGCTGTTGGCCGAACCGGCGGCGCCGGCCGAGGCGCACGACCGCGGTGTGGGCGCCGGACGCAGCGTATTCGCCGAATTGCCCGCGCGGCCCGCGCAATGGAATCGGGCCGATGCGCCGCTGTCCCTGGCCTTGGGCGCGGAGGAAGCCGATTTTTTCCGCCACCGGCTGGCGCAGCTGCGCAACCGCGACGGGTTGTCCTTGCTGGCGCGCCTGGTGCAACAGGGCAAGCCCGCGCCGGACTCGATGTGGGCCAGCCGAGTTTTCAAGGCGGCCGGCACCGAGCGGGCCGCGCTGGAGCGGGCGCGCCAGGCATCCAGCCTGGTGGAGGTCGGGCGCTGCGTTTACGACGCGCTGGTGGAGGGGCGGCTGGAAGAGGAGGGTGTGGAACCGGCAAGCCAGATGCGGCGAAGGCATCTGCGCCGCGTTGCCGATGAACACAGGGCCTTGGCTTGCGCATTGGACATCCACGCCCTGGAGCACGACATGGGCCGCCTGTCGCCGCGCTTGCTGGCGGTCTTGGCCGATACCCAGCGCTGGCTGGGTTCCGCGTCGGCCGACGAGAGGGCGCTGTGGCCGGTGTACGCGCAGGCGGAGGCGCGCAAGGGCGCGCGCGCGCGGCTGGCGGACACGCTCGATGGCCGCAACCGGCGCCTGGAATGGGCGGCGGACGCGCGCCCGCCAGCGGCGGGGCTGCACTATCGCTGGAAGCAGGTCGCCGACCTGCTCGACGATCTGGCGGTTGCGGCATGAGCCGGGCGCCTGAGCCGTGGCCGGCCCTGTCCTACCTCGAAGCGCTGCGTCCCGGTCCGGAGGAGACGGTCGATCTGGCCTTGCTGTCGTCCTATTCGGCCGACCTGGGCTGCATCGGCGCGGCCTTGCTGGCCCTGGCCGGACGGGACAACGACAGCGGCGGCGGCACCGCACTGGACTTCGCCGAAGCGGTCCAGCGCTTGCGCGGCAAGACCCGCGTGCTGGTGCAGCGCGGGCGCCTGGCGCGCATGCGGCGGACCCCGCGCGTGGCCGCGGTCCTGGACCAGTTCGTGCGCGAGGTGGGGTTGGACGAGAGCCAGGGGAGCTGGCACGCCAAGGCTGCGTTCGTGCGGATGCGCCGTTCCGACGGCACGCACGCCTGGCGCCTGTGGCTGGGCAGCCGCAATCTGACTCAGTGCGCCAATCTCGACCTGGGCCTGTTGTTGTTGTCCGATTCGCGGGGCGGCGAAGCCATCGAAGGGCTGGACGAATTGGTCGGCGATTTGCTGAGGCATGCCGACTTGCCCGGCGCGTCGGCCCGGACGCTCGCAGCGTCGGCCGCGACGTTGCGCTGGCGCGCTCCGGCCGGCACCCGGGTGAAACGGCTGCGTTGGTCGCCCGGCGGGCGGAAGATGGAGCTCCCCGAGCCCCCGCCGGATGCGCGCGAGGTGGCGATCGTCAGCCCCTTCGTGGACCCGGGCTTTCTTAAGCGTTTTTCCAGGCTTCCGCTGCGGCGCAGCTTGCTGACCACCGTGGCCGAAGTCGAGCGCCTGGGGCCGGCCTTGCCTTCGTTCGATGCGCTGCTGACCCTGGATGCGCCCAACGCGCCGGCCGCCGATGCGATTGCCGACACCGACACCGACACCGACGCGCCGGCGCACGCCGCCGGCGACGGCCTGGAAGACGAGCGGTCCAGCCAAGGGCTGCATGCCAAGGCCTTGTTCTTCAAATGCGCGAAGCAACGTTGCTTGTGGCTGGGCAGCGCGAACGCCACCCAGCGCGGGTGGGACGGGCGCAATGCCGAAGTGATGGCCTTGTTGGCCATCGATGAACGCGTAGAGCAAGGCCTCCGCGCCTTGCTCGGCTCGGCCCGCGTCACCCCGCCGCGCAGCCAGGCCCGCGTGGCTGAAGCCGAAGCCGAGCAAACCCAGGCCCTGGAGCAGGCGCGAGCCCAGGTCGCTGCGAGGTGGGCGGCGGAGCTGGCGTTCGAGCCCGAACGCACGCGTTTGTTCCAAGCGCCCGGCGGGGCCGAAAGCCCGCATCCGGATGCGGCGGACTTGGTCTTGCAAGTGGCCTGCCTGCAAGGCGCTTGGCAGGTCTGGCCCAGAGGGCAGGGCGAAGTAGCGCTGGAGGCCGTACCGGCGGCCGAGCGCAGCGAGTTCGTGCAACTGCGCCTGAGCCAGGGCGGAAGCGCCTTGTCGTGGTTGCAGCGTGCGCGCGCGCAGCCGTGCCTGGACGAGGACCGCGACAACGCGGCGTTTGTCCGCTTCCTGGGCACCCGGGGATTCCTGGCCTGGCTGGCGGCGCTGCTGGAAGGCGATGAGGACGGGCAGGGCTCCGGCGATTGGACCGTGGAGGAAAAGCGCCAGCGCGACGCCGGCGATCTGGACAAGGGGAGGGACGCCTGCCTGCCGACGCTGGAGGGCATGTTGGCGGCATGGAGCCGCGACCGCGAGCGGTTCGAGCAGGTCGGGCAGCGGGTGGAGCGTTATTTGTCGGCCCTGTCCAGGCATGCCGAGAGCCAGAGCGCAGAGGAGGCCGCCTTGCTTGCGCAATTCCGAACGCTGTGGGACACGCTCGCGGATGGCCTGATGGGCCCGCACGCACGGAAACGCGCGAAATGAGCCGTCCCAGAGCATTCCAGACGGCTTCGGTCGATGCCGCGCTGAAAGCATTCGCGAATCCCGCCGGACAGCGGCGCTTTCTGGTCGCCGACGAAGTGGGCCTGGGCAAGACGGTGATCGCCCGCGAAGTGGCCAGCGGCCTGCCGCGCAACGGCCGGCGCCCGTTCGTCGTCTACTACATCGCCAACGGGCATTCGGTCGCGCACCAGAACAAGGAGCGCGTGGTCGCGTTCCTGGACGAGAGCGAGCGCGATCAGGCCACCGACACCCCGGATCGATTGTCGTTGATGGCGATGGCGCCGCCCCCTTCGGCGCAGGTGCTGGTGTATGCGCTGACGCCTGCGACCTCCTTCCCGGGCGCGCAGGCGCGCCTGGGCGGAGGGCGCAAGGACGAACGTGCGTTCCTGAAAGTGCTGCTCGACCGGGCCTATCCGGGCTTCGCCCGTGGCCTGCCCAAAGCCGTGTTGCGGTTGGGGGCTCGGTCTTCGTGGAAGGCGACGCTGGAACAGGCCGAGGCCCGGTTCGCCGCCGCGCCGCCGGGCCTGGTCCGCGCGTTCCGGCGCGCGTTGGCGACCGAGTTCGGCGAGCCGGTGCGCGGCTGTCTGGAGCGGGTCTTCCAGGAACATCGGCTCCGGCCCGCGGCATTCGTGGGCCGGCTTCGGCGGGCCTTGGCCTTGGCCGCATTGAAGGAGCGGCCGCCGGACCTGATCGTGCTGGACGAGTTCCAGCGCTATCGGCAGCTTCTGCAGGCTCCAGAGAAGGACGTGCTGCTGCGGGCGCTGCTGGGCCTGGACAATCCGGGCGCGCGCCCGGCCGTGCTGCTGCTCAGCGCCACGCCTTACCGGGCGCTGGCTTCGGGCTGGAATGAGGGCGGCGGCGAGCTGGCCCATTCGGGCTTGATGGAACTGATCGAGTTCCTGGGCGGCCGCGAGTTGCGCGAACAGGCGCGCCACGGGTTCGCCGAGTTCGCACAGGCGCTGCGCGAGATCGCGGCCCAGCCGTCGAGCCACGCGCAGCGCCGGGCGGAACAAGGGCGCGACCGCTTGCGCGAGCTGTTGGCGCCGGTGATGTGCCGGACCGAGCGCGACAGCGTGGCTGGCGAGGAGTCGGTGGCCAAGCCGCCGCCCTTGTGCGCCGATCCCAGCGTGGAGGATATCCAGGCCTATCGCCACCTGGCCGAGATCTTCCCGCCGCGCTTGCGGCACGAAGCCTTGCCGTACTGGTCCTCGGTGCCGCTGGCGGCACAGTCGCTGGGCCCGGGCTACGCTGCCTGGAAGCAGCGCGATCTGCTGGGCGCGAAGCGGCCGAAGATCGCCTGGATGACGCACCAGCGCCGCGCAGGCTTGCAGGCTCCGCCGGGCGGCTGGCCCGACGCCAAGCTGCGCGCCCTGGAACAGATCGCCGCGCCGCGCTCGCTGGCTTTGCCTTGGGTGGCGCCGTCCTTGCCCTGGTGGCCTTTGGCCGGCGCCTGGCAATCGCAGCCGCAGGATCCGAAATTGCTGTTGTTCAGCCGCTACCGCGCCACCCCGCCGAGCGTGGCGGCGCTGATGAGCTTCGGGGTGGAGGCGCACTGCCTGCCCAAGGGGCAACGCGACGAGCGAGCGTATCGGCGCCGGCGGATCAAGCTGTCCACCGCCTCGTCGCCGGCGCTGGCCGCCTTCCATCCGTCGGCCTGGCTGATCGCCAACACCGATCCGCTGGAGACGGCCGGCGCGTCCCTGGCCGAGGTGCGCCGGCGGATCAAGCAGCAACTGCTCAGGGCCTTGCCCAAGGGCATCGTCGATCGGCGCACGGCCAAGGCCCGGCAACGGCATCGGCCGGTCGCCAGCGTGCTGGCCTCGATCGAACGCTGGGCGGGGTCGCTCGGTGCATCCGCCCCGGCCTGGCAAGGCGCGGTCCGCGGCGACCGGGCGGCCGAGGCCGCCATAGCCCAATGGTGCAAGGCCGCCCCGATCGAGCGCCTGTCGCCGCTGGAACTGGCGGACTTGGTCGAGCACGCCCTCGCCGCGCCCGGCGTGGTGCTGGGCCGCGCGCTGTATCGGCACGATCGGCGGGTGCTCCAGGCCGAGCGCTACCCCGAACTGGTGCGGCTGAGTTGGCGAGGCCTGCGCGCTTATCTGGACAATCCGGTGATCCTGGCCGCCCTGCCGAAGGCGAGCGCGGTGGAACGGATCATGGCGGCGGTGGTCGATGGCGGCATGGAAAGCATGCTCGACGAGCATTTCTGGATGCGCGCGCAAGCGCTGCCGGACGGCGCAGCGGGCTTGATCGAGGAATTGCAGGCTGCGCTGGGCCTGCGCGTGGGCAGCTTCCGTTTCCATCCGATCAGCCACGGCGGCAAACCCATTCCGGTCCGGTGCCATGCCGCGGTGCCGTTCGGCGAGGCCGGCGACCCAGCCGACCCCTCCGAGGCGGCACGGGCGGCGCGTCCGGACGAGGTGCGGGTGAGCTTCAACACGCCGTTCTGGCCGCATGTGCTGACCACCACCTCGGTCGGGCAGGAAGGCCTGGATTTTCATTGCTGGTGCTCGCGCGTGCTGCATTGGGACTTGCCGTCCAGCCCGCTGGACCTGGAGCAGCGGGAAGGACGGGTACAGCGTTTCGCCGGCCTGGCGATCAGGCGCGAGTTGGCGCGGCGATTGCGGGCGGAGGTGTTGGCCGAAGGCCAGCGCACGCAGGGGTCGCCGTGGCGGGCGATCCAGGATCGTGCCGAGCGTTTCGCCGACCCCAGCGGGCTGCGGCCCTGGTGGGTGCTGGAGGGGGCCGACATCCAGCGGCATGTGTTCCACAAGTCGTTCGGGCGCGACCGGATTCGCTTCGACCAGCTTCGCCGGCAGCGCACGATTTATCGCCTGGCCCTGGGGCAGCCCAACCAGGAGGATTTCGTCGAGATGCTCGCTCGCGGCAACCCGGACAGCCATCGCAGGCTGCGCGCTCTGGTGCTGGATCTTTCGGCCATGGGCTTGCGCAAGCTCCAGGTCGAACCCGGCGCCGAGGCCGTGGAGGAGGGCGTGGACGAGGCCGGCGCCGACGCTGCGCCGTAGCCGAGTCCGGCCTTCGTGCGGCCATCGCTGCGCTCGGCGACGGCCGCGCTCAGTCGCGCGCGCCGCCCCAGCGTCCCACCGCCAGCGCCGCGGCGATCAACAGCGCCGTCGCCACCGCCAGCACCGCGACGAAGCCATGGTCGAACGCCGTGCGCGCCGCGGCCGCCACCGCTTGCTGCAAGGGCGCGGCCAGGCCTTCGGCGGTCTGCAAGGCCTCGTCCAGGCTGTCGTAGGCGGTCTCGGGCAGGGCGATCCCGTCCGGCGCTTGCAGCCGGTGCGCGTAGATCGCCGAGAGCAGGCTGCCCAGCAGGGTCACCCCGAGCGCGCCGCCGAATTCGTAGGAGACTTCTTCCACCGAGGCGGCCATGCCGGCGCGTTCGGGCGGCGCGCTGAGCAGGATGGTGCTGGAGGCGGCGGTGATGGTGGCGCCGATGCCGGCGCCGAGCGCGGCCAGGCTGGCGACCTGCGCGGCCAGCGAGGCATCGTGCAGCAGCAGATAGGCGCCCAGGCCCAGGCCGGCGAGCGATAGTGCGGCCGGCAGCAGGCGCTGGCTGCCCAGCCGCGGCAGCAGGCGCCCGGCCACCGGGCCGGCGATGAAAGCGGCCAAGGGCAGCGGCAGGATCGCCAGGCCGGCTTGCAGCGGGGTGTAGTCCAGCACCAGTTGCAGGCGCTGGCTGAAGACCAGTTCCACGCCGATCAGCGCGGCCGAGGCGATCACCGCAGCGGCGACCGCGGCGCTGAAGGCGGCGTTGCCGAACAGGGCGAAGTCCAGCAAGGGATGGGCGCTGCGCCGCTGCCGGCGCACGAACCAGGTCAACATCGCCAGCCCGAGCACCAGCGCCGCGCCGGTCGCGACCCAGTCCGGCGATTGCTTGCCCAGGGACTTGACCGCATAGGTCACGCCGATCAACCCGGCCATGACTTGCAGCGAACCGGCCCAGTCCCAGGGCGCGTCGGACTGGACCCGGCCGCGCGGCACCAGCCAAGCGGCCAGCGGCAGCGCCAGCAGTACGATGGGCACATTGATCAGGAACACCGAGCCCCACCAGAAGCGCTCCAGCAGCAAGCCGCCGAGCACCGGGCCGAACGCCGCGCCGCCGGAGGCCACCGAGGACCACAGGCCGATGGCCAGGGCGCGTTCGCGTTCGTCGTGGAAGCTCAGGCGGATCAGCGAGAGCGTGGCCGGCATCATCATCGCCGCGCCGACGCCGAGCGCGGCGCGCGCGGCGACCAGCCAGGCCGGGGTCGGCGCGAAGGCTGCGCCCAGCGAGGCCGCGCCGAACACGGCCAGCCCGGCGACGAACAGGCGCTTGTGGCCGAGCCGGTCGCCGAGCGTCCCCATGCCCAACAGCAGGCCGGAGACCACCAGCGCATAGACGTTGACGATCCACAGCTTCTCCGCGGCGGTCGCGTCCAGGTCGCGAGTCAGGCTGGGCAGGGCGGTGTAGAGCACGGTCATGTCCACCACGATCAGCAACAGCGCGATGGAGACGATGGCCAGCACCAGCCAGCGCCGGCGGTCGCGCGCGTGGGCCTGCGGGGCAGAGGCGGGAGCGTGCGGCATGGGGCACTCCTGGGTGGCGTTCGCGGCCGCCGGCGGCCGCGGGCGGTACTGCCGGCGAGGATAGGGAGCCAAGCGTCGCGGCGAGGTCAGCGGTGGGGCGGGGTGTAGCGGTCAAATATCTCTTTTACCGATTGATACTTTTGAGCTGAGGGCGCCTTCGGTAAGAGGTCGGCGGGGTCGCAGTGAGGTGCGCGCCGGGGCCGGACCTAGGCCGCCTGACTCCGCTCGGCGGCCTGGCGCGATATCGTGCCGGCAGTCGCGCTGTCTCGGCGGTGCCTGCCGCCCGATGCCTGGGATCGGGCGCGTCGATGCGGCCCGGCGGGGCCCGGCGCTATGCTGCCGTGGATCGCGCAGGGCGATGCCCGGCCGCGCGGTGCGTGTTCGGCTCGCGGCAGGTTCGGCCCGCCACGCTGGCAACGCGCCGAGCGCCGCCGCGCAGGCGCGCTGCGCCGGGCGCATCGCCGCCGCCGTCGGCGCTGCTCCTGCATCCGCCACGGCATCGCGCAGGAGTGCTCGGTCATGCCGCATCCGCTTGGGATCCTGAAGATTGGCCTGGAGCGCCTCCGCGCCCTGGTTCCTGCCGCCGCGGCCCTGGCGGCTGCGGCGGGCCTGTGCGCGTTGGCGCCGGCGCGCGCCGCCAGCGACGACGGCATCGCCGTGGATCAGGCCCGCTACGCCGGCCGCACGCAATTGCAGGACTTCACCGCCGCCGACTGCCCCGACACGCCGCGCAGCCTGGAGCGAGTGCGCGGCGAGCTGTACCGCCATACCAACGGCGCTGGCCTGGCCGTGCACAGCGGGCTGGTGCTGATCACCCGCGAAGGCGCGCTGGTGATCGACCCGGCCATGACCTGCACCGCCGGCTGGCTGCGCGAGGAGATCCGCCGGCGCTTCGGCGTGCCGGTCAAGTACGTGGTCTACACCCACGCCCACGCCGATCACATCAGCGGTGCGCAAGTGCTGCAGCAGGCCGGCGCGATCGTGGTGGCCAACCAGCGCGCGCTGGAGCCCATCGTCGGCGAGCGCCTGCCCACGGCCTTGCCCGACCGCGTGTTCGACCGCGACATGAGCATCGTGCTGGGCGGGGAGACGATCAAGCTGCACCGGGTCGCGCCCAGCCATTCCAACAGCATGGTCATGGTGTCCTTCCCGCGCTACAAGGCCTTGCAGTGCACCGATGTCTGCGAGAGCCAGTCGATGCCTTACAACGACTTCCTGGATTTCTACTACGACGGCTGGGTCGAGACCCTGGACTGGGTGATCGCGCAGGACGTGGAGGTGATCGATGTCGGCCACTACTCGCTGGCGAGCAAGGCCGACATCCTCGCCGAGCGCGAGTACATAGTGGACCTGCATCGCCAGGTGCTGGCGCTGGTGCGCGCCGGCCACGCCTGGGACGAGCTGTACCGCAAGGTCGAGTTCAGCCCGCAGGTGCGCGGCTGGATCGGCTTCGACACGATGAAGACCTTGAACGTGCTGGGCATGTACCGCTGGGTCAGCAACCACCGCCGCGGCAATTGGTGAACGCGACCAGAGCGGCCGGCGGGCCGTTCGACTGGCCGGCGGCCGCGCAGCGCGCCAGCGATCGCCCCAGCGCGCGTCCGGTGCCCGTTCCAGGCTGCGCGCCGCGGCCTTTTGCGGGCGCAGCGCCGCCGCGCGCGCGGTAGCAACTGCGCGGG
>CBIFVU010000088.1:0-13622 GCA_966185905.1 uncultured Lysobacter sp.
AGCCGCTGGAGAGCTCGGAAGGCCGCGATCCGCTGGCGATCCTGATCGGCCACAACAACATCATCCCGGGCCTGGAGAAGGCCATGGAAGGGCGCGAGGCCGGCGACAAGTTCGAGGTCGACGTGGCCGCCGCCGACGCCTACGGCCAGCGCCAGGAAGGGCTGACCCAGCGCGTGCCGAAGAAGTACTTCAAGGACGCGCGCCTGGAAGTGGGCATGCAGGCGGTGCTGCAGACCAACTTCGGCCCGCGCGCGGTGACCATCCAGAAGATCGGCATGAGCGTGGTCGATGTCGACCTCAACCATCCGATGGCCGGCAAGGACCTGCACTTCGCGGTGGAAATCGTGGACGTGCGCGAGGCCAGCAAGGAAGAAGTCGAGCACGGCCACGTGCACGGCGACGGCGGCCACGAGCACTGAGCCCCGCGGCGCCCTGCGCCCCGGCGACGGCCCGCGCGAGCGGGCCGTCCGCGTTTTGGCCGCCGGCCCGCGCCGGCCGCGCTTGACCGACAATCCCCGACGTCATGGCCGTCCCGACTCCCTCCGCCGCCGCGCCCGCATTCGCGCCGACCGAGGCCGGGCAGCGCCTGGCGGCGCTGGACGCCCTGCGCGGCCTGGCCCTGCTCGGCATCGCGCTGAGCAATGCGGCCTTGTTCACCGCACCGCTGACGCCGCTGGCCGAGGGCATCGACCCGAGCCTGCGCGGCGCCGACCGCTGGGCCGAGTTCTTCCTCTACGCCTTCGTCAGCGACAAGTTCTGGACCCTGTTCTCGCTGCTGTTCGGCATGGGCTTCGCGCTGATGCTCCAGCGCGCTGGGACCGGGACCGGGACCGGCGCGGGCGCCGCGCAAGCGCCTGGCTTCGGCCGGCTCTATCTGCGCCGCAGCCTGGGCCTGTTGGCCATCGGCCTGGCCCATGCCTGGCTGGTGTGGAGCGGCGACATCCTGACGACTTATGCCGTGGCCGCGTTCGCACTGCTGGCGCTGCGGCGCTTGTCGGCGGCGGCGATGCTGCGGCTGGGCCTGGCCTTGTACCTGGGGGTGGTGGCGTTCTTCGTCCTGATCGCGGCCTTGCTGGCGCTGCCGGGGGTGGCCCAGGCCGACCCGGCCGTCATCGCCGCGGCCGAGCGCAGCCATCGGCTGGAAGCGGCGGTGTACGCCCACGGCGGATATTGGCAGGCCAGCGCCTATCGGCTGGGTTTCTTCTTCGAGGAAACCGTGGCCGGTTGGCCTTATCTGCTGCCGTCGGTGCTGGGGCTGTTCTTGATCGGCGCCAGTTTGCTGCGCAGCGGCGCCATCGCCGAACCGGCGCGCCACCGCGGCCGGTTGCGGGCCTGGTCGGGCTATGGCCTGGCCGCCAGCGCGGCGCTGACCGCGCTGAGCCTGTGGGTGGACAGCGCCCCGTCCAATGTGCGTTTCAGCAGTGCCTCGGTGTTGGCCCAGACCCTGCACCTGGCCGCCGGCCTGCCGTTCGCGCTGGCCCTGATGGCCTGGGTGGTGCTGGCGCTGCAGCGCGGCGCAGGGTGGCCGCGGCTGTTCGCGCCGGCCGGGCGCATGGCGCTGAGCCACTACCTGGCGCAATCGCTGATCGGCACCTGGGTGTTCTACGGCTACGGCCTGGGGCTGTGGCAGCGTTGGGGGCCGGCGCACTTGGCGGCCGCGGCACTGGCTGTGTTCGCGATGCAACTGCTGGTGAGCCGCTGGTGGCTGCGGCGCTATCGCTTCGGCCCGGCCGAATGGTGCTGGCGCGCGCTCACCTACGGGCGTCTGCCGCCCTGGCGTGCGGCGGGCGCGCCGGCCGCGTCCCCCGGCGCCGGTTAGGCGGCGCTCGCGGTCGTGCGCGGCCGTGCGCGGTCGGTCGCCGCAGGCCGTGCGGTGCCAGTGGAGCCAAGGCCGGATAACTGCGTTCCGCCGCTCGCCGCAATCGCGGCGATCGCTTGGCCGCACCGCGCGCGGAGGCGGTGCGTGCGGCTCGGCGCGCACGCCGTCCGGGCCACTCCGGTCGCGGTCGTTCCCGGTCAGTGTGGGTACTATGGCGTCGGGCCGGACCTGGGTGCGGCGATCGCGGAGCGGTGCCGTCGGCGCCTGCGCCGCGGCCGCTGCCGCAGGCCGGCGCACCGGCCGGCCGCGGCTTGGCTGCGGCGGCTCCGGGGATCGCCGGCCGCGGGCGCTCGCGCTCGCGCGCCGCTGCGCGTCCTGCGGGCTGGCGCGTTCCGTCGGGGCCGCGCACCGGTCTCCCACCCTCCCATCCTCTGGCAGGCAGATGCGCGAAACACGAGTGGCTGAGGCGGCACCGCAGGCGCAGGCGAACGTGCGCGAGGATGTGATCGTGGTCGGCGCCGGCGTGATCGGCCTGACCTGCGCGCTGGCGCTGCTGGAAAGCGGCCGCGGCGTGCGCGTGATCGATGCCGGCCGCATCGGCGGCGGCAGCTCGCACGGCAACTGCGGCACCATCACTCCCAGCCACGCCACCCCGCTGGCCGCGCCGGGGGTGATCGCGCAGGCGCTGCGCTGGATGCTCACCCCCGATGCGCCGTTGTACGTCCATCCCAAGCTCGATCCGCAGCTATGGGGCTGGCTGCTGCGTTTCGCCGCGCGTTGCAACCTCAGCGACTGGAAGGCCAGCGCCCAGGCCAAGTCGGCCCTGCTCAACGATTCGCGCGCGCGCCTGGAGGACTGGGTGTCGCGCTACGGCCTGGTCTGCGAATTCGACAACGCCGGCGTGGACTACGTGTTCCGCGATCCGCGCGCGTTCCAGGCCGGCCAGTTCGAGTTGGACCTGCTGCGCGAGTTCGGCATCGGCGTGGAGGTGATCGACGGCCAGGCCTACCAGGCCCAGGACCCGGCGTTCAAGCCGGGCGTGGCCGGCGCGATCCGTTTCGACCACGACGCGGTGCTGCGCCCGGACCGCTACGTCGCCGAACTGGCGCGCGCGGTGCGCGAGCGCGGCGGTGTCTTGCAGGAGCACAGCGCGCTGCGCGGGCTGGTCGCGCAGGAGCGCGGCTGGAGCCTGGACACTGCCGCCGGCGCGCTGCGCGCGCGCGAGGTCGTCCTCGCCCTGGGCGCGTGGTCGCCGCAGCTCTCCCAGGCCATCGGCCTGCCCGCGCTCAAGCGCGCGATGCAGCCGGGCAAGGGGTATTCGATCACCTACGAGCGCCCGCCGCAGGTGCCGCGCAGGCCGGTGGTGCTGCGCGAGCGCAAGGTCTGCGTGACCATGTGGGGCAGCGGCTTCCGCCTGGGCAGCACCATGGAATTCTCCGGCTACGACGACAGCCTCAATCCGCGCCGGCTGGCGGCGCTGGAGCGCGGCGCGGCCGAGTATTTGCACCATCCGGTCGGGCCGGTCGAGCGCGAGCGCTGGTGCGGCTGGCGCCCGATGAGCGTGGACGACGTGCCGCTGATCGGCCGCGTGCCCGGCCGCGAT
The DNA here is from genome assembly GCA_966185905.1 of uncultured Lysobacter sp. Classification (GTDB taxonomy): domain Bacteria; phylum Pseudomonadota; class Gammaproteobacteria; order Xanthomonadales; family Xanthomonadaceae; genus Lysobacter. The sequence goes on from CBIFVU010000088.1 coordinate 3,423, forward strand.
GGCCTGTGGCTGGCCACCGGCCACGGCATGATGGGCGTGAGCATGAGCGCCGGCACCGGCCAGTTGCTGGCCGACCTGGTCGCCGCGCGGACGCCGGCGATCGACCCGCATCCCTACCGACCGGAGCGTTTCGCATGACCGCGACCGAGCCCGCGAAAACCCCGGCCGCCAGCGACGGCGGCGTGGACATCCAGACCCAGTTCGACCTGATCGTGGTCGGCGGCGGCTCCGGCGGCCTGGCCGGCGCTTTCCGCGCCGCCGAGCACGGCGCGCGCGTGGCCCTGCTGGAGCCGGCCCTGCTCGGCGGCACCTGCGTCAATGTCGGCTGCGTGCCGAAGAAGGCGATGTGGCTGGCGGCCGATGTCGGCGCCAAGCTGCGCATGGCCCAGTCGCTGGGCTTCGCCCTGGACGCGCCGCCGCAACAGCCCTGCCGGCTGGACTGGCCGACCTTCATCGTCCACCGCCAGCGCTACATCGCCGGCATCCACGACAGCTACCGCAAGCGCCTGGACCGGGCCGGCATCGTGGTGGTGCCGATGCGCGGCCGCTTGCTGGACGCGCGCACGGTGGAGTGCGAGAACGGCGCGCGCCTGAGCGCGCAGCGGATCTTGCTGGCCACCGGCGGACACCCGGTCAAGCCGGCGATCCCCGGCGCCGAGCTCGGCGGGGTGTCGGACGACTTTTTCCAGTGGTGCGCCGCGCCCGAGCGCGTGGCCATCGTCGGTGCCGGCTATATCGCCGTGGAACTGGCCGGGGTGCTGCAAGCGCTGGGCAGCCAGGTCGAATTGTTCGCGCGCGGGCCGCGCCTGCTGGAGAGCTTCGACCACGAACTGACCGCGCAACTGGCCGACGACTACCGCCAGAACGGCGTGCGCCTGCATTTCGGCCACCCGGTCGCGGCGCTGGAGGCCGATGGCGAACGAGTGCGCCTGCGCGGCGCCGACGGCATGCTGAGCGCGGCGTTCGACAAGGTGCTGTTCGCCACCGGGCGGCGGCCCAACAGCGCCGGCCTGGGGCTGGAGCAGGCCGGAGTGGCGCTGGAGCAGGGCGGCCAGGTCCGCATCGATGCCGACAACGCCACCAGCGTGGCCGGCATCGACGCGGTCGGCGATCTCACCACCGATCCGCCGCTGACGCCGGTGGCCATCGCCGCCGCGCGCCGGCTGATGGACCGCGTCTACGGCGGCCGCGAGGGCCGCCTGGACCGCGCCGATATCCCCACCGTGGTCTTCGCCCATCCGCCCATCGGCCAGGTCGGCCTGAGCGAAGAGCAGGCGCGGGCCCTACATGGTGACAATCTGCACATCTATCGCGCCGGCTTTCGGCCGATGCTGTACGCCCTGGCCGAGTCGCCGCAGCGCAGCCTGTTCAAGCTGGTCTGCGTCGGCCAGGAGCGCCGCGTGGTGGGCATCCACCTGCTCGGCGAGGCCGCCGACGAGATGCTGCAAGGCTTCGCGGTGGCGCTCAAACGCGGCATCACCCTGGACGACCTGCGCGACACGGTCGCCATCCACCCGACCAGCGCCGAGGAAGTGGTGCTGATGCGCTGACGGCCCGCGCCGCCGGCGCACGGCCGGCGCAGCACGAGGACGCACAGCGATGGGCAAGACAGGGCAGGGCGGTTGGCGGAGACGAGGGTGGGCGGCGGCGCTGGCCTTGGCGGCCATCGTTCCGGCCGCGCAGGCGGCCGCGCAGACGCCGGCGCCGGACCGCGCCGGCTCGCGCAGTGCCGAACCGCGCCACGCCGGCCCCGGCACTGCCGAGCTGGACATCGCCGACCTGCTGAGCGCGCCGCAGCCGGACGCGCCGGTGGCCGCGGCCAAGGCGCCGGTGCTGGCCTGGGCCGCCAACGAACGCGGCCGGCGCAATGTATGGAGCGCGCGCGCGCCGCAGTTCGCGCCGCGCCGGCTCAGTGCCTATGAGGACGACGACGGCCAGGACATCGGCGGCCTGCGCCTGAGCGAGGATGGCCGCTGGCTGGCCTATGTGCGCGGCGGCGCGGCCGATGCCGCCGGCCACCACAGCAACCCGACCGGCGACCCCGATGGGCAGGAGCAGGCGGTGTGGGTGGTGCCCAGCGACGGCAGCGCCGCGCCGCAGCGGGTCGCGCCGGGACGCGCGGCGATGTTCGCCCCCGGCGGCCAGGCGCTGATCGTGCAGGGCCGCGGCATCGGCTGTCACGCCCTCCCCGGCGCGCAGGCGCCGCAGTGGTGCAAGGAAGCGCTGGTCAAGACCCGCGGCGCCAATACCGCGGCGGCGTTCTCGCCCGACGGCCGCTCGCTGGCCTTCGTCAGCAACCGCGGCGACCACGCCTTCATCGGCGTGCTCGATCTGGCCGGCCGCCAGGTGCGCTGGATGGGCGCGGAGATCGCCAACGACGCCAGCCCGGCGTGGTCGCCGGACGGCCGGCGCATCGCCTTCCTGCGCAGCCCCGCTACCCGCCCGGGGGAGAGTTTCGACCTGACCCGCGCCCAGGCCTTCGAGATCTGGGTCGCCGACTCGGACAGCGGCCGGGCGCAGCGCGTGTTCCGCAGCAACGATCGCGCCGGCGGCTACGCCCAGTTCAACGGCGCGCTGCCGCTGGCCTGGAGCGGCGACGGCCGCTTGGTGTTCGCCTCCGAGCACAGCGGCTGGCTGCACTGGTACGCGCTCTCGCCCGAGGGCGGCGAGCCGACCGCGCTGAGCCGCGGCGCCTGCGAGGCCGAGAGCGTGGCCCTGGCCGAGGACGGCCGATTGTTGTTCAGCGGCAATTGCGCGCAGATCGACCATCGCCAAGTGTTCAGCGTGGACGCGCGCGGCGCGGCCCAGCGCCTGCTGACCCCGGCCGACGAAATCGCCACCGATCCGCAGCCGCTGGCCGGCGGCGAATGGATCGCGCTGCGCCATGCCGATGCGCGCCGGCCGACCGCGATCGCGCTGCTGCCGCGCGCCGGCGGCGCGCTGCGGCGCATCTTCCCGGCCCGCTTGCCCGAGCGTTTCCCGCTGGAGCGCCTGGTCCAACCCAAGCTCGTCGAGCTGCGCGCCGCCGACGGGGTGACCGCGCACGCGACCGTGTTCGAGCCGCCGGCCTCGTTCAAGGGCAAACGCCCGGCGCTGGTCTACGTGCACGGCGGGCCGATCCGGCAGATGCTGCCGGGCTGGCACTACAGCGATTACTACTACTCCGACTACGCCAACAACCAATGGCTGGCCAGCCGCGGCTACGTGGTGCTGGCGCTGAACTTCCGCGCCGGCACCGGCTACGGCCAGGACTTCCGCCTGGCGCCGCGGCAAGGCCCGCGCGGCGCCAGCGAGTACCAGGACGTGCTGGCCGCGCAGGCCTGGCTGGCCGCGCGCGCCGATGTGGATGCGCGCCGCATCGGCATCTACGGCGGCTCCTACGGCGGTTATCTGACCGCGTTGGCGCTGGCGCGCGACTCCGGCCGGTTCGCCGCCGGGGTGGATCGCCACGGCGTGCACGACTGGCGCGAGAGCGCCAAGGGCGGCGACAACAGCGGCCTGTGGGGGCTCAAGCCGGAGGAACTGGAGGTGGCGCTGCGCGCCTCGCCGGTGGCCGACATCGAACGCTGGCGCTCGCCGGTGCTGGTGGTGCACGGCGACGACGACCGCGCGGTCAAGTTCGCCCAGAGCGTGGACCTGGTCGAGCGCCTGCGCGCGCGCGGCGCGCCGGTGGAGACGCTGGTCCTGCCCGACGAGGACCACTTCTTCCTGCGCCACGCCACTTGGTTGCAGGTGCACCGGCGCAGCCTGGAGTTCTTCGACCGCCACCTGCGCGGCGGCGGCGAGTGAGCGCGCGCCGCAGTACCATGGCCAGTATCCGCCGGCGTCCCTGGGCCGGCGCCGGACCCCTCCGACCATGATCCTCGCGCATCCGACCGAACCGGTGTTCCAACTCCATCGCGGCACCGCGCCGCTGCTGCTCAGCCTGCCGCACGACGGCTCGCTGATTCCTGCGCCGCTGGCCGCGCGCATGGTCGAATCGGCGCGGCGCGCGCCGGACACCGACTGGCACGTCTCGCGCCTGTACGCCTTCGCCCTGGACATGGGCGCCTCGGTGCTGGTGCCGCGGCATTCGCGCTACGTGGTCGATCTCAACCGCCCGCCCGACGATACCTCGCTGTATCCGGGCCAGAACACCACCGGCCTGTGCCCGGCGGTGCAGTTCAGCGGCGAGCCGGTGTACCTGGAGGGCCAGGCGCCGGGGCCGGAGGAAGTGGCCGAGCGGGTCGAGCGGTACTGGCGGCCCTACCACGACACCCTGGCGGCCGAACTGGACCGCATCCGCGGCGAACATGGCCGCGCGGTGCTGTGGGAAGGCCATTCGATCCGCGGCGAACTGCCGTTCCTGTTCGAGGGCCGCTTGCCCGACCTCAACCTCGGCACCGCCGCCGGACGCAGTTGCCTGCCGCAATTGCAGGCGCGGCTGGAGAACGTGCTGGCGGCGCAAGCGGACTACGACTGGGTCGCCAACGGCCGCTTCAAGGGCGGCTACATCACCCGCCACTACGGCGATCCGGAGATCGGCGTGCAGGCGGTGCAGATGGAGATCAGCCAGCGCAACTACATGGACGAGGATTCCTTCGCCTACGACGAAGCCAAGGCCGCGCGCCTGCAAACGCTGTTGCGGGCGCTGCTGCGCGCGGCCCTGGACGACGGCGCGGCGGCATGACCGAGGCGGACGGCGCGGCGCTCAGCCCAGGCCAGGCGCGCGCGCTGCATTTGGCCGCGCAGGGGCTGCTGGCGCCGCCGCGCCGGCGCGCGCGCAAGGCCGACGTGCTGGCGGCGATCGCGCGCATGCAGTTGCTGCAGATCGACACCATCCACGTGGTCGCGCGCAGCCCCTACCTGGTGCTGTTCTCGCGCCTGGGCGCATACCGGCCGCAATGGCTGGAGGAATTGCTGGCCGAACGCGCGCTGTTCGAGGTCTGGGCGCACGAGGCCTGCTTCGCGCCGATGGACGACTACCTGCTGCACCGCAACGGCCTGCACCAGCGTGCGCATCATTGGGCCATCCGCAACGCCCAGCGCCACCGCGCCGGCAACGGCGAGGCGATCGCGCGCCTGCTGGCGCACATTCGCGAGCGCGGCCCGGTGCGTTCGGCCGATTTCGAGCGCGAGCGCCCCGGCGCCGGCGGCGGCTGGTGGGGCTGGAAGGACGAGAAGCGCTGGCTGGAGGCCGGCTTCGCCCTGGGCGAGCTGATGGTGGCGCGGCGCGATAACTTCCAGCGCGTCTACGACCTGACCGAACGCGTGGCCGGCGCCGTCGTACCGGGTTGGGACCGCACCGAGATCGCGCCGGAGCAGGTACGCCGGCAGACCCTGCTCAAGTCGGTGGCCGCGCTCGGCATCGCCCAGGCGCGCTGGATCGCCGACTACTTCCGCCTGCGCCCGCGCCTGCGCGATGCCGACTTGGACCCGCTGGTGGCCGAGGGCGCGCTGTTGCGGGTGGCGGTGAAGGGCTGGGACGCGCCCGGCTACGTCCACCCCGCGCACGCCGCAGTCCTGGCCCAGGCCGCGGCCGGGCGGCTGCGCGCGCGCCATTGCGCCCTGCTCTCGCCGTTCGATCCGGTGGTCTGGGACCGCGAGCGCGCCAGCGCGATGTTCGGCTTCGACTACACCCTGGAGTGCTATACCCCCGAGCCCAAGCGGCGCTACGGTTACTTCGTGCTGCCGATCCTGGCGCGCGGGCGCCTGGCCGGGCGGCTGGACGCCAAGGCCCACCGCGCCGAGGGCGTGTTCGAGGTCAAGGCGCTGTACCTGGAAGAGGGTGTGGAACCCACGCCGGCGCTGGCCGAGGACATGGCCGCGGCGATCGACGCGAGCGCTCGCTGGCACGGCACGCCGAAGGTGCGGATCGGCCGGTGTCGGCCGGCCGGGTTCGCGCGGCCGCTCAAGGCGGCGTTGGCGGCGGCCGCCTCGACGTAGGCGGCTGCGGCCACGGGCGCCGCCGCAGTCATTCCGCCGCCGGGCGCGGCGTCGGCTCGGTGGGGGCCGGCAGGGCGCCGCGGCGAGGGCCGCGCGCGGCGCGCAGGCGGGGCCCGTGCAGCGGCTACCCAGCCGCCGGGGCGCAACCCCGAGGCCCGGTCCGGCGCCGCGATCAGCAGGCCAACAGGCCCCTCAGCAGCACCCGGTCGCCCGGACGCAGGGCGAAGCCGCGGTCCTGCCTGGGGCAGAGTTCTTCGCCCCCGCGCAGCACATGCACATCGACCAGGTGCTCGTCGCCGCTGTCCAGGTCCTGGCAGACGAAGTACCGCCCGCCGTGCCCATCGGCGGCGAAGATCTCCGCGCCATAGGCTTCCTCGTACGCGTCCAGCGCGTCGCCCAGGGTCGCCGCGCGCAGGCGCAGCGGCGCCGGCGGCGGATGCGCAGCGAACGGCGAGGGCTCGTGCGCCGGGCCGGTCACTTCCACCGAGTCGCCCGTTTCCGCGGCGGCGGGAGAGGGCGCGGCGGCATCGGCGGAAACGGGCACGGTTCAGGCCTGCCCGATCAGGAACACGTAGGCCGCCAGCAGGCCCAGCAGCGGCACCAGGTTCAACACCAGCGCCGGCACCGCCAGGCCGCGGCGTTCGCCGCGCAACAGCGCCACTGTCGCCAGCAGCGTGCCGAACACCCAGCTGGCGGCGCTGTAGAGGATCGCGCGGGCGACGCAACCCAGGCCCCAGGGGCCGCATTGGTCCTGCGCGCCCAGCGCGAACACCACCAGCCAGGCTAGCAAGGGGCCCAACAGCAGCGCGCACCAGGCCAGGGCGCCGAACAGGCGGCCGCCGGCGGCCTTGACCACGGGCGCCGGCGTGCGGCCGAGCGTTTCGGCCTGGGGCAGCGGCTGCCCGGGCGGAGTCAGGCCGTAGCCGGCGGGTCGGTCAACGGCCATGGCGGCGGCTCATGGACGAAGGCGGGCAGGCGACGATGGACAGGCATCCTTTCATGGCGATCTCCGTCCGGCCTCGATGCGCGCACCATGCCGCAGCGATCCGGAGCGCCGCGTGACGGAGCGACCGTGCGCGGCAAGGTGTGGCCGGCGCGCCGTGCGTGGGCGGCGCCGCCGGTGCAGGCCGCGCGGCCGGGGCCGCGCGGGTGGGCGCTCAGACCTCCAGCGTGGCCAGGTCGCCCTTGGTTTCCAGCCAGGACTTGCGGTCGCCGGCGCGCTTCTTGGCCAGCAGCATGTCCATCAGCGAATGGGTCTGGGCGTTGTCGTCCACGGTCAACTGCACCAGCCGGCGGGTGTCGGGGTGGATGGTGGACTCGCGCAACTGCGAGGCGTTCATCTCGCCCAGGCCCTTGAAGCGGGTGACGTTGATCGCGCCGCTCAGGCCCTTCTTGCGGTCGCCCTTTTCGCGCTCGATCTTCTCCAGCAGGATGCGCTTTTCCTCCTCGTCCAGCGCGTAGAACACCTGCTTGCCCACGTCCACGCGGAACAGCGGCGGCATCGCCACGAAGATGTGGCCGGCCGCGACCAGCGCCGGGAAGTGGCGCAGGAACAGCGCGCTGAGCAGGGTGGCGATGTGCAGGCCGTCGGAGTCGGCGTCGGCGAGGATGACGATCTTGCCGTAGCGCAGGCCGGAGATGTCCTCCTTGCCCGGGTCGCAGCCGATGGCCACGGCCAGGTCGTGCACTTCCTGCGAGCCCAGCACGCTGCCGGAGGCCACTTCCCAGGTGTTGAGGATCTTGCCGCGCAGCGGCAGGATCGCCTGGAAGTCCTTGTCGCGCGCCTGGCGCGCGCTGCCGCCGGCCGAGTCGCCCTCCACCAGGAACAGCTCGGTGCGCGAGAGGTCCTGCGAACTGCAATCGGCCAGCTTGCCGGGCAGGGCCGGGCCCTGGGTGATCTTCTTGCGGACGATCTGCTTTTCGGTCTTCAGCCGCGCGCTGGCGCGCTCGATCGCCAACTGCGCGATCTTCTCGCCCAGTTCGGTGTGCTGGTTGAGCCACAGCGAGAAGGCGTCGTGCGCGGCGCCCTCGACGAAACCGGCGGCCTGGCGCGAGGACAGCCGCTCCTTGGTCTGGCCGCTGAACTGCGGGTCGGTCATCTTGATGCTGAGCACGAAGGCGACCCGGTCCCAGACATCCTCCGGCGCCAGCTTGACCCCGCGCGGCAGCAGGTTGCGGAAATCGCAGAACTCGCGCAACGCATCGGTGAAGCCGGTGCGCAGGCCGTTGACGTGGGTGCCGTGCTGGGCGGTCGGGATCAGGTTGACGTAGCTCTCCTGCACCAACTCGCCGTCCGGCGCCCAGGCCACTGCCCAGTCCACCACTTCGGTGTCCTTCTTGAGTTGGCCGACGAACAGTTCCGGCGGCAGCAGCTCGCGCTGCGGCTGGCCTTCGCGCAACTCGCCGGAGAGGTAGTCGCGCAGGCCGTCCTCGTAGTGCCATTCCAGGCGCTCGCCGCTGGCCTCGTCGAACAGCTTGACGTTCAGGCCCGGGCACAGCACCGCCTTGGCCCGCAGCACGTGCTTGAGCGAGCGCAGGCTGAACTTGGGGCTGTCGAAATACTTGGGGTCCGGCCAGAAGCGCACGCGGGTGCCGGTGTTCTTCTTGCCCACGCTGCCGACCACTTCCAGCGGGCTGGCGCGGTCGCCGTCGCGGAAGCTGATGCGGTGCTCGCTGCCTTCGCGCTTGATGTGCACTTCCACCAGCTTGGACAGCGCGTTGACCACGCTCACGCCCACGCCGTGCAGGCCGCCGGAGAAGGTGTAGTTCTTGTTGCTGAACTTGCCGCCGGCGTGCAGGCGGGTGAGGATCAGTTCCACGCCCGGCACTTTTTCTTCCGGGTGGATGTCCACCGGCATGCCGCGGCCGTCGTCGGCGACTTCGCAACTGCCGTCGGCATAGAGGGTGACCTCGATGCTGCGGGCGTGGCCGGCCAGCGCCTCGTCGACCGCGTTGTCGATGACTTCCTGGGCCAGGTGGTTGGGCCGGGCGGTGTCGGTGTACATGCCGGGCCGGCGCTTGACCGGGTCCAGGCCGGAAAGGACTTCGATGTCTGCGGCGTTGTAGCGACTGCTCATGAAACCTGCGTCAGTAAGGGGGAATGGCGTGCGCGCGACGCCGGGCCGGCGCTGCGCGGGACCGCCGGCGCCGGGCCTGCGGCGCGGCCGCGCGGCCGCAGCGGCCGTCATCTTGCCACCGCCAGGGCGGGCGTGGGTCAAGGCGGCGTGGTCGCGGTCGCGGCCGGCCGCCGGGCGCAGCGAGCATGGCGACCCGCCTCGACCGGGTCAAGCCGGGCCGGGCGAGCGCCGCGCGCTGTGCCACGCCGGCGCCGGCGCAGCGCCGATGCCCCCAAGGCGCCGTACCTGGGGCCGCGGCCGGTCCGATCCGGCGCACACGCCCAGCGCGCGCCGGGGTAAGCTCGGCGGCCTGCCTGGAGACCCGCGCGGACGGGACGGTCGTCGTGAACCCTCTGCGCCTTGTCGTGGCCCTGTTGTCGCTCGCTCTGTATGCGGTATCGCTCGCCCTGCCGGTGCTGTACCTGGGGCCGGACTCCGTCCAGGGCCTGCTGGTGCTGCTGTGGGGCTGGATCGGCCTGGAGGAACGCGAGTCGGTGGCCTGGCTGGCCAATCCGGTGTTCGTGCTGGCCCTGGCGCTGATGGCGTTCAAGCGCGACCGCGGCGCAGCCTGGTTGGCCCTGCTCGCGGCCGGGCTGGGCCTGGACACCTTCCGCGTGGTCCGTTTCGGCTCCGTCCCGGGCTTGCTCGATTCGGTGGGCCCGGGCTACTACCTGTGGACCCTGTCCTTCCTGGTGCTGGCCGCCGGCGGGTTCTGGCGCGCCACGCGGGCGCGGCGGCAGGCGCCGCCGGCCTGAGCCGGCGCACGGCCGGCCACGCGGCGTGCGCAAGGGGCAGGCCGCCGCTGCGGGGGCGGCTCCCGCCGCCGGGCCGGAGCCCAGCAGCATCGGCCCGCCGCGGCGTTGATCTGGCGCAAGGCGCGCGTCGCCGCCGGCCGGCATCCTGCGCGCCGTTTCCAACGCCACAGGGGGCGCGATGTCCAGGCCGGACTCCTACGACGACCTGCAGCAGAGCTACGGCCGCTGCCTGGTACGAAAAGGCTTCATCGAGCGGTTCTACGAGATCTTCATGGCCAGCCACCCCGAAGTGGCGCCGATGTTCGCCAAGACCGATTTCCAGAAGCAGCGCCTGGCCTTGCGCCGGGGCATCAGCGTGGCGATCTTCCACGCCGCCGGCAGCGCGGTGGTCAAGCGCACCTGCG